>JAJZFS010000064.1 GCA_021805245.1 Pseudomonadota bacterium | reverse complement strand
AGTTCGTACAAGCTGGTGCCCGCCGCCGACCTCGGCCGCGCCGCGCGTCTCGACGACGAAAAGGGCCGCTACATCGAATTCGTCAAGAACACTTTTCCCAAGGGCCTGCGCCTCGAAGGGCTCAAGATCGTCGTCGACTGCGCCAACGGCGCCGCCTATAAAGTCGCGCCGCGCATCTTGTACGAACTCGGCGCGGAGGTCGTGCCCGTCGGCGTCGCGCCGGACGGCACCAACATCAACCGCGATTGCGGCGCGACGGCGCCCGCGCGCATGCGTCAGGCGGTGATTGAAAACGGCGCCGACATCGGCCTCGCGCTCGACGGCGATGCCGACCGCCTGATCATCGCCGACGAAAAAGGCGAGATCGTCGACGGCGACCAGATCATGGCGCTCATCGCGCAATCGTGGCAGAAGTCCGGACAGATCAAGGGCGGCGGCGTGGTCGCGACCGTAATGTCCAACCTCGGCTTCGAAAGATTTCTCGACGGCCTCGGCCTCGATCTCAAGCGCATGCCGGTCGGCGACCGCTACGTCGTCGATCACATGCGCGCCAACGGCTATAACGTCGGCGGCGAGCAGTCCGGCCACATCATTCTCGGCGATTACGCCACCACCGGCGACGGGCTGATCGCCGCGCTGCAGGTGCTCGCGGTCGTCTGCCAGTCCGAAGGCGGGAAAACCAGCGAGATCTGCCGCGTTTTCAGCCCCGTGCCGCAATTGCTGGTCAGCGTCAAGACCAAAGCGCCGCTCGCGCTCGATAGCGGACCGATGCAGGCCGCCATCCGCAGAGCGGAGGACAAGATCGGCGCGGCGGGGCGCATTCTCGTGCGCAAGTCCGGCACCGAGCCCGTCATCCGCATCATGGCCGAAGGCGACGATGAAAACCGCGTCAAAGAGGTTGTGCAGGAGCTGCGCGCGTTTGTAGAATTGCAGGACGGCACGGCGCACGAAACCCCGCAGGGCGCGGCGGCGCGCGCCTGAGCTCCGGCGAAAGGCTTAAGACAATGGCGGGAAAAGTACTGACCATCGGCAAATCCGATTCCAGCGGCGCAGGCGGCCTGCAGGCCGACATCAAGACCGTTCTCGCGCTTGGCGGCTACGCGATGACCGCCACCGCCGCCGTCGCGGCGCAAAACACCAAAGGCATCGCGCATATCGAAACGCTGGAGCCGTGGTTCGTCGAACAGCAGATGCGCGTCGTGCTCGAGGATGCCGGCCTCGGCATGGCGGAGGGAGGCGGCGCGGTCAAGGTCGGCACGCTGGTCAACGCGGGCGTCATCGACGCCGTCGCCAACGTCCTCGACAAATACCGCAACGCGGACATTCCCGTCGTCATCGATCCTTCGATCATCGTGCGCAGCGGCAGCGCGTCGGTGCGCGAGCAGATCATGGACGAGGAATCGATCGCGCTGCTCAAGCGCCGCCTGTTTATCCGCGCCGCCGTGCTGACCCCGTCGTTGCGCGAGGCGGAGCTGCTCACCGGCATGAAGATCCGCGACCAGAACGACATGCGCCACGCCACCGGCATGATGCGCACGCTCGGCGCGGAAGCCGTGCTGCTGAAAGCGGGCGCGGTCGCGCTTGCCGGCGGCGAAAAAACCCTCTACCTGCTGGCGATGGACAACGGCGAAAAAGTCTACGAACTGCCCGCCCTCGACCCCCAACGCACGCTCGGCCTCGGCTCGACGCTCGCCTCCGCCGTCGCCGTCAGCCTCGCGCAGGGCCTGGACCTGCCCTTCGCCGTCGGGCGCGGCATCAACTTCCTGCACGGTGCGGCGGATCATGCCTTTGGCAGCAAAGGCACAGCCGCAAGACCGCTCAATCACGCCTTTGCGATTGAAAACGCCGCCCTTTCCAAAGCGGCGAAAGCCTGACATTATAGAGAACATGAAAATTCACTTTTATCCCGCCGACACGCCCAAGGCCACAGCCGGACGCGACCCGCTCGCCGCGGAACACGGCGACACGCCGCTCGAAGAGGCCGACGTCATCGTCGCCTGCGGCGGCGACGGGCTGATGCTGCGCGCGCTGCACGACAGCATCCGCCACAGAAAGCCCGTCTTCGGCATGAACCGCGGCTCGGTCGGCTTTCTGCTCAACGAATACAGCGCGGACGGCCTGGTGGAGCGTCTCGCCAGGGCGCAAACCGTGCGCATCAATCCGCTGCACATGCGCGCGCAGAGCGTCGACGGGAAAACCCACGCCGCGCTCGCCATCAACGAAGTCTCGCTGCTGCGCGAAACGCACCAGACGGCGAAGCTGCGCATCAAGGTCGACGGCACGGTGCGGCTCGACGAACTCACCTGCGACGGCATCATCGCCGCCACGCCCGCGGGCTCGACCGCCTACAACCTCGCCGCCCACGGGCCGATCATCCCGCTCGGCGCGGGCATCATGGCCTTGACCCCGCTCAGCCCCTTCCGCCCCCGCCGCTGGCGCGGCGCGCTGTTGCCGCTCTCCTCGCGCATCCGCCTCGAGGTCATCGATGCCCAAAACCGCCCCGTCGCCGCCGTCGCCGACTTCACCGAAGTGCGCGACGTCGACAGCGTCGAGATCTGGCGCGACAAGGCCATCGAGATCTCCCTGCTCTTCGATCCCGATATGAACCTCGCCGAACGGATCATCAAAGAGCAATTTATGCCCTAAAAGCGGTTTTCGATCCCTTTTTGGGCTTGCAATTCATATTTTTTCCTTTTATTTTCAGTCGCATATTACCTTTGTATTTGACATATAATACAAGGCGGGATAGGATGCACTGTATTTCATGGGAATGAACAATATGGACCCGCAGCGCCAGACATCATCGGAAAGGGGCGACTCCGCGCAAGACAAGCCGGAGAAGACTCTGCCTGACTGGCTGTCCAAGTGGCACAAGATGCACGACAAGCTGCAGGGTCTGGCACCGGAAGATCCGGCCGAAACCGCCGCACGGGACAAGAAAAAGGCCGAGGACGTCCAGGCCGCCAAAGCGGAAATGAAGGCCGCGGCCAAAGCCCGCATCCTCGCCAAAGAAGCCGCGCTGCACGGCAAGGATCCCCGTCTGGTACTGATGGAGACCGTGCGCGACCTGTTCAACCGCAAGGCCGCCGCCGAGCGCGGCGAAAGACCGCCGGAAAACGCCGCCGGAAAACCGGAAGCGACGCCGGATGCAAAAATCGTGAAAATGCTGATCGACAAAGGCGCCGACGTCAACGGCGCGGACACGCTGCCGAACGTCCCGCCTCCGCCGCCGAAAGACCGTGAGACGTTATTGGGGTTTACGCCGCCGCCACCACCGCCGCCGAAGCCTTAAGCCTGCACCATTTTAAGAAAATCTTCGCGCTCGGCGGCGTCTTTTTTGTAGAGCCCGCCAAAGCGCGTCGTGACGGTCACGGCGTGGGCTTCACCGACGCCGCGCAGCTTCATGCAGAAATGCTCCGCCTCGATCATCACCGCGACGCCTTTGGGCTTGAGGTGTTTTTCGAGCGCGGCGGCGATCTCGGCGGTGAGACGCTCCTGCGTCTGCATGCGGCTGGCGTACACGCCGACCAGCCGCGACAGTTTGGAGAGGCCGACGACGCGCCCGTCCGGCACGTAGGCGATGTGCGCATGACCGATGAAGGGCGCGAGGTGATGCTCGCAGCGCGATTCCACCGCGATGTTCTTCACCAGCACCGGCCCGTCGTAATCGCCGACCTCGCTGAAGGTCTTGGAGAGAATCTCGCCCGCATCCAGACTGTAGCCCTGGAAATATTCGTCGAACGCCCGAACGACGCGCTTGGGCGTTTCGCGCACGCCCTCGCGCTCCGGATTTTCGCCGATATATTCGATCAGCGTGCGCACGGCCTGTTCAGCCTCAGCGCGTGACGGCTTGCCTCCGGAAACGACGTCGAGCTTCTTTTTCATGGGCGGAAAAATCCTTATCGCTGCTCTGTGACCTGAAAACAGCACCATTTTCGCCCACAAAGCAGGGGGAGTCAACCGGCGTGCATCACGTGATCGGCATATCCTTGAGGATTTTCGGCACGGGTTTTTTGGCCGGTTTCGGATGGGAGAGGAGCTTGTTTTCCAGGGGCGTCGTCCAGACGTTGTCCCGGTTCATGGCGTCGAAAAAGACGTAAGGCAAGAACCATGTGCTGTTCGCGCCGTTCGGGCGGGTGTAAAGGCTGGCGTCCAGGACGGGGCCGTTGTCGTTCATCACCAGGAAATCCTGCGGCTTGCCGGCCGGCGCCACGTTCAACATCAAAAAGGCATGGTTCGTGACATCGCTCCTCCCCGACGAGTTGACGATGGCGACGGCCAGACGGTTTTCCGGCACGCCGAGGTGGCGCATGATGGCGTATTGCAAAATGGCGTAAGCCTTGCAGTCGCCTTTTTTCGCCAGAATAGTCTGGATGGGCGGTGCCCAGTAATTGCCCGTATCGGGAAATTTTTTGGAATGGAATCCCGAGTAATAGGAGATGTTCTTCAAAACCTTGCCGTTGACGTCCTGCGCCATTTGCCGCAGCGGCTCGTGCGCATAGACGTTGAAGCCATCGAGAAACGTGCGGTACGTCTGCACCTTTGCCGGGTCTTGCATCTCGCGCTTCTGATGCTGCAGCATATCGTCCCAGTTGGTGTAATTCACGTAGCGCGGCGTGGCCACCGCGCCGAAGGCATGGATGCTCCGCGGCGCGAAAGATTTCTGTCTCGACTTGATTAAAGTCAGCGCGTCCTGATTTCGCGACAGGCCCTGCGGGGCAGGCCTGGTCACCGCGGGGGCATCCCTGTTCGGGACGCCGTGCGCAAAAGCGTTCATCGTGCTGCAGCCGTCGCAGGCGAACCCCGCCGCCGCGAACGCCGCGCAGAGTGTCCCCTTCAGGCGCTTTTTCATGTGCGCCTTTTTTCCCTGCTGTCCTTTTGCGGACGAATGATCGTTGTTTTCATTCATCATTTTAGCTGCCATCGTTTTTATTTTACTTAACAAGAAGAGCATTATTGACCGCTAATTTTATTATGTCAATAAAAGAATTCCCCTTAATACCGATTTTCGGATGACATTCCCTATTTTATTCATTAGTTTCAGAAGCTTCCAAAATTCTGGCGAAAACGCACCGGAGTCGCAAAAAATGGAAAAACAGCTTTTCAAATCCTTAAAAGCAGGCGCGCTCAACCTCGACAACCGCATCGTGATGGCGCCGCTGACCCGTGGCCGTGCCGACGTGGACGGCGTGCCGACCAAGCTGATGGCCGAATATTACACCCAGCGCGCGGCGGCGGGGCTGATCGTCGCCGAGGCGACCGCCGTCTCCAAGCGCGGCTACGGCTGGGTGCAGGCGCCGGGCATTTTCACCCCCGCGCAGGTCAAGGGCTGGCAGATCGTGACCGATGCCGTGCACAAAGCGGGCGGCAAGATCGTCCTGCAGCTCTGGCACATGGGCCGCGCCTCGCATCCGGACTTTCTGAACGGGCAACTGCCGGTCGCGCCCTCGGCGATCGCCGCCACGGGCCACACCACCACGCCGCTCGGGGTCAAGGACTACGTCGTGCCGCACGCGCTCGACCTTGACGAGATCAAAACCACCATCGCCGATTACCGCCGCGGCGCAACGCTGGCGAAAGACGCAGGTTTCGACGGCGTCGAGATCCACAGCGCCAACGGCTATTTGCTCGACGAGTTCCTGCGCGACGGCGCCAACGCCCGCAGCGACATTTACGGCGGCAGCGCCGAAAACCGCGCGCGCCTGCTGCAACAGGTGACGGAAGCCGTCACCGGCATCTGGGGCGGCGACCGCGTCGGCGTGCGCCTGTCGCCGCGCAACCCCTACAAGGGCATGAGCGATAGCGACCCCGTCCATACCTTCAGCGTCGCCGTTGAAAAGCTCAATCCTTACGGCCTTGCCTATCTGCACAGCATGGAGCCGCTGCCCGGCCACCGCCTCGCGGCGGAAGGCGAGCGCGTCTCGCCCGTCATGCGCAGGATTTTCAAAGGCACCTTTATCGCCAACGGCGGCTATACGCAGGATCTGGCGGAAAAAGCACTGGCAACGGGCGAGGCCGACGCGATCGCCTTCGGCGTGCCGTTCATCGCCAACCCCGACCTCGTGCACCGCTTCAGGACCGGCGCGCCGCTCAATCCGGCGGACGAAAGCACGTTTTATACCCACGACGCGCATGGCTATACGGATTATCCGCTGATGGCCAAGGCTTCCTAACCGATTGTTTTTCGCACAAACCGTTGCCGCGCGTGATTCCGCGCGCGGGCTTCGCGCTAGCTCCGCACCAGACGGGCGTTCAGTTTCGCGTGGAGGACGGCACTGGTCACGGCGCCGTCGCTCATGCGGCGGGTGCGCGCATAGCCGTGCGGGATCAGCTTCGGCGAGGACGTCCAGTACCAGCCGGCGGGATAGCCCTTGGTCTTGAGGTCGGGCACCTTGGCTTTGTTGTTGAAAATCTGCCGCAGCTCGCCGACCGAGGGCAGCCGCGCGCCTTTTTTGTCCGCCGCGTCCTTGGCCTCCTTCCATTGCATCACGCCTTCATCGGCGGGCGCGACATAGAGCGGCTTGCCGGTATCGACGGAAGGGCCGATGTACGTCCAGCCGTCCGCATCCTTGTCGCCGATCTCTTTTGGGGGTTCGGGTGTTCCGGTCATGGGTTGAAATCCTTTTAAATAAAAATGTGCCTGCAAGGCCGCCATTATTCCGTTTTCAGAGTATGTGTCAAGGATTATGGGTTGCTCCGGCCGACCGAGAATTATCGTCTGTTGTAAAAAAAAGACATTTTCTATCTTTGATGCCGCTGCGCGCGCGAAATCAAAAAAAAATGTTTGAATGTGCCGGCAAACCTATGTAACCGTGTGTCATCCTTTCAAGGAAGAATCGGGGTCTGCATTATGTGCGGCATCATAGGCATTATTGGTCCGGAAGATTTCCAGACTCGAATGCCGCCCGCCCCGCAACCTGCGAAAACACCGACCATAAAAACACCGCCCATCAACACCCCCGCGCTAGAATGCTACCGCGGGCTTCTTGTTTTGCAGCACCGCGGGCAGGACGCCGCCGGCATCGTCTCTTACGACAACGCGACGCATATGTTCGCCGCCGAGAAAGACCACGGCCTCGTCGCGCAAGTGTTTGACCAGCCGCGCATTGAAAAGCTCTCCGGCTACATGGCGATCGGCCATACGCGCTACGCCACCATCGGCACCGACGGCGCCAACGACATCCAGCCGATGATGACCGGCATCCCCTTCGGCCTCGCCATGGCGCACAACGGCAATATCCTCAATTACTTCTCGCTGGCGCAGAGGCTCAACAAAGAGTTCCGCCGCCAGCTGCTGACCCATAACGACCTCGAAGTGCTGATCCATTATTTCGCGCACTTTCTCACGGAGAAATCCGGCGGCATCCCCGATCAGCAGACCTTCACCTTCGGCAACATCAAATCTGCCGTCGGGCAAATCTTCGACACCATGGTCGGCGGCTACGCCGTCGTCTCGCTGATCGCCAACGAAGGCCTCGTCGCCTTCCGCGACCCGAAGGGCCTGCGCCCGCTGGTCCTCGGCGTGCGCGCAGACGAAGACGGACAGAAAACCTATTGCTTCGCCTCGGAGACCATCGCCCTCACCTATCTCGGCTACGACTACCTGCGCGACGTCGAACCCGGCGAAGCGGTGTTCGTCTCCAAAGACGGCACATTGATGAGCGCCGTCGTCCGCAAAGAGAAAAAAATCGCCCCCTGCATGTTCGAGTGGGTCTATTTCTCCGGCGCGGAAGGCGCGCAGGGCGGCAAATCGGTCTATGCCGCGCGGCTGGGCCTCGGCAGCAGATTGGGCATGCACGCCCGCGAAGCCATCATGCGCGGCGAGATCGCGCCCGACGTCGTCATGCCGGTGCCCGACACCAGCCGCCCCGCGGCGATTTCCGTCGCCGACGCGCTGAAGCTGCCCTACCGCGAGGGACTGATCAAAAACCGCTACGTGCAGCGCAGCTTCATCCTCGGCACGCAGGAAAAGCGCGAGAAGGCGGTGGAGCTGAAACTCAGCCCGATCCGCAGCGAGATCGAAGGCAAGAACATCTTCCTCGTCGACGACAGCATCGTGCGCGGCACCACCGCCAAGAAGATCGTCGCCATGCTCAAACGCTACGGCGCGAAGAGCATCACCATCGGCATCACCTGCCCGCCGCACCGCTACGCCTGCTATTACGGCATCGATTTTCCCAACGCCGGCCAACTCCTCGCCAACGGCAAGAGCGCGGGCGAGATCGCCAGCTGGCTCGGCGTGGACAAAGTGATCTATCTCGACGCCGAAGACCTGCGTCAGGCCATCGGGCTTGAGGACATGTGCATGGCCTGCCTCGACGGCAAATACCCCACGGAAATCGAAGAAAGCGCCGCCTTCTCGGCGCAACGCCACCTTGCAGGAGGAAAGCCATGAAAATTTTCGTCGTCTTCGGCAGCGCGTCCGACAATAACGTCTCCCAACCGCTGGTCGAGAGCCTGAAGCCCGTCTGCGACAACGTTGAATTTCAGGTCATCTCCGCGCACCGCAACATCGACCTTTTGCACGAGCGCATCAAAAACTGGCAGGGCGACGCGATCATCGCCGGCGCCGGCCTCGCCGCCGCGCTGCCGGGAGTCGTCGCCGCGCTCACGCCTTTGCCGGTGTTCGGCGTGCCGGTCAACTCGCAGTTCGGCGGGCTGGACAGCCTCGCCTCCATCGCGCAAATGCCCCCGGGCGTGCCGGTTCTCGCCTGCGGGCCGGACAAGACGGACGCGATCGTCACCTTCCTCGGCCAGTGGAAGGCGGCGAAAGCAACCTCCATCGTCCATTTCGTCGTTCCGGACGGCGCCGACGCCGCGGAGATCATCGACAAAGCCCGCGCCGCCGCCAAGGACAAAGGCCTGACGGTCGCCTCGTCCGGCGCTCCGGACAAGGCCGCATTTAACGTCTATCTCGTCGCCAGGACGGAAGACATCCGCCCCGCAGCTTACGGCCTCCATGTGCCGTTCTTCAAAACAGAAGACGCCGCAGACGCGAAAAACTATCTCACCGTCCTCGACTGGGCGGCGCGCGGCGGCCTCTGGGTCGGCGCCAACAACACGCGCAACGCCGTCCACGCGGCGGCGCGCCTGCAACAACACCGCAAATCGGAAGGAGAACGCAATGCTGCCTGACATTCTTTATCGCGGATCGGTCAAGGACGTGCGCGGCAAGAGAGGCGTTGCGCCCTATATCTTCGAATATTCCGACCGTTATTCCATCTATGACTGGGGCCAGATGCCCGACCTTCTGGAGCACAAGGGCGAATGCCTCGCGTTTCTGGCGTGGTTCTTCTTCGATTATCTCGACAAGACAGGCGTCAGGCATCATCTGCTCGGCAAACCGGAGGGCCGCCTGCTGTGCGTGCAGCCGGTGGACGTGTTCAAGCCCGCAAGCGGGAACAAGGACGGCAAGCTGGTGTGGGATTATGCGGCCTATCAAAAACGCCCCGCCAACGCGCTCGTGCCGCTGGAGGTCATCTTCCGCTTCGGCGTGCCGGAGGGCAGCTCGCTTTTAAAACGCACCGCCAGCGCCGCCTACCGCAAGGAGATCGGCCTCGATCACGCGCCCAAAACCGGTGACCTGTTCGCGCATCCTGTCATCGAATGCTCCACCAAGCTCGAAAACAAGGACCGCTACATCGGCCGCGCCGAAGCCGCCGCCATCGCGGGGCTCAATGAAGCGGAACTGCAAAACCTTTTCAAACTCGCCGCGGACGCGGCGGCGCACCTCAAAGACTGCTTTGACGGCATCGGCGTCACTTTGTGGGACGGCAAGTTCGAGTTCGCCTTCACCGAGGAGGAAAACGGCGCGCGCGGCTTTATGCTGGTCGACTCCATCGGCCCGGACGAGCTGCGGCTGACGCTGGACGGCACGCACCTGTCCAAGGAAATGCTGCGCGCCCACTATAAGGGCACGCCGTGGCTCGACGCGCTGGAAAAGGCCAAAATCATCGCCGACGTCCGCGGCGAAAAGGACTGGAAGAAAATCTGCCGCGAAGAGTTCGGACAAACGCCAGCGCCTCTGCCTGCCGACGCCAAGGAAAAGGCGGAGATGATCTACATGAGCCTCGCCGAGGCTCTCGCCCAAAAATATCTCGGCACCACGGTTTATAAGGACGCCTGGCCGCTCGATGATTTAAGCGCGGCCTTAAAAGACCTGCGGCAAAAGGCGGCGGCATGAGCAAGCGGCTGACAGTCCTGCTTCTCGGTTCCGGCGGGCGCGAGCACGCGCTGGCCTGGAAGATGGCGCAGTCTCCGCTGGTCGAAAAAGTCCATGTCCTGCCCGGCAACCCCGGCATGGCGACACAAGACGGCCGCATCGTTTGCGTTTCGGGAGATATCGGCAAGATCGCGCAAGAACTAAAGCCGGATCTTATCGTCATCGGGCCGGAGAAGCCGATGGCGGACGGCGTTGTCGACCGCCTCGAAGCCGCGCGCTTCACCGTTCTCGGCGCCAGCCGCGCGGCGGCGCAACTGGAATCTTCCAAAATCTTCTCCAAGGAATTCATGCAGGCGGAAGACATCCCGACCGCGCGCGCCGTGACCTGCAACGGCTACGCCGCCGCGCGCGCCGCGCTGAAAACATGGGACGTCGAAAATAAAGGCGTGGTCATCAAGGCCGACGGCCTCGCCGCCGGCAAAGGCGTGGTGGTGACAAAAGACCGCGCGGAAGCCGAACAGACCCTGCACGATTTCATGGTCGACGCGGGCCACCCCGTCAAGGCGGAGCGCGTGTTGCTCGAGGAAACGCTGCACGGCCGCGAGGTTTCCGCTTTCGCCTTGTGCGACGGGATGCGCTTTCTGCCCTTCGGCTATATCTGCGACCACAAGCGCGTCTTCGACGGCAACCGGGGCCCCAACACCGGCGGCATGGGCGCGTTTTCGTCCCAAGACTGGCCCTCACCCGCCGCCCGCGCTTTTATCAGCGAGAATATTTTCGCCGCCACCCTGCGCGGCATGAATAAGCGCGGCACGCCGTTCAAGGGGGTCCTGTTCGCGGGATTGATGGTCGATGGCGACGATGTCAACGTGATCGAGTTCAACGTCCGCCTCGGCGATCCGGAAACGCAGGCGCTGCTGCCGCTGATCGAAAGCGACCTCGTGCCGCTGTTCCTTGCCGCCGCGAAGGGCGATCTCTCGAACTGTTCCGCGCCGCACATCGCCGACGAAACAACCGTGCATGTCGTCATGACCTCGGCGGGCTATCCTTCGCAGAACATGAAGCTCGGCGAAACGATCATCCTTAACCCCATCACGAACGACAACACACAGGTGTTCTTCGCGGGCATCGCGGCCAAAGACGGCAGCTTCGTCAACAGCGGCGGGCGCGTGCTCGGCGTGACGGCGCGCGGCGCGACGTTGGAAACGGCGCGCAAACAGGCTTATGCGCGGATCGACAACATCTCTTTCAAAGGCGCACACTGGAGGCGGGATATTGGCGGACAGTAAAAAAATTCCTCCGACAAACATCATTACCGCCGCCGTCTTCGCCTCGGGCAGCGGCTCGAATGCCGAAAACATTCTGCGTCACACGCAAACCCGCGCCGAGCGCATTTCCATCCCGCTGGTCATCTGCAACAAGGCGGGCGCGCCCGTCATCGCCCGCGCGGAAAAACTGGGCGTGCCGTGCAAGGTCATCGAGCGCACCGGCAGCAAGGCCCGACAGGAGGCCGCCATCATCGCCGCGCTTGAAGAACACCATATAGAGTGGATTTTCCTTGCCGGCTTCATGGCGATTCTCAGCCCCGACTTTGTCGCCGCCTACAAAGACCGCATCGTCAACATCCACCCATCGCTCCTGCCGCACTTCCCCGGCAAGGACGGCTACGGCGACGCCTTCCGCGCCAACGTGCCGGTCTCCGGCGTCACGCTGCATTACGTCGACGACGGCATCGACACCGGCCCGATCATCGCGCAAAGGACTTTCCCCCGCGAAAAAGACGACACGCTGGAAACCTTCCGCGCGCGCGGGATGGAACTGGAATACGAACTCTACCGCGAATTTATCGACATCCTCGTACAAAGGGCCGCTGCATGACTGCCATCCGCATCGAAATCGAAAACACCATCCCCGACAGGCGTCTGGAAAAATGGGCGGCGGAGGCGCGTGACGCGCTGGGCGTGCCGCTCGCGGCGATCGAGGAAGTGAAAGTATACAAAACCACCGCTGGCACAACGGAAAATCTCGCGCCGGTCTTCGCCGATCCCGTGCTGCAGCAGGCGCACTTCGACAATAAAGAATATAAGTTTCCCCACGGCGCGCCCGCCTTCGTCGTCGATGTCGGGTTTCGCGCAGGCGTGACCGACAATCCCGGGCACGCCGCCGCCGAGGCGCTCGCGCTTTCCGGCATCTCCGCGCGCGTGGCCAGCGGGTCGCTCTATTTTCTATTCGGCGCGCTCGACAAATCCGGCGCGGAAAAGGTGGCCAGGGAACTGCTCGCCAACGACCTGATCCAGAAAGCGGACGTTTATCCCGCCAATGATTTTTACGCGCATGACAGATTTAAAAACGTCTCCCTGCCGGAAGCCGCGCGCACGACGAAAGCCAGACCCGAAACGATTTCCCTCGACCTTGCGGACGCCGGACTCGAGGCCTTAAGCCGCGATCGCTGCCTCGCGCTCTCCGTTGACGAGCTGAAGCACGTCCGCGCCGCATTTAAAGCCGACCTCACCGACGTCGAACTCGAAATCATCGCCCAAAGCTGGAGCGAACACTGCCGCCACAAGATCTTCGGCGCCGAGATCGACTATAACGGCGAAAAAATCAACAGCCTTTATAAAACCTGCGTGAAACGCGCCACCGAAGAGGTGAAGAAGGCGCGCAAGCTCGACTGGCTGGTCTCCGTCTTCAGCGACAACGCGGGCATCGTGCGTTTCGACGACCATATCGACCTCTGCATCAAGGTCGAAACGCACAACAGCCCTTCCGCGCTCGACCCTTACGGCGGAGCGCTCACCGGCATCCTCGGCGTCAACCGCGACATCCTCGGCGCGGGTCTCGGTGCGCGGCCGATCGCCAATACCGACGTTTTCTGCTTTGCGCCGCCCGACATGCCGGCGCGCACTGAAGAAGAATTCATGCCACAGGGCGTGAAATCCCCGCGCCGCATGCTCGAAGGCGTGCACAAGGGCGTCGAGGACGGCGGCAACAAAAGCGGCATCCCCACCGTCAACGGCGCGTTCTTCTTCGACCGCGATTACGCGGGCAAGCCGCTGGTCTTCGTCGGCACGGTCGGCGTGTTGCCGCACGCCTTGCCGGACGGACGCAAGGCGGCGGAAAAACAGGCCCATGTCGGCGACCGCGTCTTCATGGTCGGCGGGGCGATCGGCGCCGACGGCATTCACGGCGCGACCTTCAGCTCGATGGAGATCGACGAGAACGCGCCCGCCACGGCGGTGCAGATCGGCGACCCGCTCACCCAAAAACGCATGACGGACTTTCTGCTCGAGACGCGCGACTTGGGGCTTTATTCCGCCATCACCGACAACGGCGCGGGCGGGCTTTCCTCCAGCGTCGGAGAAATGGCGCAGATGACCAACGGCGCGTTGATCGATCTCGCCCTGTGTCCCGTCAAATATCCCGGCCTCAAGCCGTGGGAACTGATGGTCAGCGAAAGCCAGGAGCGCATGACCGTCGCCGTGCCGCCCCAACACACGGCGGCGTTTCTGGAACGCGCCGCGCGGCATGGCGTGACGGCCACCGACATCGGCTGCTTCACCGCCAGCGGCAATCTCGAGGTTCTTTATAATCAAGCAACGGTCGCCAGCCTGCCGCTCGACTTTTTGCACGACAGCCTGCCGCAGATGAAGCTCAAAGCGGCATGGGACGGCGGGCGTGAACGCGCCGCATGGTCGGCGGAAACAAATTTGCAAGCCCGCACGCGCCAAGCCGAGGGCCTCGACGCCGCGCTGCTGCAACTGCTGCAATCGCCCAACATCACCTCGAAGGAAAAATGGGTCCGCGCTTATGATCACGAAGTGCAGGCGGCGACGCACGTGAAGCCGTTTGCCGATGGCGGCGCGATCTGGCTGAAGCCGCACGGCGGTGCGGAGGACAACGGCGTGACGATCGGCTGCGGTCTCGCGCCGCGCCTGAGTTTGCACGATCCCTACCTGATGGCGCAATGCGCGGTCGATGAAGCGGTGCGCAATGTCGTCGCCGCGGGCGGCGACCCCGATATGTGCTGCCTGCTCGACAATTTCTGCTGGCCCGACCCCGTGCAATCCGCGAAAAATCCCGACGGCGAATACCGCCTCGGCCAACTGGTGCGCGCCTGTCAGGGGTTGCACGACGCCTGCATAAATTACGGCATGCCGCTGGTCAGCGGCAAAGACAGCATGAAGAACGACTTCAAAGGCAAAGACAAGGGCGGGCGCGATATTTCCTTCGGCGTGCTGCCGACGCTACTGGTGACAGCAATGGCGCGGGTGAAGATGGGCAGCGTGCCCGCGAGCCATTTCAACACCGCGGGTGATTTGATTTATCTGCTCGGCGGCAAAGGGAGTGGATTGGGCGGCTCGGAATACGCGCATATATATAATGCCTGCGCAAAAACGCCCGCCATCGACCTTGCGCGCAACATCGCGCTTTACCGCAAGATCCACGCGGCCCTGCCGCTCTTTTCATCGCTGCATGACATATCGGAGGGCGGGATGATGGTTGCGCTCTCCGAGAGCATGATCGGCGGCAGGAACGGCGCGCAGCTTTCCGGCACGCTGGATGCCGAAACAGCCTTCAGCGAAGCGCCGGGCCGGTTCGTCGTTTCCGTGCCTGCGGCGAAGCGCGAAGCGTTCGAGAAGATTTTCGGCGCGAAAGCGATCGGTACCGTGACGGACGATGCAAAACTTTCGTTCAACGATATATCTTTGCCCCTGGAGGCGATCAGCGCCGCATGGGAGAAAGGATTTTGACATGATGCAACCGGCTTTTCTTGTCCTCTCCGGCGACGGCATCAATTGCGAGCGCGAAACGGCGGCGGCGTTGCGCGACGCGGGCGCGAACGCTGAAATTTTGCACATCAACGATCTCGCCGCCAAGCCGGACACGCTGGCGCGGTTCGACGGCATGGCCATCCCCGGCGGATTTTCCTTCGGCGACGAGCTGGGCAGCGGGCAAATCCTCGCGCTCAAGATCCGCCACGCCCTTGGGGATGCGTTTTTCGATTTCGTCGCCGCGCAAAAACCGATCATCGGCATTTGCAACGGCTTTCAAGTGCTGGTGAAGCTCGGTCTGCTCCCCTACCCCGCAACGCAAAAACGCGTCATGGCGCTCGCCCCCAACCTGCAGGGCGGGTTTATCGACCGCTGGGTCACGCTGCAGCCGGCGCAAAACAGCATTTGCAAGTGGACTGAGGGGATGGAGGCTTTCGACCTGCCCATCCGCCACGGCGAAGGGCGCGTGGTGTTCGGCGACGATGCAGTTTACGACGAACTCAAAGAAAACGGGCAGATCGCCCTCACCTACCGCGAAGACGTCAACGGCTCGCATCAACACATCGCCGGATTGTGCGACCCCTCCGGCCTGATCTTCGGCCTGATGCCGCATCCGGAAGCTTTTGTTTATCAGGCAACCAACTTTGCGCCGCAACGCGACTTTATGGCCGCGGGGGCGGGCGCGCAAATCTTCAGGAACATCGTCACCTATCTCACCGAAACCCAAAAGGAGAAAAGCTATGCCGGCAGACCGCATTAAAATCAACCGCGCCCTGATCAGCGTCAGCGACAAGAGCGGTCTCGCCGCGCTCGGCAAGAAACTGCATGCGGCGGGCGTCGAGATCGTCTCCTCCGGCGGCACGGCGCAGGCGCTGGCCGCACACGGCATTCCCGTCATTCCGATTGAACAAGTCACCGGCTTGCCGGAATGTTTCGGCGGGCGCGTCAAAACCTTGAGCTATCAGGTGGCGGGCGCGCTTTTGTTCCGCCGCGACAATGCGGAAGACGCGCAACAGACGGCGGAGCTCGGCATCACCCCGATCGACCTGCTGGTCTGCAATCTTTATCCGTTCGAGGCGGCGGCGAAGACAAACCCCGCGTGGGAAGAGCTGATCGAGAACATCGACATCGGCGGGCCGACGCTGATCCGCGCCGCGGCGAAAAACCACGCCGCCGTCGCCGTGGTCACCGATCCCGCGCAATATGACCTGATCGACGTTGAAACGACCCTCGCCACCCGCGAACAGCTCGCGCTCGCCGCCTTCCGCCACACCGCGCGCTACGACGGGCTGATCGCCGCGAAGTTCGAGGAAAAATTCAATACCGACGAGCGCACCATCGTCCTTTCGCCGCAGGGCGCGAAGCTGCTGCGCTACGGCGAAAACCCGCACCAGAAGTCGTGGGTCTATACCGATCCGTTCCACCCCGGCATCGCCTCGACCGAACCGCTGCAGGGCAAGGCGCTCTCTTACAACAACCTGCTCGACGCCGACGCGGCATGGCGCGCCTGCGGCGACGCGGCGACTTGCGCCACCGAGACCTTTCCCGCCGCCGTCTCGGTCATCAAGCACCTGACGCCCTGCGGCATCGCGCTCGCCAGAACGCCGCTGGAAGCTTTGGAGCGCAGCTGGGCGGGCGATCCGGTCAGCGCCTTCGGCAGCATCCTCTGCTTCAACACCGAAGTGGACGAAGACATCGCGGCGTGGCTGAAAGACAAGTTCGTCGAAGTGATCCTCGCGCCGTCGTTCAGCGCCAGGGCGCTGGAAGCTTTCGCCAAAAAGAAAAGCCTCCGCCTGCTCGCGCTTCCGGCTTTCACCGGCGCCTACACTGTGCCGATGGTCAAGTCCATCTCCGGCGGCTTTGTCGTGCAGCAGGAGGACACCGGCGCGGACGCGGATTTCAACGCCGTCACCAGCGCGAAATTCCCCGCCAACGACAGCCTCGCCCGTTTCGGCGTCATGGCCTGCAAGCACCTCAAGAGCAACGCCATCGGTCTTTTCGCCGCGCACGACGACGGCTACAGCATGATCGGCGCGGGCATGGGCAACCCCAACCGCCTCGTCAGCATCAAACAGGCCGTCGAGAAGGCGCACGAGAACGGCTACGGCGACCTGTCCGCCGCCGTGCTGGTGTCGGACGCGTTCTTCCCCTTCCCCGACAATATCGACATCGCAAAAGCCTCGGGCATCCGCGCCATCATCCAGCCGGGCGGCAGCGTGAAGGACCAGGACGTCATCAATGCCGCCAACGACGCGGGCATCGCCATGATCTTCACCGGCCGCCGCCACTTCCGCCACTAAGGAGCAACACATGCAGGCGCAGAAAATATCCTACAAGGACGCAGGGGTCGATCTCGCGGTCGCCGACGCGCTCGTCGACAAAATCAAGGCACGGGTGCAATCGACCTACGGCGACAACGTCGTCTCCGGCGTCGGCGGGTTTGCCGCGCTGTATAAATCCGCCGGCGGAAAAATCCTCGCCGCGGGCACGGACGGCGTCGGCACCAAGGTCAAGATCGCGCAAGCTCTGAACAAACATGACACCATCGGCATCGACCTTGTGGCGATGTGCGCGAACGACATCATCTGCACCGGTGCGACGCCGCTGTTCTTCCTCGATTATCTTGCCATGGCGAAGATCGACCTGGCCGTGCTCGACCCCATCATAGCGGGGATAACCTCGGCCTGCAAAGATTGCGGCATGGCGCTGATCGGCGGCGAGACGGCGGAGATGCCGGATGTTTACGCCAAGGGTGAATACGACCTCGCCGGTTTCGCGGTCGGCGAAGCGGATGAAGCCGACATCATCGACGGCTCACGCGTCAAGGCGGGCGACACGCTGCTGGCGCTGCCCTCCTCCGGCATCCATTCCAACGGCTTTTCGCTGGTGCGCAAGCTCATCAAGCCGGAAGAGCAGGACCTGCTCGCCGCAGCCCTCGTCCCGACGCGGCTTTACTGGCAGGACATCAAAGACATCCGCCCGCTCATCCACGGCATGGCGCATATCACCGGCGGGGGCCTCGGCAACATTCCGCGTATGAACGGCGCGTTCGATTACCTGATCGACCATCTGCCGGAGCCGCAGGAGATTTTCGGCATGCTGGCGGAACGCTCCGGCCTCGCCGGCAAAGAGCTTTATGAAACATTCAATATGGGCATCGGTTTCGTCATCGCGACCGACAAGCCGGACGCAGTCACGGCAAAAACCGGCGCGGTAAAAATCGGCCGTGTCGCAGCGGGCGGCGGGCAGGTCCGCGTCGCGACAGAAAAAACGGCCTTTGCGCTGCAGGGCTAAACGGCAGCACGCCGCGCCGTTCCATAACTGAAAATATCGGGAAACTTAATTATTCTCTAACCAGCCCTCTGTAGACTGGGGCTGGGGGAGTTTATTCCGTTTTATTTATTTTAACAGTCAGGGGACGAAGATTATGCTGGCGATGTGGATCCTTGTCGCGTTAATTGTTGTTCTCTTTATCGCGGTCATTGTCATTTACAACGGGCTGGTGCAGGCCCGAAACATGGCGCAGGAGGGCTGGAGCGGCATCGCCGTCCAGCTCGAGCGCCGCGCCGACCTGATCCCCAATCTCGTCGCGGCGGTCAAAGGCTATGCCGCGCACGAAAAGGATCTGTTCGAGGATGTCGCCGCGCTGCGCGCGAAAGCCACGCAGGCCGAAGGCCCTGACGCGCGCGGGCAGGCGGAAGGCCGGCTTTCCGCGGCGCTCGGCAAAATGATGCTGGTCGCCGAAAATTATCCCGACCTCAAGGCCAGCCAGAATTTCCAGCAGTTGCAAAAGGACCTGACCGGCACGGAAGACCAGATTCAGCTCGCCCGCCGCTATTACAACGGCACCGTGCGCGACCTGAACATCAAGGTCCAGTCGTTCCCCAACAATCTGCTGGCGGGGGCGTTCGGGTTTCAGCAGATGCATTTCTTCGAGCTTGAAAATCCGGCAGATCGTAATGTGCCGGAGGTATCCGCTCCATGACGAAACGTTTTTGGGCGGTTGTCGCCCTCGTGCTGTTTTTTCCCACCCATGCTTTCGCGCAGGAGCAAATCACCGATTTCCACAGTTACATCACCGTGCGCAAGGATTCGCGCCTCGATGTCACCGAGCAAATCTCCGTCATCGCCGCGGGCAACCGCATCAGACACGGCATTTACCGCGATTTTCCGACCTCCTACAACGTCAACGGCATCGTGACCAACGTCGGGTTCCGCGTCTTGCGGGTCTTGCGCGACGGAAGATCCATCCCTTATTCCGTCGTGCCGCTGGAAAACGGCGACCGGATCTATATGGGCAGCAAGCACGTTCCGATCCCGCCGGGCCCCTACACCTTTACGCTGAGCTACGAGGTCGACAGAGAGCTGGGCTTTTTCAAAGACCATGACGAGCTTTTCTGGAACGTCACGGGCAACGGCTGGGGCTTCCCGATCGACAAGGCGGAAGCCGACGTCACGCTGCCGAAAGGCGCGAAAATCCTCGGCACCAAAGCCTATACGGGCTATCAGGGCGCGTACGGGCAGGACTTCACCAGCGGGGAAAACAGCAATATCGCCCTGTTCGAGACGACAAAGCCCCTCGCGCCGCGTCAGGGGCTGAGCGTCGCCGTCGACTGGCCGAAAGGCGCCGTGCACGAGCCCACGCCCGCGCAAAAGCTCATGTTCTTCATCGGGGACAATTTCGGCTTCGTGATCCCCGCCGCGGCGGGCGTTCTGCTGCTGATATATTACCTCATCGTCTGGGGGGTGGTGAAGTCGCGGGAGCCGAAGGAAAGCTCTTTTCCCCGCTTCGAGCCGCCGGCGGGATACTCCGCGTCGGCCGTCTCCTATATCAAAGACAAGGGGGCGGGCAGGGAACAGATGACCGCGCTGATCATCGACCTCGCCGTCAAGGGCTACCTGAAGATTACCAAAGAAAAGCATCTGCTCGGCCACGACGTTTATACGCTGACGCTCACCGGCACGGAGGCCGGATTGACGGAGATCGAAACAGCCATCAGCAATATCCTCTTTGCGGGCCGCCAGTCCCTCACGCTTGAAAACAGCCAGTATCAGGTTTTCCAGGCCGCCTCGGACGAACTGCGGTGGCAGCTCTCGTTCTACGAAGACGGCAATTACCTCGAAAACAAGCGGTATATTTACGCCGGATGGATTTTCACCATCATCACCTGCGGATCCGCTTACCTTTTCGCCACCGCCGCAGCCAGGGGGGCGGCCCTCCTGCCGACCGCCGCGACGGCCTTCCTGAACTTGCTCTTCACCCCGCCGCTCAAGACCTACACGCAAAAAGGCCGCGACCTGCGCGCGAACATCGACGGGTTCAAGATGTTCCTCTCCGTCACCGACCGAAACCACTTCGCGCATTTATCGCCGCCGGACGTCACGCCGGAGATCTTCGAAAAATACCTGCCTTACGCCGTCGCGCTGAAAGTGGAAAGCAACTGGGCCGACAAATTCGGCAAGCAGCTGGAGGCGGCCGGGCAATCCATATCTTCCTACCAACCGGTCTGGTATGGCGGCAACTTCACCAATATGGGCCAGTTCTCGTCGGGACTGTGCGGCGGCCTGTCGCAGGCCATTTCCTCGGCCTCCTCGCCGCCGGGCGGCGGGGGCGGCGGCGCGGGCGGCGGGGGCGGCGGCGGCGGCGGCGGTGGTTTCTGACGGCAGATAAAACCCGCTCTATTGCGCGCGCGGAGACTGCGGACGATGCGCGGCGCGGTCGGTCGCGGCGGGCGGCGCGGGAAGCGTCTTGCGCTTGCCGGTCGCATTGAAGTCGGTTTTTTGGTCTTGCGACAGCTTTTCTTTATAAGCCTGCTGATTGACGGGGCCGATGGCTTTTTCGATGAAGGCGAAGACCTCGGCGTCCTCCCGAATGATTTGCGCCGTCGATTTTCCCGCGCCGTGGCCGGCGTCTTTCTCGACGTTGAGCAGGGTAATATTGTCCTTATGTGACTGGGACTGCAAGGCGGCGGCCAGCTTGTAGGCATGCCACGGATTGACGCGGTCGTCGTGATCGCCGGTGATGATCAGGTGGGGCGGATATTTCACGCCCTTCTTCACGTTGTGCACCGGCGAATAGCGCGCCGCGGCATTGAAATCTTCCTTGATTTTGTCCGGCCGGCCGTAGTCCGACGCCCATGCCCCCCTCAGACCCAGCATGTCGGTCACCGGCACATGGGTCACGACCGCGCCGAAAAGCTTGGGATGCTGCAGCATCGTCGCCGAGGTCAGCAATCCGCCGTTGCTGCCGCCCTCGATCACCAGCCTTTTCGATTGCGTGTATTTGTCCGCGATCAGCTTTTGAGCGCAGGCGGCGAAGTCGTCGAAGACGTTTTGCTTGTTGAGCAGGCGTCCCTGATCGTACCACGCCTGCCCGAACTCGCCGCCGCCGCGCAAATTCGTCTGCACGTAAATGCCGCCGGAGTTGACGAAGTTCCACATCGCCTCGTCAAAACGCGGGCCGCGCGAAATGTTGAACCCGCCATAGCCCGTCAGTTTCACCGCGGCCGTGCCGTCAAGAACGGTATCGGGGCGGCGGATCACCGTCATCGGCACCCGGGTGCCGTCCTTCGACGTCGCGTAAAGGCGCTCGACGATGCAGTCGTCGAGGTTTACTTTTCCCGGGCCTTTTTTGTCGAAAGCCAGATCGTTGGTGGCGGGGTCGTAGGTATAAAAGTCGCCCATGCTCTTGAAGCCGCAGATTTTCAGGCCGAGCTTGCCGTCCGGCCTCTCGCCCTGCCCGAAAACGGCAAGGCTTTGCACCGGCAGAGGCATGTCGTGCAGGTGTTTGCCGTCTTCGGTGAAGACTTTCACCGCGTCCGCCGCGTCATGCGTATAGGTGGCGACCAGCTTGCCTGTATGCAAGGTGACGCTCTTCAAAACGTCCGTGTCGCTCTCGGGGACGACCGTCCGCCATTTTTCCGGCGCCGGATCGCCGGGGCGGAAAGAGACCAGCTTGCTGCGCGGCGCGTCCTTGTTGGTGATGGCGAGCACGCTGCCGTCTTCCAGCTCCGCGACCGGATGCAGGGCGTAGACCTGCGGCGCGACGATTTCCGTGAAGGCGCCGCCGCTGCCGAAGGGGCGGTAGGACAGACCCGTGTTTCTGTCCGTGCCCGCCCCCTCGTACATCCATTCGTATTTGCCGGCGGCGAGCCGCTGCGGGCGCGCATAGGCCGTGGGACGGGCGGCGAAAACATTATAGTCGTCGTCGGCGGCCGCGCCGACGGTGTGATGCCGCACGACGCCGAACCTGTTGTCGCTGTAAAGAAAGCCGTCATGGCTGTCCTTGTCCCACAAAACGGTAGGCACCTTGTTCTGCAAGGCGGCCGTCATGGTGCTGGCGGTCAGGACTTCCGGCATGTCCTGTCCGCTTTCGACATTGAACACATGCAGCGCCGTGACGTCGCTGCCCGCCTTGGAGAGAAAATAGGCGACGCGCTTGCCGTTTGGACTGACCACCCAGTCCGATATGGAGACGATCCCTTCTTCATTCATCTTGTTGGGGTCGACGATCGTCTTCCACGGGCCGTTTTCGCTCCCCGACATTTCGATATGCGCCTGCAGTTCGTCCGGCGCCTGAAACAGGCGGAAATAGCTGCCACCATGGCAGCGCGGCAGCGTGTGGAAATCGTATTTCATGGCCGCCGTGAGCTTGGCTTTGGTCGCCGCTTCTGCGGCGGCGGCGCCCGCGAGGTAATCCTTGAATCTTTGCGTTTGCCTGTCCACCCAGGCGGCCGTTTCCGGCGCGTCCAGTCTTTCCAGCGGCGCGAAGGGCGATTTGACGAAGACGTCGTGCATCACCATGCCCTTGGGCGCATAGGGCGGGTTCAGCGCGCGCGCCAGCCGCTCCTTGGAGATGCCAAGATTTTTGACATTGATATTCTGCAGATTGAGCGGCACGTCCGGATCGAGAATGACGAAAGACTTGGAAAGGGCGGCGCGGAGCGAAGATTGGTCTGCTTTTTTCATGAACGTCCCTCAAGAGGCGGATCAAGATCGGCGGCTAGCATTAAGGATAGCTAATATTATGAATAATGTCAATGAATTACATATTGATCCAGCCTGGTCTTTTTATTAAGTCATTGTTATTATATGGAATAGGTTTCCGACACGTATTTTTCATCATTTGTTCAGTTTTTACCGATAGATTTACAATGTTCCGTTTTACGCTACATTTTTAAGGCAAGCGGACCGCATAAGCGCCAAAGAATCGGGCAAAAAACTCCGGCGGGCGGGAGACCTCGAAATCATCTGATGAAAAGGACATGAGCCATGGGTAACCCGATGCCGAAAACCAACACCGGCCTGCTGCAGTGCATCTCCCCCGTCGACGGGCGCGTCTATGTGGAGCGTCCGCTCGATGCGCCCGCCGACATCGACGCCGCGCTCGACAGGGCCAAACAGGCGCAGAAGCTGTGGCAGGCGACCCCGCTTGCCGAACGGCAGAAATACATGCTGAAGTTTCTCGACCATATGCTCAAAAACGCCCAGGCGATCGGCGAAGAGATCACCTGGCAGATGGGCCGTCCGGTGTCGCAGGCCGCGGGCGAAATCCTGCGCGGCTTTCAGGAGCGCGTGAAATACGCCGTCGATCTCGCGCCACGCGCGCTGGCCGACGTCGTGCCTGACGATGCGCGGGAAGGCTTCAAACGCTACATCCGCCGCGCGCCGCTCGGCACCGTCGCGGTGATCGCGCCGTGGAATTATCCTTATCTCACCTCGGTCAACGCCATCGTGCCGGCGCTGCTGGCGGGCAACGTGGTGGTGCTCAAACATTCGCACCAGACGCCGCTGGTCGCCGACCGCTACGCCGAAGGCTTCAAGGCGGCGGGCCTGCCCGAGGGCGTCTTCCAGTTTCTCGACCTCAGCCATCAAGACACGGAAAAGCTGATGGCCGACCCGCGCGTCGACTACGTCAATTTCACCGGCTCGGTCAAGGGCGGCCACGCCGTGCAAAAGGCCATCAGCGGCAAGTTCATCGTCGCGGGACTTGAGCTCGGCGGCAAAGACCCCGCCTACGTGCGCGCCGACGCCGATCTCGCGGCGGCGGTGGAAAACCTTGTCGACGGCGCGTTTTTCAACTCCGGCCAGTGCTGCTGCGGCATCGAGCGCATCTACGTCGATGAAAAACTTTACAAGCCGTTCGTGGACGGTTTCGTCGCCCTCACCAACAAATACAATCTCGATAATCCGACCGATCCCGCCGCCACGCTCGGCCCTATGGTGCGCACGGCGGCGGCGGACTTCGTGCGCGCGCAAACCGCCGCGGCGGTCAAAAAAGGCGCGAAGGCGCTGATCGACGAAAGCAGCTTCACCGCCAGCAAGCAAGGCACGCCCTATCTCGCGCCGCAGGTGCTGGTGAACGTCGACCATTCCATGGATGTGATGATGGAGGAAAGTTTCGGCCCCGTCGTCGGCATCATGAAGGTCAAGTCGGACGCGGAGGCGCTGCACCTGATGAACGACAGCCCCTACGGCCTCACCGCCAGCCTCTGGACGCAAGACCTCGACGCGGCGGAAAAAATCGGCGCCGAGATCGAAACCGGCACGGTGTTCATGAACCGCTGCGACTATCTCGACCCCGGCCTCGCCTGGACGGGCGTGAAGGACACGGGCCGCGGTGCCAGCCTCTCCGTGGTCGGCTTCGAAGCCCTGACCCGTCCCAAGAGCTTTCATCTGAAGAAGAAAACGTCATAGCCACAGCATATCCTTCTTATTCATAAATTGCCGGCGGACAGCAACGCTGCCGCGCTAAGTCAATTTTGCCCCACTTGATCCAGGTCAAGCGGGGGGAATGGCGGGGTGCAATAATAGAAAATAGACCGCTTTTATGCTGTTTCTAACCTGACGGAGAGCCCCTTGGAGCCGACGGTAACGGAAGATCCGGAATATTTTCACAAAGTCGTCAACTGCCAGTACGCCTGTCCCGCGCATACGCCGGTGCCGGCCTATATCCGGCTGATCGCCGCCGGACGGCACACCGAAGCCTACATGATCAACTGGGAAGCGAACGTCTTTCCGGGCGTGCTCGGCCGCACCTGCGACCGCCCGTGCGAGCCGGCCTGCCGCAGGGGCCGCATCGAGAAAGACGAGGAGCCGGTGGCGGTTTGCCGCCTGAAGCGCGTCTGCGCCGATCTTAAGGGCGATGTCAAATCCTTGATGCCCGAAATCCCCAAGAAGAAAAACGGCCGGCGCGTCGCGCTGATCGGCGGCGGGCCCGCATCGCTGACGGTGGCGCGCGATTTGATGCCGCTCGGCTATACCTGCATTTTGTTCGACAACCAGAAACGCGGCGGCGGCATGATGCGCAGCCAGATCCCCTCTTTCCGCCTGCCCGAAAAGGTGCTGGATGAGGAAGTGGGCTATATAACCGATATGGGCGTCGATGCGCACTTCAATCAGGACGTCACCAGCATGAAAGAGATGCTGGCGCGCGACTTCGACGCCGTTTTCGTCGGCACCGGCGCGCCGCGCGGGCGCGATCTCGACATTCCGGGCCGCCAGGAAGCGGATAAGCAGATTCACATCGGCATCGACTGGCTGGCCAGCGTGGCGTTCGGCCATATCGCCTCCATCGGCAAGCGCGTGATCGTGCTGGGCGGCGGCAACACCGCCATGGACTGCTGCCGCACCGCGCGGCGGCTGGGCGGGGAAGACGTGCGCGTCGTCGTGCGCAGCCCGTTCAAGGACATGAAGGCCTCGCCGTGGGAGCGCGAGGACGCCGAAGCCGAGGACATTCCGATGTTCGAAAACCACGTGCCCAAAGAATTCAAGATGAAAGACGGCAAGGTCGTCGCCGTCATGTTCGAGAAAGTGCGCGCCGTTTATGACGACAAGGGCAAGCGCACGCTGGTGCCGGCCGGCGAGGCGCCGGTGGTCATGGAGTGCGACGACGTGCTGATGGCGATCGGGCAGGACAACGCCTTTCCGTGGATCGAGCGCGACATCGGCATCGACTTCGGCAAGTGGGACCTGCCGGTGCTGGACAAAAAGACCTTTCAGTCGACGCTGCCCAAGGTCTTTTTCGGCGGCGACGCGGCCTTCGGCCCCGCCAACATCATCACCGCCGTGGCCCACGGGCATCAGGCCGCCATTTCCATCGACATCTTCTGCCGCGGAAAAAACCTCAGCGACCGCCCGCATCCCGCCGTCACGCTCGTCAGCCAGAAGATGAACGTGCACGAATGGAGCTACAGCAACGATGTTTCCGGCGCGGACCGTTTCGCCGTGCCGCACGCCGACAGGAAAAAGACGCTGAAGGACATGAAAATGGAGGTGGAACTCGGGTTTGACGTCAAAGCCGCCTGCGCCGAAGCGTCGCGCTGCCTCAACTGCGATGTGCAGACGGTGTTCGAGAGCGGCCGCTGCATCGAGTGCGACGCCTGCGCCGACGTCTGCCCGATGTCCGCCATCACCTTCGCCGAAAACGGCGCGGAGGACGATTTGCGCGGCCGGCTCAATGCGGTATCGGACAACCGCGGGCAGACTCTTTTCGTGTCGCCCGCGCTGCCCACCGGACGCGTGCTGGTCAAGGACGAAGACGTGTGCCTGCACTGCGGCCTCTGCGCCGAGCGCTGCCCGACCGAAGCCTGGGACATGAAAAAATTCCTCTACACCGCGCCGAAAACGGCCTGTTTCAAAAAAACGGAGACGCCCGAAAATGAAGCCGCTTGAATCCGTCAACGAGTTCGTCGTCCGCTTCGCCAACGTCAACGGCACCGGCTCGGCGAGCGCCAACCTGCTGTTCGCCAAGGCGGCGTTCCGCATGGGCATTCCGATCGGCGCCAAGAACATCTTCCCCTCCAACATTCAGGGCCTGCCGACGTGGTACGAAGTGCGCGTCAGCGAAAAGGGCTATATCGGCGCGCGCGGCGGCGGCGTCGACCTCATGATCTGCGTCAACGCGCAAAGCCTCGCGCAGGACATCGCCAGCGTCGCGCCCGGCGGCTATTTCGTCTACGACGACATCAAGCCTCTGCCCGCCGATCTCGCGCGCGGCGACATCACCATTCTCGGCCTGCCGCTGACGGAGATCTGCAACCGCGAATACAAGGAGCCGCGCCTGCGCCAGCTGTTCAAAAACGTCATTTACGTCGGCGCGCTCGCGGCGCTCGTCGACATCGACTTCGCGGTGCTGAAAGGCCTTGTCGCCGACCAGTTCGAGGAAAAGAAAAAACTCATCGGACCCAACGTGCACGCCCTCGAGCTCGGCTATAATTACGCCCGCGAACATTTCACCTGCCCGCTCGGTTTGCGGCTCAAAGCCTGCGACAAGACCGGCGACAGCATCCTGCTCGACGGCAACACCGCGCTCGGCCTCGGCGCGGTTTACGGCGGCGCGACGGTGGTCGGCTGGTATCCGATCACGCCGTCGACCTCGGTGATCGACACCTTCCGCAACTATGCCGCCGCAACGCGGCAAGACCCGGAAACCGGCAAAAACAATTTCGCCGTGGTGCAGGCGGAAGACGAACTCGCCGCCATCGGCATCGTCATCGGCGCGTCGTGGAACGGCGCGCGCTCTTTCACCGCGACCAGCGGCCCCGGCGTGTCGCTGATGAGCGAGTTCCTCGGCCTTGCCTATTTCGCCGAAATACCGGCCGTGCTCTACAACGTGCAGCGCTGCGGGCCTTCCACCGGCATGCCGACGCGCACGCAGCAGGGCGACGTGCTGCTCTGCGCCTATGCCTCGCACGGCGACACCAAGCATGTGCTGCTGTTCCCCTCGACGCCGAAGGAGGCCTTCGACTTCGCCGCCGACGCCTTCGACCTTGCCGACCGCCTGCAGACGCCGGTGATGGTCCTGAGCGATCTCGACCTCGGCATGAACGACAACATGTCGCCGCCCCTGACCTGGGACGACAACCGCAAATACGACCGCGGCAAAGTGCTGACGGCGGAAGATCTGGAGAATATGAAGGAAAAATTCGGCCGCTATCTCGACGTCGACGGCGACGGCATCGGCTGGCGCACCTATCCCGGCACGCACCCGACCAAGGGCTCCTATTTCACCCGCGGCACCTCGCACGACTCTTACGCCGCTTACACCGAAAACAGCGACATCTATCTCGAGTCCATGCACCGGCTCGACAAGAAATGGCAGACCGCGCGCACGCTCGTGCCGGCGGCGGAAACCGAGCGCACGGGCAAGGGCGGCAAGCGCGGCGCGCTTTACTACGGCACCACCATGCACGCCGCGCGCGAGGCGCTCGACCGGCTCGCCGCAGAGGGCACGGAGCTGGACGCCATGCGCCTGCGCGCCTTTCCGTTTCCGCAGGAGGTGGAGGATTTCATCGCCGCGCACGACGAGGTTTTCGTCATCGAGCAGAACCGCGACGCGCAGATGCGCAGCCTGCTGATCAACGAGTTCGGCGTCAATCCGGACAAGCTGGTCAAAATCCTCTACTACGGCGGCAAGCCGATCACCGCGCACGACATCCATGACAAGATCGCCCGCCATCTGAAAGACGGCAAGCGAAGCCAGCACGTGGCCTGAAGGGAGAAAACCATGAGCTACATCATTCCGCGTTTCCGCCACCCCTGCACGGTTCCCAACGACATCGGCTATACGCGGCAGGATTACGAAGGCGCTCTCTCCACCCTCTGCGCGGGCTGCGGGCACGATTCCATCAGCGCCGCCCTCGTGCAGGCCTGCTACGAGATGTCGGTCGCGCCGCACCTGGTCGCCAAGCTCTCCGGCATCGGCTGCTCGTCGAAGACGCCCGCCTATTTCCTCCGCCAGTCGCACGGCTTCAACTCGGTGCACGGGCGCATGCCGTCGGTCGCGACCGGCGCCTACCTCGCCAACCGCGACCTGACCTACCTCGGCGTCTCCGGCGACGGCGATACGGCCTCGATCGGCCTCGGCCAGTTCGCCCACGTCATGCGCCGCAACCTCAACATGCTCTACATCATCGAGAACAACGGCTGCTACGGGCTGACCAAGGGGCAGGATTCCGCCACGGCGGACGTCGGCTCCAAAACCAAGCACGGGCAGGCGAACGTGTTTTCCCCCATCGACCCCGCGGGGCTGGCGCTCAACATCGGCGCGACCTTCGTGGCGCGCAGCTTTTCCGGCGACAAGGCGCAGCTGGTGCCGCTGATCAAGGCGGGGCTGCACCATCCCGGCTTCGCGCTGATCGACGTGATTTCCCCTTGCGTCACCTTCAACAACATTCCGGCCTCGACCAAGTCCTACACCTACACGCGGGAGCACATGACGGCGGCGGATGTCGTCGATTTCGTTCCCGCGGCGGCAAAGTACGGCGCGGACGGCGCCATCGACGTGAAGATGCCCGACGGCGCGACGGTGAAGCTGCGCCGCCTGCCCGATCACCACGATCCGCGCAACAGGGCGGCGGCGGCGGCGGCGGTGCTGGCGGCGCAGGAACGCGGCGAGGTGCTGACCGGCCTGATCTACATCGATACCGGCCGTCCGGACCTGCACGCCATGCTGGAAACGACGGAGACGCCCCTGCGCGCGCTCGACGAAAAAGCGCTCTGCCCCGGCGCCAGGGCGCTGGACGCGGTCAACAGGAACGCCCGCTAGATTGGCTTCTTCAGCCGGCTTCGTAAGTGTTCCGGCGCTCGAACTCGTCCTGCAAAATTTCATAGACGCGGAAGGCGCGCCGGTTCAGGCTTTTCTCCGGCGCGAGGCCGACATGCCCGATGTCTTCCACGCAGGCCCTGGCTTGCAGGACCTCCGTAGAGGTGGCGCCGATGTCGTGTATATCCCCGTACACGTCTTCGAACGTTTCCGCCAGAAGGTCCGAAAGTTCCGTATGCGTCACGGCATGTTCAAAAGAGTGGACAACGGTCATGAAATTCCCCTCCTCTTAAAAAGCAAAAAACTAATCCAGTAAAGTCCGGTGTAGCCATATTTATATTGTAACGGCTCCGGCTCACTGTTCTTTTGATATGGGTCAACTGGCCGCAGGCGCCGCGGCAACCGCCTGAAGATGAATGCATTTTACATTCAGGACTCAAACAACCCAAAATCGCCTTTGAAACCTTCGCGTCATTGCACAGTGACGGCTTGCAGGAACTGACTGCCGATAATCGGCGGCTGACGCGCTACCGCCACAGGCTTATGCCCGATGCATTGAATATGAAGCCGCCAGCCCCTGACGAAATGATCGGGATGATGGCGACTGTTCCTTTGCCGCCCTGCGCTCCGGATAAATTGCGTCGCAATTTGCGCGCACGGCATAATGTCATGACGCAGCTGTGGAAGTTCTCTTCCGCTCTTCGCAGCGGCGGCGGAAACCGCCGGCGGAGCGGCCTGCAGAACCGCTCTATGTATATTCCTTTACTCTCTTGACAGGACATGCCGGCGTCATAGAGTTGCCTTGTCCGCGGCATTTCGCGGCGGACAAATATTTTGCAAGGGAGACTATCATGAATAAACTGACTGCCGCAGCTATTGCGACTGTTTTTGCGCTTGGCTTGACATCGGTGCCTTACGCACATGCGGGAGAAAGACATCCGGAGATCAATGGCGCAATTCACAAGCTGGAGCATGCGAAGACAAACCTGAACAAGGGCGCGCATGACTTTGGCGGCCACCGTGTCGCTGCGATACAGCACATCGATGCCGCTCTGTCCGAACTCCATCAGGCTCTTGAATATGATAAACATCACGACGACAAGCATCGCGACGGCCACCGTCACTAAGCGCGTATAATTAAAAAAACGCCGGCTCTCGTGCATGAGAGCCGGCGTTTTTTTTCCGCGTCCCTATCGTCCTGCGCCTGACCGCCGCGCTTGCAGCCCGCCCTATTGTCCGGTCCGCGCGCGTTTGCGGTTGAGCCAGAAAGGAATGACGCCGATGGCGATGCCGCCCAGCCCCACGGCGTTGGTGACCCAGTCGAACGTGGGAATGCTGTAGAGCATGATGAAGAACATGAAAAAGCCGCTCGCCGCCGGCCAGATAATGTGCGTGACCGCGGTCACGGGGCCCGCCGACAGGCTGCGGCGGTAATGCCACGCGCAGGCGAGGCCGGTCAGCCCGAGGTAGAAGCAGATCTGGAAGCCGAGCGCCGTGATCGAATCCTGCAGGATCACGTTGATCGTCGGCAGGTACGAGGAGACAAACAGCAAGACAAGACCGCTCGCCCAGATGAAGAAGATGGCGACATGCGGCGTTTTCCAGCGCGGGTGCAACAGCGCGTAGCGCGGATGCAGCACGCCGTCGCGCGCCTTGACGAACAGCGTGCGCGTGAACTGCAGGATCTGCGTTTCCACGGTGCCGACGGTCGAGAGCAGCACGGCGACGATCGCCACATAGCCCCACGTGGGCCCGAGGATCTTGCGCGCGATGGCGAAGATGATGTTGGTGTTGTAGTGCTGGATTTCCCCGTCCGTCAGCCCCAGCAGGGTGATCGTGATGAAGATCAGGAAGAACGCCATCAGGAACGCCATGGACCAGAACGCCGCCCTCCCCGGCGTGCGGTTGCGGTCCTTGGTTTCTTCGCTCAGGTTCATCGTCACGTCCCAGCCGTAGTAGAAGAAGATCGCCACCAGCGCGCCGTCGGCGAAGAGCCGCGGCGTGAATTTGAAGGGGTTGTACCAGTTCCAGCTGAACGGATGCACCGGATGGGCGGGAAAGGTCATGAACGACGCCACGATGACGACCAGCAGGATCAGCGCCTCGGCGAGCGTCATCGCCACCTGCACGTAGCTGGTGAGCTTGATGCCCTTCACGACGACGGCGCTCACGAAGGTGAGCCAGAGCGCGGCGATGATCGTGACCCAGTGCACGTCGTTCATCAGGGCGGGCCTGAAAATCAGCAGCGTGGCGTTGGCCGCGGGGATCATCGCCGAGACCATGAAGACGCAGCACAGCACCAGCAGCGCCCAGCCGGCAAAGAAGCCGAGCGTCCGCCCGAACACCATGCTCACCCAGGTATAGGACGTGCCGGCGCTGGCGAATTCGCGGTTGAGGTTGATGAACGCGAAGGCGATGCCGAACATGACCAGCCCGCACACCAGAATGCTGGCCGGCGACAGGGTCCCCGCCGTGCCGACGATGGTCGAGGTCGTGATCTCGATGCTGTAGGCGGGCGCCGTGCCGGCGATGCCCATGACGATCGATTCCACGATGCCGAGCGAATCAGCCTTGAGGGTGTCGTTCATGCATCACTCGCGAGGTCTGGCAAACGGGCGGCGGTAGGAGAGAGAAACATGCGGCGGACGTCTCTGAAAATGTGTTGGCAACTTCTGGCATGATACCTGAAGCCGCCAATAAAACAATCGGCAAGACATGCCCAAAGACAAAGACAGGGGTGATAGAGACAGACCGGTTCCGGGGCAGGCCCGGGGCCTGCCGCCGCAGGGCTGGCGCAAGGGCCTAGTCTCCGCCGCGCAAACCGTTCACGGCATGATGACCGCTGCGCGCTGCTGCCGGCTGCGGCGCGCCGGACTGCATGGCCGCGTTCCGCTGCGCAAGTTTACTGAAGAGACCGCCGGATCCGGGATGAAAGGCCACCGCAATGATAAAGAAGTACAGGAGCGAGATGGTGATGATATTGAGCCGCGGCACGAAAAGAGCAAAGAGATAGGCGAAGAAATTGCGCCGCGGAACATCGCCCGTGAAATTGGGGGAGACGCGCAGGCTCCGCTTGACAAGCCATGGATAACCGGCCGTCAGCTCGTGAAACGACATCCAAAAACCCGACGTGCTTTTGACCTGCGCATGATAGGCCTCGGCGTTCAGGGTCTTGTACCGCGTTGCGCCTGCGGCCAGCACGGACAGAGCCTGCCGCGGGGCTTCCGGCGTCGTGCAGCAAAGGGCGCCGTACATATCGGCCGTGTATTCGCGGGCGCGGGAATAGGCCGCACCCAGCAGTGGCAGGGACATCCCGGGCGTGAGGATCGGCTGCCAGAAAACATGCCGGCGGGCGACATGGCCCATTTCATGCCCGATATAAAAGTTGATGGCGTCGGGGTGATCTTCCAGCGCGTCGAGAACGCTCGATAGCAGAACAACGTAATGCGTGCGTAGAAAATGCGTCGCAAAGGCGTTGAGAACACCGTTGCCGTTCAGAATATACACTTTCGGCACTTGGCTCAGACCGGCTTTTTGAGCGCAATCCCGAATGCGGTCATTCAGGTCAGGAAACTGTTGTTCGTCCACTAGGACGCCGCTGCCGCGGATATGACAGATCATGGCAGACTGAAGAAAAAGATAGAGCAAAAACGCGACAGGCAGAAATGTCACAATGGGGCCTGTAGCGACCTCGGCAAGGAAAAACCAAAATAACGCCGACAGGACGAGAAGGATGGGAAACAGTATAGTCTCGTTTGAATAGACCAGATTCTTCATACCCCCCCCGTACTTACATCATTCCCATGCTATATCAGGGGCATTAAAAGAACGTGAAGAACACAGGCTGCCGGTTTTTTAAAGAGAGAGGGTAAATGCACACTTACCTTACGAATTAGAGCCGAAGACTTTGATGAAGATAATCCATTTGGGACAGGAACAGAATTTTTTTTCAGAGGCCGCTTGATCTGGTATCGGGTTCTATCCATGCTTCCGATAGCCATTAAAAAGCACAGCTTTTCTGAATACGTTGTCCCTTATGTTTTATCGATCCTTGCTATTGCAGAGTTTTTCGGCATGGATATTGTGAAATGGGCTCTGCAATTCACAGGCATAGGCACCTGATCTTAACTGAGGTTTGCCAAGTTCCGGCGCACGCAATGCAGGGATCTGAAATCAGGCTAAGGTCAGATTTAAATCGGGTGCTCGAAATTTAGAAACTTAACTGGATATCGCGATTTTGGCTGCATTAACCTGCTCTGGCGTTAGCGGGATGTCGCTAAAAACAAACTGCCCCCTGGCCTTTTTATTGATAATTTCAATACAAATTTTTTTAAGGATGGGTAGCAATAGATTTACACGCACCGCCTCCTTATGATTCAAATGCGTAACGCCCAAAACTTCTCTTTTCGTCCCGGTCTTGATGTGGGCACACCTATCTCTAACCTCGTGCAAAAGAGAGGACGGTTTAGAGGTAAAACCAGCTTCAGCGAATAACCCCTCATGCTTCAATAACAAGTCGTTAAGCTGCCTTTTCCATTTCCCCTTTGTCCTATACTCATTCTCGATAATTTTATACAATGACAAAAATCTATATTGCATAGGTATTCTTTCATCTATCCCATCTACAAATAACCGTATATCTTCACGGCAATTTATAGTTGATGTGAATAAGTTACGAATGGCCACTACGTCTATGCTTTTTCTCTCTAACTCTTCGGTAATATTAATATGTAGTCGAGGGGATTCGTTCATTTCGAGGAACACCCATATTACCGTACACAATTGTACACTCTTACCCAAAAGTAGCCGTATAACCGATAGTAGATGTTCTTTAAGAATCTGAAGGAACGGCAATATTTTCTCGGGAATTTCCTCCTTTTCTAAATTTGGAATGATTAATCGTGCATACTCAATAACGCCACTGTCTTTGCAGAAGAGAGAAAAATTATAATCCTTCCCTTCATAAGAAACGGGGATATCAAACACGGGCTGACGATGTGGCCCGTCTATCACATCTCCACCTATCGGCTCAAATATCCAATAATAAGAACAAAACTTGTATTTTCTTTTTTCGGTGGGGAGCATATCCATATTTTATTACCATTCTAGATACTGGTTTGACTACTCTAAAAACTCTTCCATATCAGGAATCCGGGTGAAGGCTATCTTGGTTCCAGTGTCCGTACTGGCCTTGCCTGCCGTCATGCCTAACAGAACTGTATCACGCCCAAATTTATGATTGAGCGCATCCATGGCGGCAGAGAGTTTCTCGTTTCTGACACGCTGTTTGTTTTCTGATTTGGGCTTCAATGTGTCGAATAAGTCAGGCTGAACCTGTAAGTCTTTCGTTTCAGTCAGCCTATGCAGCACGACATTGACTTTCTTGATACGTGCGCCTTTGGATTCTTTCTGCAGCTCGCGCCACAGCTCATCCAGAAGCTGTTGGAAGGTAAAGCTGTCCTGTGATGGTTCACAGCGGGCCTCAAGGCCAAGGCGCGACCCATTCTCAACCCGGTACGAAATAGAAAACGCGCCCGCATAAAGCCCCATGCGCCGGAGCCGCGCCGCCGCTTTCATGGTGAGGCGGCGGGCGATGGTGTAGGCCTGCGCGGGCGGACGCATCTCCGGTGAAAGCACATGACTGTGACCAACGCTATTACGCTCCGTTTCACCGTCCGGCAGATCATAGCCACGAAGATAATACCACATCTTTTCGCCCCAGATACTGCCCCAGACAGAACGGAGGTGCTTGGGCTGCAAGGTTAGAAGCTTTTTCATGTCGTAGATGCCCGCTTTATTCAAGCGCAATTCCATGTTAGCCCCGATGCCGGGCAGATCACGGAGTTCCAGTTCGACAAGCCTCTCTAGAACATTTTCAGGATTAAGAATGGTAAAGCCATCCGGTTTCTGCATATCGGTTGCAACTTTGGCGAGATATTTACTGGTCGCGACGCCGATGGAGCAGCGCACATATTCGCCAATGTTCTTTGCGATGCCGGATTTGATGGATTGAGCAATCTCTGTCACGCGCTTGACCGACATTTCATTCTTCATGAGCTTGCAGGCCATTTCATCGATGGAACAAACGGCGGTGATAGGGATGTGGCGATCAATCTCGTCTAGAATGCGCTCATGGAACTCGACATAGTGGTTATGCCGTCCAAGTACGCAGATCAAGCCAGGACACATCTTCCTCGCTTCCCAGACAGGTGTGCCAGTCTTAACGCCATAGGCTTTAGCCTCGTAGCTGGCAGCGATCGCGCAAGTGGATCCGGTTTCAACGGGAATGACAGCTACAGGCTTTCCACGCAAGCGCGGATCAAGCTGCTGCTCAACGCTGGCGAAGTACGAATTAAAATCCACATAGAGCCATTGCAGGCTTTTCGGCGGAGCGAGGGGATTTTGTGTTGTGGAAGACATAGGATTCTGCCCTTTATCGTTCCTATTTTGTTCTTATTTAAGATGATGGTCAAGTTAAGGCTACTTAAGTCTTTTTTAGTCAACGAATCCAATTAATACACCAGCAATAACAATGACTTGTTTACTTTTGAACTAAGGGCGTTATATACTTTTTATATATAGTTATGACAAATATTAATCCAACACTAAAAGGAGAATAAGATGCCCAAAATGAGATTAACTGAGGTCGCTGTCCAACGCCTGTCCCCTACGGGGAGCAGAGTAGAATACTGGGATAAAATCATCCCCGGCCTTGTGCTGCGTGTGATGCCCTCAGGCCATAAGTCATGGTGCTTCGCCTACCGCCAGAAAGGCATGCGCGGGCAACAGCGCATGAGTTTTGGTCCTTTCCCCGAAATCACAGTCACCAGAGCCCGTGAGATCGTAAAAGAAGCGAGAGCAGACCTCGCCGTAGGCATCGACCCCATGGCAAAGCGTAAAGAAAAAATAGAAGCGCGGCGTGTCCTTGAGCAGCAGTTTGTGACCGTGGAAGAAATGTCCGAGGAGTTTATCGAGAAGTACGCGAAGCCGCGCAACAGAAGCTGGAAGCAAGTACAGCGATCATTCAAAAACCACATCAATCCGGCTTTGGGGGCCATGCCCGCGAAAGAAGTTCAACGCAAGGATGTTGTGCGGCTTATCGACAAGCTCAAGTCCTCGAAGCATCCACATGCCGCCAACCAAGTTCTTGTAGCATTGCGGAAGATGTACAATTGGGCCATAGAACGTGATGAGCTGGACTTTAACCCCTGTCATGTCATCAAAAAGCCCGTCCCAACACCAGAGCGCGAAAGAGTTCTCACGAAAGAAGAGATCAGGGTTATGTGGAACGCCTGCGGTGATATTGGCTATACGAGCGACGGCTTAGTTTGGTCTATATTATAAATTGAACTTGAAACTCTGTAATATTGATCCCTGCTATCCTCATAGTCTCTAAAGTGAGGCCTGGCCATTTCATGAAAGGCATCAACTATATGAGAAAGTATAGTGGTTTTTCCTCGTCCATTTACTGCCGTGAGTACGGCAATTTCATTTTCACAAAAGTCTAATTTCAGCTCGTCAAAGGGCGCTCGATTGATGAACACCGCCTTTTCTAAAAAAATTTTCATTTTCACCTCACGAAGTAGGTCTTTATAGCATTTAATAAGTAAAGCGTCAGGGTTCTCTTACAAGAAAGAAAAAAATGGAGGTGAATTATATATTTGATTTCATTAGATAAAGCGTCTCCGATAGGATTCGAACCTACGACCTAGTGTTTAGGAAACACTTGCTCTATCCAGCTGAGCTACGGAGACAGCTCAGATTTTGAATAACACCGAAACCGGGGGCGGTCAAGAAACGGCCTCCCCGGCGCTCCCCCGGAACATATGCAGACCCGTCAAAGCCCTTTCCGCACAAGGGTTTTTGTCGCCTAACAACATGAACTTATTGATAAAAAAACCAGCCTGCAAAACAGACTGAAGCGTCAGACCTTAAGTTTAGGAAACAACAAGTACTATCTATATCTATTTGATATTAATATAAAATATTTTATTTTTTCTTAAAGTGTGTAAGAAAGTGTGTAAATTTTGCGTGATTCGGGGCATTTGGCCTCCCCGACTGGATTCGAACCAGTGGCCTGCAGTTTAGGAAACTGCCGCTCTATCCTGCTGAGCTACGGGGAGAATATAGCCTATCGTGCTTTATAATACTGTTTT
>JAJZFS010000016.1 GCA_021805245.1 Pseudomonadota bacterium | reverse complement strand
GATGTTGCGGATTTTGATCGCGTCGCGCCGGCGGTAGACGCCGCAAATCTTCCCCTTGCCGTCAAGCTCGATGGCGACTTCCTTCTGGCTCACGCACTCGAAGTTCACCGGCGCGAGATCGTCGTCGGGGTCTTCGAGCGCCAGCATGCAGCCCATGATGCCGCCGAGCATTTCCATGAAGGCTTCCCATTGCGCGTTGATGAAGTTCGAGCCGTCGAAGACGGTATGCGCGATATTCGTCGTCGCCGTCAGCAGCTGGCGGTATTGCTGCTTTTGCTGATCGGACAGCTTGTTCGCCAGCACGGGGCCGACGTCGAGCTCCAGCCAGTTCTGGTCCGCCGGCACGAGCTCGCTCATCAGGCGGTTCGTCGCCTTGAAAAGCGACATCGGCGCCGTCGCGTCGAATTGCGAATTGAGGGAGACAAGCCCCGTCTTCTGCGTATCGTAAGGATTGCGCGCCGCCATCGTCAGGGCGAACATCTCGCGCAGGACGGCCTGCCAGGGCGTCTTGAGCGTGAAGGCGTCTTCCGCCCGCTTCATCAGCATGGCGCCGTCGATAGCCGGTTTCGTTTTCGTCTGTGCCGTTGTCATGTTTTAACCCCCAAATGTCGTTTTAAGCCCCGGATTAAATCCGGTGTATTGCATGCCGCCGCGGTTGCGCCGGTTGGCCGCTGTGATCGCCTGCATCTGGGCGGACTGGCCGTCCAATGTCGCGGACTGCTGCTCGGTCGCGATCGTCGTCCTGTTCTGGATCGCCTGCTGCGTTTTTGCCTGCTGTGCCGCCTGCTGTGCAGCTTCAGAGCCAGCGGCCGCCTGCCGGCGCGACTGCACGATGCTGTTGATAGTGCTCGCCGCGGTCGCCGCGGCCGTGATGTACGGTAGAGCTGCTGCTACAGCTGCCATGTTAACCCTCCCTCGGTTGATAAAGCCAAATGTTCATATCCTCGCCGCGCGCCCCTTTGCGTTTTAAAGGGCCGGCCTCGAAACGGAATCCCGTATGCCGCGCCCAGCGCTCCGCTGGGCTGTCATCGACCTCGATCTGCATTTCCAGCCGGCGGAGGCCGAGGCGCTCGTAAAAATGCCGGATGCCCCATTGCATGACCGGCAGGATGCGGCGCGCGTCGCGCTCGAAGCCGATGCCCGTCAGCATCCAGGCCTGCGCGGCCCCGAAAGCGTACACGACGCCGGCGATGCACGTCGGCGCCGCGCTCGTCGGGAGAGCCCAGGCGGGGAAGAGCGCGATCTGCCGCGCGATCTGCTCGCGGATCGCCTCGTTCTCAATCATCCACGCGTCGCGCGGCCGCGGCCGGAAATTCAAAAAGGCGTTGAGCACGGCGCCGTTCATATCCGCACCGCCATTTCCGCCACGCGCATCTTCGTCCCCATGCGCCGCGCGGCGCGGCCTTCCTGCGCGACCATTTCCTCGTAACCGCCGTCATCGAGGCAAAAGTACTGCACGGCGTCGTGCAGGTCGGAGAACGGATGGTTTTTTTCCGGCTCGTCGCTCTTGTCGCCGTTGGTGCGCTTCTTGAAGCGGTACATGGAATTGAAACCCTTGCGCGTGCCTTTCGCCCGCGCGGAAACCAGCAGGCCGGGCTTCGCGGAATCCACCGTCCGCGTCAGCGCGCTGCGCACCGCGCCGCGGCGCTTGACCGGATCGTTCGTCGGCGCCGGCCGGAAGCGGTCGAGGCCCGTGAAGCCCATGACGCGGTTGAGCGTCGCGATCCAGGTATCGGCGTCGGAATCCTTTTCGTCGCGCTTGTCGGCGGAGGGATCGGCGAAGCCGCCTTTCAGCCGGCAGCCGGGGAAATGTTTAGCGGCATAGGCGAGCGCGGCTTTGCCGAGCTGGACCGCGCCGCCCTCGATCGCGATTTCGCCGATAATGCGCCGCTGTCCGTTCGGCATCGTTTGCGTGAAGACGATGGCGGGATGGAGCGCGGCGTCGGCATAGAGCACGACCGGAATCCCCTTGACCGCTTCGATCGTTTCGCCGCCGGAATGGAACTCGTCGTTGTATTCCTCGTACACGGGCTCGCCCTCGCGCGCGAAGCCATAGTTGTTTTCGATGTTGCGGCGCACCCACCATTTTTCCTTGCCGATCGCCATGCGCTCGTAATAGCCGTCGGGCAGGTTATGCTTGTTTTCCGCCTGCGGCGAGAAGCCGGACGGCTGCTTGAAAAGCTTGTGGCCTTCCGGCCTGTCCTCTTCAAAAAGCTTGTAGAGATAATTCTCCGTATCCGGCGCGTTGAAATCGACAAAACCGCCCCACCACTTGCAGCCGCCGTCGAGCTTGCCCGGATAACGGCCGGCGCGCGCGTCGAGATACGTCTTGACGTCCGGAGACAGCAGATCGCCTTCGTTCAGCCAATAGCCCGTGATGTTCCAGCCCTTGGCGAGCTGCTCGATGTTGTGAACGTCGAGGCCCACGAAGTCGAGCCACAGGCGCGTGATTGTTCCGTCGGGCATGCGGAATCCGACCTTGAAGAACGGCGGCTCCATCGCCGCGCCGCCGCCGCCCCACTCGCCGCCCGCGGGAAACCATTCCTCGATCGACTTGAACGTCGTCCGTTTCATGTTGGCAAGCGTATCCCGCACGACGCCGAACTTGACGAGGCGCTCGCCGCTGCGCGGAGACTGGAATTGCTCGGAGGCGATGCCGACCATTTTCTGGATGCAGCTGGAGGTCTTGGCCGACCCCATCGGGCCCATGATGCCGCCGAAGATCCCGCGATCCGCGATGAAGGCCGCAGACACGGGGCCGACGGGTTGAAAATTCAGGTTCATTGCCCGACCCCCGATTTCCCCGCGCCCGCTTTCGCCGCCGCACCCGAAGCCCCCGCGCCCCCAAACGTCGCCCGGAATTTTTCGGCCGCCGGAATCCGGACAGGTGAAGGGGCGCGATTTTTCGCCGGAATAGCGATGGCGGGTATGGGCGCGCGCGCAAAAAGTTCGCGGGCACCCCCCCGCGCGCGATCGCGGCCAGCCGGCAGCGGGAAGGCCCCGGGGGTGGTTTCATTGCCCATGCTCGGACGCACGGCAACTAATGTTTGATCAGTCAGTGAGAGGGTCATTTTCTTCAATGCTTTCAGGGTCTTGTGTTGAAACGTCAGAGCCGTCGACGTTAGAGTTTTCGATCTCGTCAACGGTAAGTATCTGATTTTGCTCATTCTCTTGGAGAACCTCGATCACGGCATTTTCCGCGCCCTGACCGACCTGCGCGGCCGATTGCGGCAGCGCGCCGAAGAACAGGTTGATCAGGCCCTTGTCGCCAGCGTCGAGCGCGAGCGGCATCTTCTGGTGCACATACGGCGCGGCTTCCTTCATGGCCATGAGCTGGAGCTTGTAGGCGTCGAGCTTGGTGCAGCCGAGCATCTTGCAGATTTCCTCGATCGGCACGGAGAACGTCTGGAACAGGCCTTCCAGCGGCGAGGCATAGCGCGACAGCAGGTAAGCGCGCCACGCTTCGGTGTTCTTGTTCTTCGCGCCCGGAGGCCTTCCCCGTCCCCGCGGCGAGGGCAAACCGTTTGCGGCGATGCGCCGATCAAGAGGCAGCAGCGCCAGCTGCTCGCCGTCGATCTCGCCCGGCACGGGAGCGGATGGATCATGCAGCGCCGAAATCGCCGTTTTCAGCCCTGTTTTTCCGCTATCGCCTTGATCAGTCACAATAAAACCCCAATATTTTATTCCGCACCGAAAGCCGTTGCAGAACCGTTGCAGCACCGTTGCACCTCTATTTATATCTATCTCTTTGATAAGAAAGAGAAATAAGAGATAGTGCAACGGTGCAACGTATGCAACGCTAGCACCGCGCACATGTGCGCACGCGCTCGCATACATACGTGCGGGGAAACTTACCGTTGCACCGTTGCACCAGTCAGTTTCCCCAGCCCCTTCAATGCCTTCAGGTACAACGCGCCACCGTTGCACATGCGTTGCACCGTTGCACCAAGTGCAGCGCTGCGCGTGCTCGAAAACCATGTGGTTTCAGGAGCATTGAAGGAAAGTCTTAAAAAGGCGCGTGAAGTCGTCATTCCGCACCTTCCTTGCCGTTCGGCGGCAAAATCGCATCGAGCGGCAGGCGCGTATAACGGGACGGCGCGCCGCCGAAATTGGTCGAGGACTTGGACGCTTCCGCGCCCGGCACGCGCCGGATGGACTGCACCCAGACGCCGCTGGAGCCCGGCAAGGACGCCCAGACGGTATCGCGATAGATGTGCGCGAGGCCTTGGTGCGCGTTGGCGATCAGCAGCTCCGTAGGCTGCCCATGCACGCGCGGGCGCTGCACGCGGATTCCCATCGCGCCGAGCACCTTGTCGGCCTCGGTGAAATCCGCGCCTTTCCAGCGGTCGGCCGCCTGTTCTATCCAGCTGCCGACGGTGCGGCGCTTGCCGTCCTTGTAGGTGTCGCAGATCGAGCTCAAGAGATGCGAGATGCAGCGCTCGCTGTCGCTGGTGGCGTTCTCCGCTTCGGCGAGCGTGCTCCACTTGAGCTTTTCTCCCCATCCCGCGAGCGCGTTGGCGGAGGGAATGTCGTCATAGAGCAGCAAGTCCATGCACGCCAGCAGCGTGCCGAACTGGTCTGCCCCGCGCGAGGTATGCCCGGCAGCCTGCAGCGCGCCGCGGTAAGCGTCGAGCGTATCGGCGAGCCGCGGCCATTGTTCCATCATCCGCTTGCGGAAAATCGCGCTGATTTCTGCCAGCTTCTTCGGTTCCAGGTGCGGAGGCTTTGCGTCCGCGCGGAGCTCGTTGAGAGAAAGGATCGCCATGCGGCTGATTTCCGCCGGCTGCATCGGCGGAATAAGCACCGACGAAAAAAGGAAGCAGGAGCGCACGGTGAACGTCGTTCCCTTGTGGTCCGATCCGCCGCGCACCATCGATGCGCCGCTCGCCGCGAGACGCGCGAGCTTGATAATGTTCGCGTTCTTGCGGCTGTCGCCTTCCGGCTCGAGCTCGTCGATCGCGATCGGCAAGGACGCGCGCTTGGCGCGCTGCCACAAGCCGGCAGCGGTCGGATCGGCGACCTGCAGCAAGCCGTCGCCGTGCAAATGGTTGATGACTTCCTGTAGCGTGGATTTCCCCGTGCCGCGGTCTCCGGTGATCCAGACCATCGGCCGCCATTTCAGCGCGCCGCCGATCATCGATGCGCCGATCCAGCCGAGCAGCAGGAAAGGATCAACCTGCGGCCGCGCCCATTCCCACGTGCAGAAAAGCATGCGTAATTCGTCGGCCGCGGCCGTGTCCGTTTTTCCCTGATAAGGGTGCGGGATCGTGTGCGCGGCGTGATAGATGTAACGGCCGATGCGGCCGGGATTCCCCGCGTCCGCGCCGTCGTAGATGACATCGCCGCAATGAAGCACGAGCTGGCCGTCGTCGTCGGCCCAGGCGCCGGGGCCGCGCACGCGGTTGTCGACGTCGAGCAGCCCTTCGCGCGCGCATGCGCCCATGAGCGCTTCCGCGACGAGTTCCGGCCGCCATCCGGTGACGGCGCCCTGGTCGTTTTGCCGCGGCCAGGTGTTCCACAGATATTCCGAGCGCTGATTGAACAGCGCAAGGAGGCCGAGACGCGAGTGTTTTTCCGCCGAAATCTCGCGGAGCTGCCGCGAGGCGTCGATGTAGTAATACGTGTCCCCGTTGATGCCGAGCGGCACGACGGGGCAGTCTTCCGGCAGCTGCACGGCGTCCGGCTGCGACGAAGAAGACGTTTTTTTCTTCGCCGGTTTCTTCTTCTTTTCCGTCGCCGGCGTCTCTGCGGCCGCAATCGGCTGCGCGGATTCCGCGATTTCCCTGATCGTGCTCATGACATTTTCCTCGCGTTTTCGATCAGGGCCCTTTTCTGCCATTGCAGCAGGTCGTTGAAGTCTTTGCCGATCGGCGAGCGGATCACGCGCACGCGGCGCCCTTCGCGCACGAAGCGCGTAATGGCGTTGTCGAGCGCCTTCAGCGTCTGCGCGTTCTCGCCGTCGTTGTCGGCCGCGATGGTGACGTCGCGGATTTGTTCCGGCAGTTCGAGGTTCTGGAAGTTCCCGCAAGACACGCCGGCGAGGACACGTTTCTCCGGCAGCTCGACCGCGAGGCTCAAGGCCGTCTCGATCCCTTCCGCCAGATAAACGTGATCCCCGTCGGGCGCGTCGCGCAGCGGCCTGCCGGATTCCCCGCGGTTCAAGGCGATAAAACCGCCCCGAAAAGCCGCGAGCGTCTTTTTCGCTTCGACGAGACTTGCCTTTTTCCACGTTCCGTCATGTTGCCGCTGTAGATAGGTGCGATGCGTCGCGATCTGCTTGCCCGCGCCGTTCTGGATGGCCGCGACCATCGCCGGCAGCTTGGTTTGCGTCTCCGCGCACCAGCATTGCGGCTCGTAGCGCAGCGCGCCCGGCACGCGCGGCAGCGCGTTGATGTCGATCCCGCGCAAAAGCAGATAGTGATAAACGGGCGTCTTGAGGATCTCCGGCTGCGCCATGTGCCACAAGCGCCGCGCGCTGGAGAGCATCTTGTCGGCCTGGTCTCGCGCCTCTTTTTCCTTGCGGTCGGCTTCCGCGCGCACTTCGCGGCGTTTTTGCGCGAGCCGCGCGGGATCGAGCTGATCGACGCCGAGCCAGCTCCGCGCCCATTTGACGGCTTCGGCCTTGTCGTCGTGAAAAAGGACGCCGGCCACGAGATCGAGCGCGTCCCCGGCTTCGCCGCTGGCGAAATCTTTCCAGACGCCGGCCGTCGCGCCGCGGATGCGCACCGCCATCGAGCGGCCCGCCTCGCCGGCAAGCGACCCGATGCGCCATTCATGCCCGTCGCGCACGCCGTTCGGCAAAAGATGCATGCAAAGGTTCTCGATGCGGCCGGCGAGCATGGCGGAGAGATCGGCGATGTCCATCAGCTGCGCCCCCATCATCCAAACTGCCCGCCTCCGACCTGACGGCCGGAGCTGTGATCGTTGACGCTGCCCGATTGCCAGTCGTCGCTGCATTTGCACCAGCCGCAGATGCGATTGGCTTTTCTGTCCTGACTTTTGAAAGGTTCGCCGCAACGCAGGCAATCAATCTCGATCCCGCTGTGCGCGGCCATCTTGTATCCGCGCGGCGCGCGCGTGTAACGTTCCGGCTTTTTACGCTGATACCTCACCGTTTTCGGGAGGATGTCCTGATGCTGCTGCCGGAAAGCGATCCTGATTTCCTGCGTCTTTTTCCAGTCGCACCCGCTGATGACGCCGTTGCTGTCGATATCGATGCCGCGGGCGCGCACGCAGGCCATGCACATGCCCCACCCATTGTTCGGGCGAATATATTTGCCGCAGCCGCCGCCGCATAATGGCGATTTTTTTTCAGCCACCGGATACCTCCAGCAGCCATTCGGCGGCGCGGATCACGGCCCGCGCCAGGACGGAAAGAAGCCTAGCAGCCCTTTCCGCTATCGTCCTCGCGAGTGCCATGATCGAGCTCCCCAAGCTCTTGTGACAACCGGTCAAGCCGCGAACGCAGCTCGAGCAGGTCGTCGTGAAGTTGCGCGCGGCTGTGCAGATCGGTGTCGGGGAACAATACCCCGACGACGCGTGAAAAGCCGATCAGCTGGGCCGCGCGGATGAAGTGATGAAGCTGGGGCGTCTGGCCGCAAAGCCACGACTGCGCCGTGCGCACATCGCAGCCGAAAGCGCGGGCGACATTCTTCGCCCTGTCGCGCGGCCAGTGTTCGCGCAGGAGCGCGGCCCACTTTTTCCCTATTGTTTCACGTGAAACATGGCTATCGCCATGCAATTCGTTGTTATTCTTCGACATGGTTTTGCATATCCTTTTCTGTGAGAGTGAACTCACCACAGAGAAAGACTGCATGGGGATGGCGTGCGCGGTTTGCATCATGCCGCCGCCCCTTCATAGGATGCCATTTGATGAGAGAGCCCGTTGGCGCGGGCCTCATCATCCGGCAGGTCGTAGAAGTCGTTGGGTGTTACCACGCCATGAGACCAGTTGTAAATCCGCTTCATCTGGTCAGGCCGTGGGATGCGCTTTTCTTCAGCCCACAGGCGCACGCACTCGGTCGAGACGTCGAGCTCCGTGCTCGCCTGCGCGAGCGAAATATCCTTTTCTTCGAGGTACGCTTTGAACTTCATGCGCACATTCCAACATACTGATGGAACAAAAGCAAGTTTTTTCCCTCATCTTGTTGGTGGAAGTGTCCAACATTTTGTTGCACATTTTGATAATGAAAAATTATCTTAAAGAACTGCGCGAAGATCGGGGCTTAACCCTGCAGCAACTGGCCGAGAAGGCCAAGACGAGCAATCAGCAGATTTCCAACCTTGAAAAAAGCAAGCGGCGTCTCACATGGGACTGGATTATGCGGCTCGCCGAGGCTCTCCAGTGTCACCCGCTGGAAATCACTGACGGCCCCGCGGCGATATTGCCAAAGGACGAACAGGAAAGGGAACTGCTGAAAAAATTCAGGGGATTTAACGATGGCGAGCAAAAGATGTTCTCGCATATGCTGGATTCCTTAGCTCACGAGAAGGCGAAACTCGATGATAAGGCGAGCGCACCGAGCAAGCAGAGCAAGAAAAAGTAATGATCTTTCGTAAGGTTTTGAAATGCATTACTGTTTTCATTTTTATTATGGGTCCATTCTTTATTTTTAGAGCACTGTCAGATTTTCTTGCCGACAACATCGGTCACAAGCATCATTTTCTTTTTGTGTTTATAACTGCCCTCTTGGGAGGGATTACGTGGACAGCAGTAATTATCAATGCCGCGTGGCTCGATGAGCCGCAGCGTTCTTATCTCGCCGTTTTAGAAGAAAAGGGCGGTTATGCTTTAAAATGGGCGCTTTTCGCGACCGTCTTCGGATTACTTACTTATTTCGCAAATTAATCTATCAATCATTTTGTTGGAATTAGCCTTGACATCAAATCCAACAATATGATGGAATGCCATCATCAACCCCAAAGGAGCTGATGGCCCATGAAAAACAAACTTATCGACCTTAACAATCACCTCTTCGAACAGCTGGAGCGCCTGAACGACGACGATCTGGACGCGGAGCAGCTTGCACATGAAGCGCAGCGCACCGATGCGATGACCAAAATCGCCGACCAGATTATCAGCACGGCGCACATCGCGATCCAGGCCGCGAAGCTCGTCAACGAAGCCGGCGGCAACTACCAGAAAATGCTCCCCATGATCGGCGGCAGCGAGAACATTGACGAAGATCATCCGGCGCTCTCGGGGCCGCAGGTTAAAAAGCCATGAGAAACGGACGCTCTATAAACTGGACGCAGGAGCAGCTCGCGTGGATCGAGGCGCACAAGCATATGATCCGGCGCGAGGCTGTCGCTCTTTTTAACGAAAAGTTCAAAATGAACGTGTCACTCGGCGCTTATGTAGGCGTAAGCAAGCGCAACGGCTGGAAGACGGGCAGAGACGGACGACTTAAACCCGGAAATTTCCCCGCGAACAAGGGTAGAAAAATGCCCTATCATGCAAGTTCTGCCAGGACGTGCTTCATAAACAGCCAGCCGCCGCACAACACGAAACC
>JAJZFS010000002.1:11981-38961 GCA_021805245.1 Pseudomonadota bacterium | reverse complement strand
CAGCAACCCAGCGGCAACACGGTGCAGGTCGTGCGCGACGTCGCCAATGCGCTCAAGGGTTTCCGTGACAAGATCCCGCAGGGCGTAGAGATCAAGAACTGGTATGACCAAAGCCAGCTGGTCGTCCAGTCCGCCCACAGCGTGCGCGACGCGATCTTCATTGGCATCGGCCTTGCCGCGCTGGTGCTCTATATGTTCCTCGGCGACGCGATGATCACGCTAACCGCAGTCATCGCCGTGCCTGCGGTTTTGTCCGCGACCGTTTTACTGCTCTACGTCCTCGGCATGAGCTTCAACATCATGACGCTGGGCGGTATGGCAGCGGCGATCGGCCTGATCGTCGACGACGCCATCGTGATGATCGAGCAGATCGTGCGGCACATCGGCAGCGACGCGACGAAACGCCATGAGAACGTCCGCCGCTCCATCCGCGAGTTTTTGCCGCCGCTAACGGGTTCTTCCGCCTCGACGATCATTATCTTCCTGCCGCTGGCCTTCCTCACCGGCGTGACCGGCGCGTTTTTCAAAGCTTTGTCGCTCACCATGGCCTGCGCGCTTATCGTTTCCTACTTTGTCGCGTGGTTCGCCATTCCACTGATCGCCGACCATCTCGCAGGCAATCACACGCTGGACGAGGAAGGCGGCCCGCTGTTCAAACGCGTCCTCGCCGCTTACAGCGGCCTTTTCGGACGCTTTATCAAACGCCCGTTGCTGGCACTGATCTCCGTCATTGTGCTTCTCTGCCTCGGCGGATTCGCCTATCTGCACGTCGGCAGCGGCTTCATGCCCGCCATGGACGAGGGCGGCTTTATCATCGACTACGTTTCGCCGCCCGGCACGTCGCTCAAGGACACCAACGCCCTGCTGGAGCAGGTCGGCGATATTCTCAAGCATACGCCGGAAGTCATGACCTATTCCCGCCGCACCGGCGCGCAACTCGGCGGCGGCTTGACCGAGCCCAACACCGGCGACTTTTTCGTGCGGCTCAATCCGCCCCCGCGCCGCGATATTGAGGACGTTATGTCCGAGGTACGCAGAAAAATCGAAACACGCGTACCCGGCCTGCAAATCGACCTCGCGCAACTGATGGAAGACGTGATCGGCGACCTGACCGACGTTCCGCAACCGGTGGAAATCAAGCTTTTCGGCGACAATCCCGACGCCTTGCAAGCGGAAGCGCCGAAAATCGCCGCCGCCATCAGCAGCGTGCGCGGCATCGTCGATGTCAACAACGGCGTGGTTCTGGCGGGCAACGCGCTCGACATCCGCATCGACCGCACCAAGGCCGCACTCGAAAAGCTCGACCCGACCGCCGTCACCGCGCAGTTGAACAACTATCTTTCCGGCAACGTCACCACCCGCGTGCAGAAGGGCGAGAACATCATCGGCGTGCGCGCATGGATCCCCAAAGCCGACCGCGCCACGTCCGCCGACTTGAAAAAACTGCTTATTTACGCGCCCGACGGCCACCGCGTGCCGCTGGGACGCATTGCCAAAATCAGCCTGCTCGTCGGCCAGCCGGAACTCGACCGCGACAACCTCAAGCCCGTCGTCGCCGTCACGGCACGGATCGAAGGGCGCGATCTGGGCTCAACCCTCAAAGCCGTCAAGAAGGTTCTCAACCGCCCCGGCCTTCTGCCGCACAACATGTACTACAAACTCGGCGGGCTCTATGAACAGCAACAGATCGCCTTTCACGGGCTGATGACCGTTCTGGCTGCGGCCTTCGCGCTGGTATTTCTTGTTCTGCTGTTCCTCTACGAGCGGTTTTCCATCGCCATATCGATCATTCTCATGCCGCTGATCGCCATGTCCGCCGTGTTCATAGGCCTTTGGCTGACGGGCATTGAGCTCAACATTTCCTCCATGATGGGCATGACGATGATCGTCGGCATCGTCACCGAAGTGGCGATTTTCTACTTCTCCGAATACTACGAACAGCTGAAAAAAGGCGTGCCGAAAGACGAAGCCCTCGCCAAAGCAGGCACCAGCCGTTTCCGTCCCATCGCCATGACCACCCTCGCCGCCATTCTCGCGCTGTTGCCGCTGGCGCTGAACATCGGGCAAGGCTCGGCCATGCAACAGCCGCTCGCCGTCGCCATCATCTCCGGCCTGATCGTCCAAATGCCGCTGGTGTTGCTTGTCATGCCCGCCCTGTTCGCGCGCATCACGCGCGAGCATGACCGGCCCGTAAAAAAGAAAGACGCCTGAGTCTGCTTTTATTTTCAGAAAATGGTGCCACCTGAGAGATTTGAACTCCCGACCTTCGGTTTACAAAACCGCTGCACTACCGCTGTGCTAAGGTGGCTTTTGGAAAAGAGAGGCTTTTGCGAACGTACGAAAACCTCCTGTCTCCGGAAGAATTACCTTAAATACGCCGCGAGTTCAACAAAAACCTTTGAAGCCCGCTGAAAACAATATTTTTTACCTTCAAGGGCGGCGATTTTCTGTCCCGCTTATGCTACCATGTAATCATTAGGGTTTACAGGATCTGCATTACGGATTCTATTCAGGGGTCGAACTTGTCCAGTCAGCAAAAAAGTCCTCACGAAGAGTTTATCATGGCGACCATCGTCATCGGGCTGACGATCGGGATCAGCTGGATCATCTGGTACTATTTTCATACCCAGTTGAGCGATGCGCTGCGCTGGATCCGCGTCGGCGAAATGTGGGTCGCAAAGCTCATCGTCGGCAACGACTATACCATGATGATCCCTCCAACCGCCGTTCCGGAGCACGCGGGTCTGCAATCCATGACGCAGTGGCGCGAGTTTTTCACGCAGGCCGACATCAGCCAGATCGGCATCCCCGAGCTCCAAGCCTCCACCTATATCGTCGTGCCGGTGCTGCGCCTGCCCTTCGCCATTATTATGGGCCTCATGGCGGTCTGGGCCATGCTGGCCGGCCCCAACACAAAATTCCACCGCAATCTGAACCTCGAAGGCCTGATCAAGGAACAAGCCATCTCTTTTCCCGCGATCGCGCCCTTCGTCAAATTCAACCCCAGCAAGCTTCCCTACCGCGTCGTGGGACAGGCGGTTCCCGCCAAACTCCCCTTGTTCGCCGAAGCGCTCGCTCCGGAGGAATGGATCGCATTTCATGAAATTCAGGTGCAAAACAAGCAGATTGACGCCAACCAGACGTATCAGGCGCTGTTTAAACAACTTGGCAACCGCTGGCACGGCCCCCAGAAGCTGCCCCTGCACGCACAGGCGCTTTATGCCGCCTTTGCTTTGCGTCATGCGCGCAAACGCAACGATTCCGAAGAACTCCTCGGCAATCTTGCGCTGCACTGGTCGCCGGAAAAAGGCCTGCGGCTGCCCGTCAAAATCAAAAACCAGATCCGCAAAATCATCAATGACCCGAAACTCGGCGGCGCCCTGAAACAATACGCCGACCAGCACGCCTACGAGACGACGGCGCTGCTCCGTTGCCTCAACCGCGCGCGCGAGGAAGGCGGCGTGCTTGCGCCCGCATCCTTCCTGTGGCTGCGCGGCGAGGACCGGACGCTCTGGTATCCGCTGAACAACCTCGGCCGCCGCGCCTACCATGCCGAAGCTGCGGGCGCGCTTGTGCATTACACCAATGAACTGATCGCCAAGCAAAAAATTCCCACGCCGCGGTTCGATGACGTCATCAGGGCCATACAGGAAAACGTCACCGGCCCAGCGGCGCGCCCCATACCGCCATTGGACAAATCAAAAGGAAAGAAATAAAGGAGCCTGCATATGCACACCCCACCCATCGATCCACGCCATATACCCATCGCAATCCATTTCGCGTTTTACGGCGTTGTCTTCGCATACTTCCTGCCTACCGTCGTGGCCGTTCTCAGGCGCCACACACATGCCGCGGGCGTTTTTATCCTCAATCTGCTGCTCGGCTGGACGGTCATCGGCTGGCTCATCGCGCAGATCTGGTCGTTCACCAATGACCCGCCGGACGTCAAAGCGACATTCGGCCTCAAGGCCACGCGGGTTATCCTCGTCCTATGTTACGCCCTGTTGTTCAGCTATGTCTATGTCTTCGTCCGGACTGAAGGCGGGCACAAAACGGCCCTGTTCAAACATCATACCGCAACGCAATCATCGCCGGAAATGACGCCGATGCCGCAAAGTGGCATACCCACGCCGGCAGGCGACCTTCTCGGTCAATAGGAGAAAACGGAGACGGCATTTAAGTGACATTAAAAGCCAAATATCAATACAAACATGAGGCCCTGTTGCGGGATTCGCGGCCGTTGCGGATCCGCATGGTCGAGGCCGCGCAAGATCCGGGGATGGCGGCGATGATCTTCGCCATGTCCATCGTCACGATGTATACCAAAGGCACGTCGGTCATACACCTTCCGCTTTATTCCGACCTCATCTTCTTCATCATGGTGCTTTATTTTTGGTGGCTGAAGAAGCGCGAGGTCGTCCTGCCCTTCAAGTTGCCGAAGTCAGCAAAGCGTGTAGACCCGAACTACGTCAAGCCCAACGGCAAGAAAGGCATGGCCGACGGCATTCTCTATCTCGGCAACGACACATCGAGCCACGAGGAGATCTGGTTCACCAACAACGATGCGCGAACGCACTGCCTCTATCTCGGCACGACCGGTTCGGGTAAAACCTTCGGCTTGAAGTCGTTCTCCTGCAACGCCTTGTGCTGGGCTTCCGGCTACATCTATATCGACGGTAAAGCCGATACCGACCTGTGGAGCGCCCTCTCCGCCATGGCGCGGCGCTTCGGACGCGACGACGACCTGCTGGTCATGAACTACATGACGGGCAACGTCGGCGGACGGGTGCCGTCCAATACACTGAACCCGTTTTCCTCCGGCTCGGCCTCCTATCTCACCAACATGCTCGTCAGCCTCATGCCCGACGCCGGCGGCGACAACGCGATGTGGAAAGAGCGCGCCGTTTCGCTCGTCTCCGCCATCATGCCCTGCCTCGTGTGGAAGCGCGACAACCAGAACATCCCCATGAGCATCGCCACGGTGCGGACGTACCTCACCTTCAAGGCCGTCATCAAGCTGGCGCGCGACAGCTCTGTGCCGGAAGTCCTGCGCACCTCGGTTATCGCCTATCTCAACGAACTGCCAGGCTACGTCGACGACGTCTTCGACGACAACGGCGACGAAAAGCCGCAACCGCCCGACGCCGCGCCGGTCGATACCTCCGTGCCACGCCAGCAGCACGGTTATTTGTCCATGCAGTTCACCCGCTCGATGTCGTCCCTCGGTGACGACTACGGCTTTATCTTCGACACGCAGGCCGCCGACATCGACATGATGGACGTGGTTTTGAATCGCCGCATCCTCGTCGTGCTCATCCCCGCGCTGGAAAAATCCAGCGACGAAACCGCCAACCTCGGGAAGATCATTTCCTCGACTCTCAAGGGCATGATGGGCGCGACGCTCGGCAGCACCATCGAAGGCGACACGGCCACCGCCATCGAGAACAAGCCGACCACCTCCTCCACGCCTTTCATGGCGATCTTTGACGAAGTGGGCTACTATACCGCGCAGGGCATGGCCGTCATGGCCGCGCAGGCGCGATCGCTCGGCTTCTCGCTGATCTTCTCAGCGCAGGATTTGCCCGCCCTGGAAAAACGCGTGCGCGAGGAAGCGCGTTCGATCACCGCCAACTGTAACATCAAGCTCTTCGGCAAGCTGGAAGATCCGACGCAAACCAAAGACTTCTTCGAAAAAACCGTCGGCAGCGCGCTGGTGACGGAAGTTTCCGGCTTTCAGCGCGGGCCGCAGGGCGGCGGCGCGAATTACACGGATTCCCAAAACGCCAGCATCCAGACGCGCTCCCGCGCGTCTTACGACGGCCTGAAGGGCTTTACCGAAGGCCGCGCCATCTGCTCTTTCGGCAAGACTTTGAACGAGATCCTCCTCTATAACTCGGACGTCGGTCACGCAAAGGCCATGCGCGTTCAGCGTTTCCTGCCCGTGCCGCCGCCATCGGAAGACGCGCTGGAAAGCCTGCACAACGTCAATGCCGTGCTCAACAGGTTTCGTGACCCTCAGTGGAAGGCCCACGAGCCGGAAACAGCGCCGAATGCCGATATTGACGCCTTGGCGGAAGGGTTCAAGAACGGCCGCGAGGCCGACGTGCCGCTGGTGGAATGCGGCATTCTGGCGATCGCCGCCGTCGCCGAGAAGCACGGCACGCTCAATCCGGATGACTTGAAATCAGGCGGAGACGCGGCACCGCAACAAGACACCGCCGCGCCTGCACAACCCGCGGCTGCCGCGCCCACAGGACAGCGTACGCAGCCTGTGAGGGAAACGGCGCCGTCCGCAGAAACATTTGCCGGCCCTGCCGGCGGCCCGTTAAGCTGGGCGGCCATTATCGGTGGCGAAGAAGAGGCACCGCCCGCAGCTGCCGCTCCGGTACGGCCCGCCACGCCTCCTGCCGCTGCGAAACAGCCGCAAGATCAGGCTCAGGAAGTTTCATGGGAGAGCGCCATGGGTCTTGCTGCGCCTGCGGCACCCGCGGCGCCCGTCGCAAAGCCGTCCGCCGCACCGCGAACTGACGATCAACCTGAAACAGGGTCCGATGCCGGATCAGCTCCCTTAAGCTGGGGAGACATCATCGGCAGCGGAGAAGAATAAACAACCGGTTAAAAATTATGCGCACGCTTCACGCCATCTTCACTCTCATACTTCTCGTCGGCATTGGGCTGTTTGCGTTCGATGTCATCTATCACTGGGCAGTTTATAAAGAATTCAAAGTGATTACCGTAGAACAGTTGTGGAATGAGATCAGCAAAACAAACTTCATAAACGCCTCGAGCTATGCGGAAACGGTCGTCTCCCCGGAGACATGGGAGCTGTTTATAAAATCGCCCGCGCAAGTCGTCCTGCTGATCATTGCGGGCATTCTCTCCGTACCCCTGATGGTCGCGAAAGTCGTTACACCGAAAGAAGAAGACGACGACTACTACTAAAGGAAAAGCCCGGCCTGCTTTCGCAGGACGGGCTTCCCAGTGTGTATCCCTTTTATCAGATAACTTCGAGCATCTTCGCCACCAGCGGATGGCGGACGATATCCTTGTCTTTTAAGCGGCAAACCGACACGCCCGACGACGTAAGGCTTTCCAGCCGGCCGGCCATATCACGCAGGCCGGAGATGCCTTCCAGCAAGTCGCTCTGGTCCGGATCGCCGGTGATCACCATCGTCGAATTCCATCCAAGGCGGCTGACGATCATCTTGATCTGTCCATAGGTGCAGTTCTGCGCTTCATCGATAACGACAAAGGCGTTGTTGAGCGTGCGCCCGCGCATGTAGCCGATCGGCGCGATCTCGATTTCGCCAGTATCGACGAGATTCTTGAGCCTTTTCAGGCCAAGCCTGTCGTTCAGCGAGTCGTAGAGCGGACGTAAGTACGGTGACATTTTATCCTGCAGGTCGCCCGGTAAAAATCCGATCTTTTCGCCCGCCTCGACAGCGGGGCGCGAGAGGATGATCCGGTCCACCTTGCCTTTTTCGAAGGCTTCGACGGCGGCGCAGATCGCAAGGTACGTCTTGCCCGAGCCCGCAGGGCCGATGGCCAATACGAGATTGTTGCGCTCCATCGCTTCCATCAATGCTTTCTGGCCTTCGCTGCGCGGGCGTACGTTTTTCACGTAGCTCTGGTCGCGCCTGTCCATGCTTCCGGCCAACGGATCCCAGTCACGCTGATCACGCTGATCTCCGAACAGCGCACGAACGGTATTCACATCCGGTGCGCGGTTGGAACGATAGCCTGCGATTTTGGACTTTTTCCCCATTAATGTTTTCTCCCTTTCTGCGGAGGTGTGCGGTGTGGTCGACGGCGGTGGTTATAATGAATGGAAACACGCGGTGCATGTTCCGGGCACAAAAAAACCTCCCACGGGGAGGCCTTGTAACTTTTCACGATGCGAGTGGCGGGGCTTGCTATGATGTGACGCGCCAGAGCTTGCGTGCCGCGAATGGGTGGAAAGACATGAAGTCTTATCAGATCCAAATGATTACCCCCTTAGTAATCTAACCCTGATTACAGGCTACACCATAAGGAGATTCGTGTCATTAAAAAAGTAAAGAAAGCGTTAATATCAGAACGCGTCCGTGAGATAACACGGCGTGCAACGCACCGGCGTCTGGCCTTGAAACTCCATCATCATGATAACGCCGCGTGTGCGTGCCGTATTGATGATGTCCGGATTAACGCCCTCGAAGATGACGTAGAACGATTCCGTTCCGGCACGAATGTTGTTGTCATGAATGGCAAACGAAAACGGCCCTGCCGCGTCGTTTTTGGCAAGGATGGGGTTCTCGTAGAAGAAAAACGCGAGCGCGTTTTTCTCGTTCTTGAACACTTCGTAGTCTTGAACGATTGCTGGATCCGTCATGCCGTCAGACCGGGTTCTTCATGCCGCTGGGGGCCTGTTGTGTTGGCGCGACGGGAGCCGTGTGCGACTGAGCGATTGCGGGGCCGGTGTTTAAATATGCCGTGAGGACCTGCCCGGCTTCATCCGGACCCAAAGCGCCTACGGCCTTTCTATGCAAGACTTCATTGGACATCTTCTCGGTACCTCCCATGTTCTACATTATACCCTATTATTTACGAAAATGCTAATAAGGCCGCATTATTTCAATAAAACAGTGGGTTGCTGGGATCAGGCCGCGTGGAAGACATCGTTTTCAAAGGCTTCTTCCCATGTGCCTTGAGTCGAGGCCTTGGAGTATTCCGTGGCTCGGTTTTCGAAGAAGTTGGTATGTTCCGCGCCGTTGAGGATCGCATCCATCCACGGCAACGGGTTTTTGGCGGTGCCGAAGACCGGCTGGAGGCCAAGCTGCGTCAGACGGCGGTCGCCGATGTAGCGGATGTAGTCTTTCACTTCCCGCGCGGTCAGTCCTTCGATGCCGCCCAGTTCGAAAGCGAGATCGATGAAGGCGTCTTCGTGACTGACAATCGTCTTGCAGGCTTCGGTGATTTCTTTTTGCAGATCCTCCGTCCAGATATCCGGATTTTCCTCGATGAAGGTCTTGAACAAGCGGATGATGGAGAGCGTGTGCAGCGTCTCGTCGCGCACCGACCAGGTGATGATCTGCCCCATGCCTTTCATCTTGTTGAAACGCTGGAAGTTCATCAGCATCGCAAACGAGGCGAAAAGTTGCAGACCTTCGGTGAAGCCGCCGAAGACCGCCATGGTCAGCGCGATGTCGCGCTTACTGTCCATATTGAACTTCTGCATGTAGTCGTATTTGTCCTTCATCTCTTTATATTTGAGGAAGGCGGAATATTCCGTTTCCGGCATGCCGATGGTATCAAGCAGGTGCGAGTATGCGGCGATGTGGATGGTCTCCATGTTCGAAAACGCCGCCAGCATCATCTGCACTTCGGTCGGCTTGAAGACGCGGGAATATTGCTTCATGTAGCAGTTGTTGACCTCGACGTCGGCCTGCGTAAAGAAGCGGAAGATCTGCGTCAGCAAATTCTTCTCGGCGGGCGTGAGCTTTTTCTTCCAGTCGCGGATGTCCTCGGCCAGCGGCACTTCCTCCGGCAGCCAGTGGATGCGCTGTTGCGTCAGCCATGCCTCGTACGCCCACGGATAGTGAAACGGTTTGTAAACGTGGCTGTTCTCTTCAAGCAGGCGGGACATGGCTTCTTCCTTAACTGTCTAAATTTACTTCGTTCTCACCAGAATCTTTTTACCCACACCCGTCAGACAAATGCCCTGCTCGCAAGGCTCGATCAGGTCGAGACGCGAGAGCTTTTCAAGATGCAGGCGCGAAATATCCGCGTCGCGATCACGTTTGGAAATGGCGGCAAGCGTTTGCAGTTCGTCGGTTGAAAGTTGCATTTGCATGGGGGACTCCTCCGATGATTGACGTTTTTTGTTATTGGCAGGAAAGACATTCGTCGTATTTAACGGCGTTGCTTTCTGTCTTTTTGAGCTTGCCGTTTCCGGTGGCGCTTTCGGCGCGCTGGATGGATTTGGAACGGCAGTAGTAAAGCGATTTGACGCCGCGCTTCCACGCCATCCAGTGGATCTGGTGCAGATCGCGCTTGTGAATGTCGGCGGGAATAAAGATATTGAGCGACTGCGCCTGACAAATATACGGCGTGCGGTCAGCCGCGTGTTCAATCAGCCAGCGCTGGTCGAGTTCGAACGCGGTCTTGAACACGTCCTTCTCGTCCTGCGTCAGGAAGTCGAGATGCTGGACCGAACCTTCGTTGATGGTGATGCTCGTCCAGACCTCTTCGTTGTTCTTGCCTTTTTCTTCCAGCAATTTCGCGAGATGCGGATTGCGTACCGGATGCGAACCGCAAAGCGTTTTGTGCGTGTAGGCGTTGGCGGAATTCGGCTCGATGCCCGGCGAGGCGCCGCCGGTGATGATCGAGATCGAGGCGGTCGGCGCGATGGCGATCTTGTTGGAGAAACGCTCCATGATGCCGTATTCCTTGGCGTCGGGGCACGGGCCGCGTTCGTGCGCCAGTTTGACGGAGGCGAGATCCGCCTTGGTTTTGATGTGCTTGAACATCCGCTTGTTCCAGACCTTCGCCATCACGCTTTCCATCGGAATGCGGCGGCTTTGCAGGAACGAGTGGAAGCCCATCACGCCGAGGCCGACGGAACGCTCGCGCATCGCGGCGTATTTGGCGCGCATCATGCTGTCCGGCGCGCGGCGGATGAAATCCTCCAGCACGTTGTCGAGGAAGCGCATGATGTCTTCGATAAACTGCGGCTGGTCTTCCCATTCGTCGAACTTCTCGAGGTTGAGCGACGAGAGACAGCAGACGGCGGAACGCTCCTGCCCGTGATGATCCTTGCCCGTCGGCAGGGTGATTTCGCTACAGAGGTTGGACATCTTCACGTTCAGCCCCGCGAGCTTGTGATGCTCGGGAATGACGCGGTTCACATGGTCGATGAAAACGAGGTAGGGCTCGCCAGTCTCGATGCGGGCGGTCAGAATGCGTATCCACAGGCTGCGGGCGGAGACGCGTTCGATCACACTGCCGTCTTTTGGACTGGTCAGAGCCCATTCCTCGTCTTTCTCCACGGCGCGCATGAACGCGTCGGGAATCAAAATACCGTGATGCAGGTTCAAAGCCTTGCGGTTCGGGTCGCCGCCGGTCGGACGGCGCAGTTCGATAAATTCCTCGATCTCCGGATGGCTGACCGGCAGATAGACCGCCGCCGAGCCGCGGCGCAGGGAGCCCTGGCTGATCGCCAGCGTCAGGCTGTCCTGCACGCGGATGAACGGGATGATGCCGGAGGTCTTGCCGTTGCGGCCGACCTTCTCGCCGATCGAGCGCAGGTTGCCCCAGTAGGAGCCGATGCCGCCGCCGCGCGAGGCCAGCCAGACGTTCTCGTTCCAGAGATCGACGATGCCGTTCAGGGAGTCGTCGCATTCATTGAGAAAGCAGGAGATCGGCAGGCCGCGGTCGGTGCCGCCATTGCTCAAAACCGGCGTCGCCGGCATGAACCACAGCTTAGATATATAGTCGTAAAGGCGTTGGGCGTGCGCGGAGTCGTCGCCGTAGAACATCGCCACGCGGGCGAACAGGTCCTGAAAAGACTCCTCGGGCAGCAGATAGCGGTCCTTGAGGGTTGCCTTTCCGAATTCTGTCAAATTGGAATCGCGGTCGCGGTCGATCTGAACCTTCGCGCCTTTGGCTAATTGTGCGACGTCAAACATTCCCTGGACTCCCCTAATACAATTTTTTGTTCTTTTTGAAACGCTTCGTGATGGTTTTTCAGGCGGCGTTGCACCGCCTGGGCGGCCGGAGTCAAGAGATACTAGACCTTGTTGTCCGACAGTTCAAAGCATACCACATGTTGAGTGTCTGTCCACGGAGCCGCCTAGCGAAATATTTTCGTTTTGGCTGAGGAATCATCTTGACGCCCCCCCAAACCGTGACAATTCCTCGGGTTAAGCGCGGAGAAAAAAACTTCCCCCGTCGCGTCAAAAATTGCATAACTGACAGAACACCTCAGTATAGCATCCAAAAATAAAAAATCGGTTAAACTGTCCACAGAATCAGACGAGGAGATGACGAACATGACTTACGACCCGAACAACATATTCGCGAAAATCCTGCGCGGCGAAATCCCTTGCGATAAACTGTACGAAGACGCCCATGTTCTGGCATTTGCCGACCTCTACCCCAAAGCGCCGGTGCATATTCTGGTGGTGCCGAAGGGCGCATACGTGAGCATGGACGACTTCACCGCCAACGCCGGCCCTGAAGAAATCGCCGCCCTCTTCCGCGCGCTCGGGAAAATCGCCCGCGACAAGGGCCTCGACAAAACCGGCTACCGCGTGATCTCGAATTGCGGGCTCAACGGCGGTCAGGAAGTCCCGCATTTGCATTTGCATTTGCTCGGCGGAAAAAAGCTCGGGCGGATGGTCGAGGCGGGTTAAAACGTGAATATCAAAGCGCCAGAGAAAATCATTTCTGCAATCATGGGAACGCTTGCGGTAATTGCTCTGGTGTATATCCTTGCAGGGCATAGAGATCCCAACACGATAATGGGCTTTGTCGTCTTCCTGCTCTCTAGCGCAATGACCATCTATTGGTTTTTTCGATTTATGAACGCCAGAAGAACAGGAAAGATCGATCAAGGATTCGGATTTGTATACCTCCGAGATAAACACCCCATAGGTTTTTTTATAAATCTCTGTTCATATGCTCTGACTATTTTGGTCGGAATCTTTATTTCTATAGTATTTGGTTACTTGTCTGTTTTTGGTGTTACACAACCCTATAAATAGCTAAGGACTGTTTACTTCCTTCGCCGCAGCCCCTCGCCCACCGCGCCAAACACAATCAGCATCAGGAAAAACAACTTATCCCCATAACGCGCATAAATCGTCGGTGGGAGCGGCGCGGGCAGGATGGTGTCGAGGTCACCGCTCACATCCAGCGGGCGGATGCCGATGATGCGCCCGAGCGGGTCGACGGTGGCGGAAATGCCGGTGTTGGCGGCGCGGACGAGCGGCAGCCCCTCCTCGATCGCCCGCACACGCGCGCTCTGGAAATGCTGGTACGGGCCGGTGGTCATGCCATACCACGCATCGTTGGTGACGTTGACCAGCCAGCCAGGGCGTTCCTTGCCGCGCAGCGCAACCGCATCCGGAAAGATCGCCTCGTAGCAGATCAGCGGGCTGGGCTTCGGCAGGATGCCGAGATTGTCGAGCGTCGTCACCCCCTTGCCCGCCGTGAAATCCCCGATGCCGGAGATGCCCGCCGCGATGGGCGTCATGTCGAGATATTTGCGGAACGGGATATATTCGCCGAACGGCACCAGATGGTGCTTGTTATAGACGTCCAGCACCTGCGCATGTTTGTTGAGCACCGAAACGCTGTTATAATAGTGCGTATCGACGCCGCGCAGATCGCCGATGATGCCGATGCTGTTGTCCGGCAGAAATGCGGCGACGTTTTTCGCCAGCCCGGGTTCGCTGCTCATGTTGCCGATCAGCGCGGTCTCCGGCCAGACGGCAAACGTCAGCGGCTGCTTCAGATGCGTGGGTTCGGCGGTTAATTTAAGCGTATGCTCGAAATTATGCTGCAGCTCGGCGCGGTTCCATTTGAGGGATTCCTTGATATTCGGCTGCACGATGCGCACCGTATAATGCCTGTTCTGCATCACAGGATGAAACGCCAGCCGCACCATGCCCGCCCCTTCAACGATCAAAAAGGAGACCAGCAGCCCGAACGCGGTCTTTTTGCCGAACGTTGGCATCGCCGCCCAGAGCAGTGTCAACAGCGTCAGGCCGTAAATGCCGGTGACGGCGCTGGTCTGCATCACGGGCAGCACGTGCATCCACGCATAGCCCGGCAGGTTCCACGGAAATCCGGTGAGCGCGTGCCCGCGCACCCATTCGATGGCGGCGAAGGCCGTGACGAACATCAAGGCATAGGCCGCCGCATCGTTTTTGCGATAGCGCCACGCCAGCAGCGGCACCAGCCCGTAATAAAGCGCGATGATCACCGGCCCGATCACCAAAGACGCCGGCAACACCCAAAAGAACTGGTGAATGTCCACGAACAGCGCGTCGCTGATCCAGTAAAGGCCGAAGATGAAATACCCCGACCCGAACGACCATCCGGTGCAAAAGGCCGCCCTTTTCGTCTCCGCGCCCTGACACAGCCAGATGATCGCCGGAATGGAAACCAGCAAAACCGGAAACGCCCCGAACGGCGGCATGGCGAGCACCATCAACGCGCCAAGCACAAACGCCAGCGCGTAGCGTTTGAAGCCGGTCAGGGATTGGATTTTCGATTTAAAAGTGGAGAGGTTCATACAAAACCGATATTATCATTTCAGTGCAGGCGAACATATAAATTGGGAGCATATTACTCTTACCTCAACTGAGCTGGCTCAAAGAAAACTCACGGAAAACCTTACCGCTAGCCCCCACTAGAAATAGATAGGAAAAGTTTCTTATCGCTTCAATAGAAGGCAATAGTTCTTGAAAAAACTTTCTTTCTTTTTCACGGTGGAAAAAGTGATCGTTAAAATGAACCAATAACCCTGTGTTTATCGGATACTTATTAGCATTGAACTCTTTTTTTATGATTATACCTTTTACTTCATTAACCACTTTCTTCAAGCTTTGATCTTCCGGAATGGGCATCCCTTCTATATAAACTTTTCTGTCTCCTTTATTTCTTGACCCAGTAATGGTAACGGGGCAACCTGTAAAAACTGATCCTTCATTATTCAGGACTTCCATTCTTGCAGCTCCTTCCCTGTTCATAGTGCTGTCGCCTATTTCAATATAATCTAAATTTGGAATATTGCTGTTATATACTTGTACATCGTATGACTGACTACCCATCTTATGAATGATCTGTATTTTATCATTTCCTTTTGGAAACTTGTTCGTAAAAAAAGTTATAAGAGGGACAGACTCCTCTCTTAATTTTTTCATCAGACCGCTCCCCGTCCGAAATTTTTTTACCCAATCATCATCTTGATCAAGATGATCAAATTTATAATTTACCCAGTCAATATATTCAGAGACTGTTCTAAGAGTTTCAAATTCCTGTTCAGAGATGGGAAATCCAGCCATAATCACATCCTGAAAATCCCGAACTTCGGCTCGCCGATCGGCGCGTTGAGCGCGGCGGAGAGCGAGAGGCCGAGAACCATGCGCGTGTCGGCGGGGTCGATGATGCCGTCGTCCCAGAGGCGCGCGGAGGCGTAATAGGGATGCCCCTGCGTTTCGTATTGCTCGCGGATGGGTTTTTTGAAGGCCTCTTCTTCCTTGGCCGGCCACTTTTCTTTCATTGAATCCTTTTTTACCTGCGCCAGCACGCTCGCCGCCTGCTCGCCGCCCATGACGGAGATGCGCGCGTTCGGCCACATCCAGAGGAAGCGCGGATTGAAGGCGCGGCCGCACATGCCGTAGTTGCCCGCGCCGAAGCTGCCGCCGATGACGACGGTGAGTTTCGGCACCTGCGCGCAGGAGACGGCGTGGACGAGCTTCGCGCCGTCCTTGGCGATGCCGCCGGTTTCGTATTTCCGCCCCACCATGAAGCCGGTGATATTTTGCAAAAAGACCAGCGGGATTTTGCGCTGGCAGCACATCTCGACGAAGTGCGCGCCCTTGAGCGCGGATTCCGAGAACAAAATCCCGTTGTTGGCAATAATCCCGACGGGCATGCCGAAGAGATGCGCGAAGCCGCACACCAGCGTCTCGCCATAGAGCTTCTTGAACTCGTCGAACTCGCTGTTGTCCACAATACGCGCGATGACCTCGCGCACGTCATAAGGCTTGCGGCTGTCTTGCGGGATGATGCCGTACAATTCCTTCGCGTCGAACTTCGGCGGGAGGACATCTTTCATCGCCAGCGGATTATTCTTCGTGCGGTTGAGGTTGGCGACGATCTGCCGGACGATGGCAAGCGCGTGCCCGTCGTTCTGCGCGTAATGGTCGGTCACGCCGGAAAGACGGCAATGCACGTCCGCGCCGCCGAGGTCTTCCGCGCTGACTTCCTCGCCCGTCGCGGCCTTGACCAGCGGCGGGCCGCCCAAGAAGATCGTGCCCTGATTTTTGACGATGATCGATTCATCCGACATGGCGGGAACATACGCGCCGCCCGCGGTGCAGGAGCCCATCACCGCCGCGATCTGCGGGATGCCTTGCGCCGACATGTTGGCCTGATTGTAGAAGATGCGGCCGAAGTGTTCCTTGTCGGGAAAGACCTCGTCCTGCAGCGGCAAAAACGCGCCGCCGCTATCCACCAGATAAATGCACGGCAGGTTGTTTTGCGCCGCGATCTCCTGCGCGCGGAGGTGCTTTTTGACCGTCAGCGGATAATAGGTGCCGCCCTTGACCGTCGCGTCGTTGGCGACGATCACGCACTCCTGCCCCGAGACGCGCCCGATACCGGTGATGATGCCCGCGGCGGGCACGCTATCCTCGTAAACACCATACGCGGCGAAGGACGACAGCTCCAGAAACGGCGAACCGGGGTCGATCAGATTCTTCACGCGGTCGCGCGGCAGCATTTTCCCCCGCGCCAGATGCTTCGCCCGCGCGTTCTCGCTCCCGCCCTGCTGGATGATGTGGAGCTTTTCTTTAAAGTCATCCACGACCGTGGCGATGGCCTTGTTGTTCTCTTTGAACTCCGGCGTCTGCGCGGAAAGATTGGATGCGAGTTGTGCCATCGGCTGAACCCCTTTCGGTTAATGATTCCCCTGTATGTTAAAGCAAATCCTGCGGTGTTGAAACGGCGGATACGTCTCCATGATGGTCATAACGCATCGGCTCAATTATTCACGCTGCCGCTCAGGAAAAACAGACAGGTAAAAAGGGCCCAGCTGTTTCTCAAGGGCGGCTGCAACGGCGCGATGAGCTGCAGAGCCCGCAGCGGCTGCGTTTTTTTGTACGGCTTAAACGGCTCGAACCGCGTGAACTGCATGGTGGACTTGGTTGCGCAGGCGATATGGCCCAGATGGTCCCAGATAACCCCGTTCTTGTACCATCCCAAATGTCTGCCGTTAAACCCGTAGACATTCGCAGCGTCTATGTAAGCCAAAGGCTGACCGTTCCAGGCATAGATCGTCATGCCATCATCGACCGCAATATAGGCGACCGGTTGCCCGTTTTTTTCAAACAGGCTAATGTCCGAGTCCGCATAGGCCTTCATGGACCAGAAAACCAGCATCGCCAGAAGCAGAAATTTGAACGCCCTGTTCATTGAAACCTCTTCAAATATCTAGGGTAATTTAAAGCAAAGACACGCGCATGAAAACCTGACATCGTATTTATATTTTCATAATGCTGCATTGGCGTGGAAAATTCTTATGAAATAGTTGCGGTTTTTGGCAGGTGGCGTATTAAATGGGGGCATGGAACAAGAGACGACAAAAAAGACGCGCGAACAGCGCCACCCCGAGAAGCAGCGCCGCCCCGACAGCCCCATTCAGCGCAAGCCGGACTGGATCCGCGTCAAGGCGCCGACCTCGCCGGAATATCACGATACGCGCAAATTGATGCGCAACCTCAACCTCGCCACCGTCTGCGAAGAGGCCGCCTGCCCCAACATCGGCGAATGCTGGAAGGTCCGCCACGCGACCTTCATGATTTTGGGCGAGACCTGCACGCGCGCCTGCTCGTTCTGCAACGTCGCGACCGGCCAGCCGGACAAGCTCGACCCGATGGAACCCGCGCGCGTGGCAATCGCGGTGCAAAAACTGGGATTGAAGCACGTCGTCATCACCTCGGTCGACCGCGACGACCTTGAAGACGGCGGCGCAGAACAGTTCGTCAAAGTCATCTCTGAAATCCGTCGCCTTTCGCCCGGTACGACCATCGAAATCCTGACGCCGGACTTTAAAGACAAAGGCGATGCGGTGGAAGCTGTCGCCCGCGCCAAGCCGGACGTTTTCAACCACAACCTCGAAACAGTGCCGAAGCTCTATCCGACCATCCGTCCCGGCGCGCGCTATTTCACCTCGCTGGAACTGCTCAACCGCGTGAAAAAAGTCGATCCAACGATTTTCACCAAATCCGGCCTGATGGTCGGCCTCGGTGAGGAAAAAGTCGAGATCATGCAGGTGATGGACGATCTTCGCGCCGCGAACGTCGATTTTCTCACCATCGGCCAGTATTTGCAGCCGACGCCGAAGCACGCGTCCGTCGCCCGCTTTGTCACGCCGGACGAGTTCAAATCCTACGAAACTATCGCTCGCGCCAAAGGCTTTTTGATGGTCGCAGCCTCGCCGCTGACGCGCTCGTCGTATCACGCCGACGCCGATTTCGAAAAAATGCGCGCGGCGCGGGAAGCCAAGCTGGCCACAGGCTAGACATGCCGAGCCATTCCGAAACCCGCATCCTGCCCTACACCTCCCAGCAGATGTTCGACCTCGTCATGGACATCGGCAAATATCCCGAGTTCCTGCCGTGGTGCATCGGCGCGCGCATCAACAGCCAGAGCAAAAACAACCTCGAGGCCGACGTGCTGATCGGCTACAAGGTGTTCCGCGAACGTTTTTCCTCGCGCGTGCATTTCACAAAACCGAAAATAATAGAGGTCGAATACCTCAAAGGCCCGATGCGCCATCTGCAAAACAAATGGGCGTTTAAAGACCTGAAGGAAAACCAGTGTCAGGTGGATTTTTACGTCGATTTTTCGCTGAAGGCGAAATTGCTGGAAAGTCTCGCCGACCAGTTCTTCCAGAAAGCCCTGATGAAGATGATCAACGCCTTCGAGGGCCGCGCCGCCGAGATTTACGGCACGAAGGCATTAAACTGAAACTTAAGGGGCGTCGCAGGAATCCGACGTCACGCGGATAAAGGAGCGCTCGCCCGCCGCGACGGTGAAGCGGTATTCTTTCTTGCCGACGACCACGGAATATTCGATCGGCAACAGGCCGTGGCGCACGGCTTGCTTGCCGCCCGCGCTGCTGAAGGTGATGGTCACCGGCTTGCCGGGATCGTACCACGCCTCTTCGCGCCCGCTCAGACTCACCGAGGGCTCGCCCGTGCCTGTCACGATGACAGCGCCGTGACCGAAGCTGACACTGCCGTGCGGCCCTTTGTAGACCGGCGTCTTCATGACGAAACGCCGCGTCACCGGATCCGTGCAGCCGCGCGGCGGATGGACGGACTGGATGACGTACAGCAGCCGTGCCGGCTTGATGCCGTCGTCAAGTTGCTGCTTGACGGCATCAGCCAACTGCTTGAACGCGCCGGAGGGAACATCCTTTTGATACTGTGCCGAAAGCTGCTGATAGCGCACCTGCGCGGACTGCACATCAGAGCGCAGGGACGTGATTTGCTGCTCGAGCGTGTCCTTGTCCGCCTGCAGCTTGTCCGCCTGCTCCTTGTACGCCGCCTCGCCGCTGCGCACATTATTCGCGCCCGTCCGGTAAGATAAAAAACAGGCCGCGCCGATGAGGGCGACAAAGAGGAAAAAGCGCCGCCGCGCCGTCGCAGCCCGCCGTTGATACCTCCCGCCTGGATCCTGTAAAATAAAATTCATGCCTCAGAATAAGCCATCTGTTTTCTCAGAACAAGAGTACGCTGCCCGACAGGCGCATTTTCAAGGACTTGTGTTACTGGCCTTTTGCAGGCCGAAGCCCGGCGAAAACTCGCCAAGTCCTTTGAAGCCGATCTCCAGCATGATCCTGCTTTCGTTGACCCCCGACGCGACGGTGGCGATATAGCGCGACCCCTCGATGCCGAAAGTGAAACATTCATTGGTATAATCGATTCCCGCCGAAGCGTTGCGCAACCCCGGCTGGTTGCCCATGTCATAGAGCCCCGCCGTATGGAACTTCCACGTCTTCGTGATGTGATACGTTCCGTCCATTTCTATCTGCTGGCGTGTGTCCGTGAAATCCGCGCCGACGCCGGGTTGTGCATTGGCCGGCGCGAGACCCGAGACGGGCTTGAGGAAGAAATAGCGCAGGTTCATCCTGAAGCGTTCATCCCCGCCGCTGGCCTGAATTTCATGCCGCCGCGCGGCGAAGGATGACCCGTCCAGCTGAACGCGGTAATCGGCATAAAGATATTTCGACAGCCCGAGCTGGATTTGTCCGACGATGTCCGAACGGCGGTCCGCAAGGCCGGAGCCGTAAGGATAGTACGGATTGCCGTAGAGACGATAACTCTCGCCCAGAAAAGCCTTGCCGTACTTTCCGTCGTCGCCGTAAACGCCCCCGCGGAAACCGTAATTCAAGCGTCCGCCGTCTTCCTCGCGGTCGAAGCCGGGGTACCTGTTCGTCTGAAACAGGTTGTCCGCGTCAAGCTGGACGTCCACGCTGTTGATATTCGGGATTGTAGTGTAGGTGCTGGACGGAAGGTCGGGGCTGAGATTAATGCTGACGACCGGCGCAACGACAGCCTGCGCATGCTCCATCTCCTTGACAAGCGGATAGCTGGAGGTCAAGCTCGCCGTCGCCATGCCGCGCGCGGTGTTCGGGTTATGGTCTTGCCCGAGCAAGGCGGTGGAAAGATTTTGCACGGTATACACGTCCGCGCGCCCGTCGAGAGAAACCGTGTTTGAAAACCCGATCGCGGATGTGCCGTGCCGCTGCCAGCCGATGTCGACGGATCCCGTCTGCTCGTTTTGCATGTTGGGATTCTGCCGCAGCCCCAAAGCCTCGGCATCGAAAGACCATCTGCCGCCCCACAGCGCATTCGGCTCGCCCAGCATATTGTCTACCACCATCGGCAGAATGTCCGGCTGGGGCGTCACCGTGTTCAGGCGCAAATCCTGAAAAGTCATGGCGCTGACCAGTGCGTAATCGCGTCCCGCGAACCGTTCCGCATAAACGTCGCTGGTCAGCACGCCACTGTTCTTGATGCCCTCCAGAGAATGGTAATTGCCGTTATAGAGATCGTAGAAATTGAGATATTGCTGGTCGGAGGCGCGTTGCAGATCGAAGCCCGTCCGCCACTTGTCGTTCAGGTCAACCCTGCCTTTGGCAAAGATACTGGCACGTTGACGGTTGGGCACGATCGCCCCGTCCACGTCGCTGCGGTTCGAGTTGACCGTGTTTGCGTCGATGCTGAGCTCGCCATGTGCGAAGCGCTCCCTGTACTGCCCCTTGAAGACTGTTCCCGCCAGCGATGTCGGCTCAACCTGGAACGTTGCGTCCTTGCTCGGCGAGATCGCATAATAGTAGCCGAGTTGCATGTGCGTCCCCACCTCATTCGACCAGCCGTATTGCGGGCGCAGGAAACCGCTTTTCTGCTTTTCGGTTGGGTCGGGATGCGAGAAGATCGGCGACCAGAAAACCGGCACGCCTTCCAGTTCCAGACGAGCGTTTTTGTAATACACCATCTTGGTCTTGGTATTGTCGGTGATTTCCGACGCCTTGATCTGCCACAGGGGATGCGGATTATTTTCGCACACCTTGCAGGCTGTGTAAGTCGCATCGGTCATGACTATTCTCGTGCCGCCGTCCTCGCGCTTTGCCGTCGCCGCCGTGAAGCGCGACCCGTCCGCCAGAAGCGAAAGCAGGCCTTGTATGAAGCCTTCCTTCATATGGTTATGCAGTTCGACATACTGCATGAAGTGGACATCTCCCCTTTCATCCAGCAGGGAAACATTGCCGATCGCCGTGACTTTGTCTTCCGCGAGATAATAGACCATTTTGTCGGCGCGCAGGATTCGCCTTCCCTGTTCCAGTTGCACGTTGCCGATCGCCGTGACGGTTTGATCCACGTCATTGTGCGTGATGCTCTCCGCCTTAAAGCGCACGGGCATCTCCCTGAAATTCGCCTTTTTGAAAGTACCGGCCACGCTGACGGCATGCCCTGCGGATATCTTCACCAGCAAAAGAGCCACCGTCATGACGGCGCCGCAAACTGTGTAAAAACGCGGTTTGTAAAAGCGGCGACGGAGAAAAAGCATTAGCGGAAGGCCTGTTTGTTACGCAAGCCCAATAATCTTGAAAAATCAGTAAGATGTCAACCGTTTAGCCTTTTTTTAGAAACGCCGGCACATCGGCTCCGAAAGTGCCGTTATTTTCTTCGCCATGAATGGGCTGACGATCTTCATGGCTCTGGCGTTTTTCAGGGGACGTTTTTGCGGAAGCCTGTTCCGGTTTTCCGCCGCGTCTATTGCGGCCACCGCCACGGCGGTTCCCGCGACCGGAATGTTCGGTTTTTTTATGTTCCTGTTTCGGCTTTTCTGTATTGCTCTCAACAGACGCTTCCACCACCGCGTTTTCACCGCCGCCAAAAACGTTGATCTTCTTACCTATCAGTTTCTGAATCTGCGCCACAGCCTTGAAATCATTTGGTGTCGAGAAGGTAAAGGCGCGGCCTGTGGCACCGGCGCGACCCGTACGGCCAATGCGGTGAACATAATCTTCAGCATGAAACGGAACGTCCCAGTTGAACACATGGCTCATGCCCTGCACGTCCAGACCACGCGCAGCAACGTCGCTGCAGACGAGAACCTGTACCTGATCGTTCTTGAAAGCATTCAGCGCAACCGTGCGTTCCGACTGTTCCATATCGCCGTGCAACTTGTCAGCCTTGATGCCTTTGGAGCGGATAAACTTGCAGACATCGTTGATGTCGCGCTTGCGGTTGCAGAAGATGAAGGCGTTTTTGACGTCTTCCTGCAGGAAAATCCTGTAAAACTCTGCCGACTTGTTTTGCGCGTGCGACACGTTGACGAGGAAATGCTCGACGTTCGCAGCCGTCGATGACGGCGGAGAAACGCTGACGGTCTTCGGATTGACAAGGAACCTGTCGGCCAGCTTTTTGATCTCCGGCGGCATGGTCGCCGAGAAAAATAGGGTTTGGCGGATCGGCGGCAAGAGCGAGGCGATTTTCTCCAGATCGGGAATGAACCCCATATCCAGCATGCGGTCGGCCTCGTCTATAACCAAAATCTTAATATCGGCCAGCAAGATCTTGCCGCGGCCGAATAAATCCAGCAGGCGGCCCGGCGTTGCGATCAGCACATCGACGCCGCGGTCAAGGTTTCTGATCTGCTCGTCCATCGACGTGCCGCCGACAATCAGCGCGTGGGTCAAGGGATGATATTTGCCGTATTGGTCGAAATTTTCGGCGATTTGCGCCGCGAGTTCGCGCGTTGGGGACAAAATCAGCGAGCGCGGCATACGCGCCTTGGCGCGACCGCCTGCGAGAATATCGATCATCGGCATGGTGAAGGCGGCCGTTTTGCCCGTGCCCGTCTGCGCAAGGCCTAAAACATCCCTACACATCAATACGATAGGGATGGCTTGTTCCTGAATGGGTGTAGGATGTTCGTATCCGACGTCTTTAATTGCCCTGAGGACCGGCTCGCTTAAGCCCAGATCCGTGAAAGTCACAGTTTCTTTAAATTCCATAATTACTATAGGGCTCCACGCCCAGATATTCCGTCTTGTTTCTGTATAAACCGTATATACATTGCAACCCCGCTATTTTCAATGTATTTTGAGTTTTATTTTTACTTAAAGTGTTTTTTGACAAAAGCGAGGTATCCGCATGGCCAAAAACAAACCACAGATGACTATCCAACACTCCGTCAGCAATCTGCCCGTGAAATTGCCGGTCGCCAGCAACGCGCACGGCCACGCACGCAACCCCGGCACGGAATTGAACCTCGACTGGATCGACAACCTGCAGGTCAACCTCAGCGCCGTCGAGCGCCGCACATCCTCCCTGCTTGGCCGCCGCACGGTCAAGAAGGACTGGCAGGCCGCATGGCTGCTCAAAGCCCTTTCCTGCATCGACCTCACCACATTGAGCGGCGACGACACGCCGGGTCGCGTAAAACGCCTTTGCGCCAAGGCACGCCAGCCGCTGCGGAGCGATCTGGTCGAAGCGCTGGGCATCCAAGACCTGAACCTCACCACCGGCGCGGTCTGCGTTTACCACGAAATGGTGCCGACCGCCGTAAAGTCGCTGGAAGGAACGAATATCCCAGTCGCGGCAGTGGCGGCAGGTTTCCCGCACGGCCTCTCGCCTTTGAAACAACGCCTTGCCGAAATCCGCGCTTCCGTTTCCGAAGGCGCGAAAGAAATCGACATCGTCATCACCCGCGGCCATGTGCTGACCGGCAACTGGAAAGCGCTTTATGAGGAAGTGAAAGCCTTCCGCGAAGCCTGCGGCGACGCCCATTTGAAATCCATTCTCGCCACGGGCGAACTCGCCACCATGCGCAACGTCGCCAAAGCCAGCATGGTCGCGATGATGGCGGGTTCCGACTTCATCAAGACCTCGACCGGCAAGGAAAGCGTCAACGCCAACCTCGACGTCTCCATGGTCATGGTGCGCATGATCCGCGAATATCTCGACCAGACCGGCTACAAAGTCGGCTACAAGCCCGCAGGCGGCATCTCCACGGCGAAAGACGTCATGAGTTACCAGTTTTTGATGAAAGAGGAACTCGGCAACGACTGGCTGCAGCCCGACCTCTTCCGCATCGGCGCGTCCTCGCTGCTCGCCGACATCGAGCGCCAGCTCGAACATTTCGTCACCGGCCGCTATTCGGCGAACAACAGGCATCCGGTGGGGTAAAAATGTTTAAAAGCATGACAATCAAAGACATTGGTATTTTACTAATAGGGATTGCTGCCTGCATAGGAGCATACAACTATCAGCCTGCACGTTTTGAAGTTGTTCAGCTCGGATCATTTCGTGCGGATCAATTCTTACTAGACAAATCAACTGGACGTATCTGGCAAAGCGCATGTGCGGGGACTCCAGAGATTGGCAACTGTAAGGGAATGGTAGTTTGGCAAGAAATGTTTGTATCCGGTATTACCCCTCAAGACTCTCCTGCTATGTCCGGCTTCCGGAAGTTCATAAATAAACAAGAGAAAAAATCCAAGAAATAGAACAACAAGGAAAATTCACAATGTCCGCACAAAGCAAAGTCGCAGAAATTCTTGAAACCATGGAATATGGCCCCGCGCCGGAGAGCGATATGACCGCCAAGGACTGGCTGGCGCAGCATCACAACAAGTTCGGCCATTTCATCAACGGCAAATGGGTCGTTGCCGCCAAGGGCAAATGGTTCGCCACCAAAAACCCCGCCACAGGGGAGACGCTGGCAAAAATCCTTACCGGCACGAAGGCCGACGTCAACACCGCCGTCAAGGCCGCGCGCACGGCGCAAAAGAAGTGGCAGGCGCTGGACGGCTATGAGCGTGCGAAATATCTCTACGCCCTCGCCCGCCTGATCCAGAAAAATTCCCGCCTGCTCGCCGTCGTCGAAAGCATGGACAACGGCAAGCCGATCCGCGAAACCCGCGACCTCGACGTCAATCTCGCCGCCCGCCACTTCTACCACCACGCCGGCTGGGCGCAGCTGCTGGACACCGAATTCCCCAGCTATGAAGCCCACGGCGTCGTCGGTCAGGTCATTCCGTGGAACTTCCCGTTCCTGATGATGGCGTGGAAAATCGCCCCCGCGCTCGCCGCCGGCAACACCGTCGTCCTCAAGCCCGCAGAATTCACGCCGCTGACTGCCATGCTCTTTGCCGAATTGTGCCAGGAAGCGGGACTGCCGCAGGGCGTCGTCAACATCGTGCAGGGCGACGGTTCCACGGGCGCGGAAATCGTCAAGCATCCGGACATCGACAAAATCGCCTTCACCGGCTCGACCGAAGTCGGTCGCATCATCCGCACCGCCATGGCGGGCTCGGGCAAAGCCCTGACGCTCGAACTCGGCGGCAAATCCCCGACCATCGTGTTTGAAAACGCCGACCTCGACAGCGCCGTCGAAGGCGTGGTGGACGGCATCTGGCTCAATCAAGGCGAAGTCTGCTGCGCGGGCTCGCGCCTGCTGTTGCAGGAAGGCATCGCCGACAAGATGATCGCCAAGCTGAAAGAGCGCATGAAGAATTTGCGCGTCGGCCAACCGCTCGACAAGGCCATCGACATGGGCGCGATCGTCAGCGAAGAACAATGGAACAAGATCGACGGCCTCGTGAAGCTCGGCGTCAAGGAAGGCGCGACGCTGGTGCAGCCCGGCAAAAATTCCTGCCCGAAGGACGGCCACTTCTATCCGCCGACCATGCTGACCAACGTCCAGCCCGCCGCAACCGTGGCGCAGGAGGAAATCTTCGGCCCCGTGGTTTCGGTGCTCACCTTCCGCACGCCGGAAGAAGCGGTTCTGCTCGCCAACAACACGCGCTACGGCCTCGCCGCCAGCATCTGGAGCGAAAACGTCAACCTCGCGCTCGACATCGCCCCGAAACTGAAGGCGGGCGTGGTGTGGATCAACTCGACCAACATGTTCGACGCCGCCTGCGGCTTCGGCGGCTACCGCGAATCCGGCTTCGGCCGCGAGGGCGGACGCGAGGGCATGTACGCTTATCTCAAACCGAAGTTCATCAAATCCTTGTCCGCTTATAAGGCCGCACCCGCTAAGCGCAGCGCGGCGAAGCACGTTCCCGCTGCAATCGAAAGCCTTTCCGGCATCGACCGCACCGCAAAACTCTACATCGGCGGCAAGCAGGCGCGTCCGGACGGCAACTACAGCCTATCGGTCATCAACAAAGACGGCAAGCTGATCGGTCAGGTCGGCGAAGGCAACCGCAAGGACGTCCGCAACGCCGTCGAAGCCGCGAAGAAGGCCGAAGGCTGGAGCAAGTCGGCGCACCACCTGCGCGCGCAGATCCTCTATTACATCGCGGAAAATCTCTCCGCCCGCCGCGACGAGTTCAAAAAGCGCCTCGTCGAAATGACCGGCGCGACGCCCGCCGCCGCTGGCAAGGAAGTGGACGAATCCATCCGCCGCATGTTCACCTACGCCGCCTTCGCCGACAAATATGACGGCGACGTGCATACGCCGCCCGCGCGCCTCGTCGCCGTGGCGATGAAGGAGAGCGTCGGCATCCTCGGCCTCGTATGTCCGGATGAAGCGCCGCTGCTCGGCTTCGTTTCGCTCTTCGCCCCCGCGATGGCGATGGGCAACCGTTCGGTCATCATCCCGTCGGAAAAATATCCACTCTCGGCCACCGACTTCTATCAGGTGTTCGACACCTCGGACGTGCCCGCGGGCGTGGTCAACATCGTCA
>JAJZFS010000002.1:0-11971 GCA_021805245.1 Pseudomonadota bacterium | reverse complement strand
ACCGCGCGACCCTGACCAAAACCCTTGCCGAACACGACGAAGTGGACGGCATCTGGTATTTCGGCTCGGACGCCTCAGGCAGCGCGCTGGTGGAAAAATCCTCCGTCGGCAACCTCAAGCGCACGTGGGTCAACAACGGCAAGCAGCGCAACTGGCTCGACCGCGACCAAGCCGAAGGCGAAGAATTCCTCCGCCACGCGACCGAGATCAAGAACATCTGGGTGCCTTACGGGGAGTAGGTTTTGATCAAGGTCTTTTATGCAGATTTTTCGCGAACGCCTTATCCGCATCAGCTCGGGAAATTAGAACAGTTCCATATTTTCCCTTTAAGCGTTTAGCAGGTGGCATTGTAGGGTTGTATGCGTAGCTTTTTCCGTTGAAAGGTAAATCTGCTTCATAACCGTTTATAATGCCTCCACCCGCGACAATGACACCAAGATCGTGCCATCCGTGAGAAGTCCAATGTAACACCCTAATAGGTGGGCGAGTAATATAAGTATGCGATATGACCCGCCATGAACCTTTATACCGCTTAAGTATCACTAAAAGACATCCCCACCTGATCCACAGAAATCATTATTTGTAATATAAACAACGGCCTCTGGAACACCATCATTATTAAGGTCATAGAATTTTGTAACGTTGTGTTCAATTCCATTATTATTTCGATTCCACGTCCGCAAAGCCTGTTTTAACGAGGTGTTGGCCGCTGCCTGCGACTGTTTTAAAGGAGAATGCCTAGCATGCGCTGCTGTATCGATAAGAAAAAAGGCAAGCGCCATCACGCAGAGTACAAAACGCCTCATTCCACCATCCATACTTTTTTGCTGTTGGCGAGGTTTTCGTTGTAGGTTTTCACGAATTCGAGGAATTTGTCTTCCGGCAGTGGCTTGGAGTATTTGAAGCCTTGCACTTCGTCGCAGCCTTCCTCTTTCAGCAGGTCCTCGTGGTCTTTCATCTCGACGCCCTCGGCGATGATCTTGAGGTTCAGGCTGTGGCCGAGGTTGACGATGGCGCGGATGATCATGCGGTCATTAAGGTTCATCAGCGACGCGCGGACGAAAGACTGGTCGATCTTGAGACGGTCGATCGGGAACTGGCGCAGGTAGCTCAAAGAGGAATAGCCGGTGCCGAAATCATCCACTGCCAGCTGGACACCCAGCTGGTGCAATTGGTCCATGATGTCGATGGCGGACTGCGCGTCTTCAATAAAGATGCTCTCCGTCAGCTCCAGCTCCAGCCATTCCGGCGGCAGTTTCGTCTTGCCCAACACGTCCTCCACAAGGCGCACGATATCCGCGCGGTGAAACTGGATGCCCGAAATGTTAACCGCCATGCGCAGCGGCGGCACGCCCGCGTCCTGCCACGCTTTCGTCCGCGCGCAGGCATGGCGCAGCACCCACTCGCCAATCGGCACGATCAGACCGGACTGCTCCGCGACCGGAATGAACTCGGCGGGAGAGATGAACTGGCTGCCCCCGCCCGGACCGCTAGCTGGCCTGATCCATCGCAGCAGCGCCTCGGCGCCGACGATCTCCCCGGTTCTGACATCGAATTGCGGGTGGTAAAAGAGCTGCAGCTGCTTCTCGTCCAGCGCCTTGCGCAAATCGCGCACCAGCTGCGCGCGCTGTTGCACGATTTCACTGAAGTCTTGCGAGTAATGGCGCACGGTTCCGCGCCCTTCATTTTTTGCGCGACTGAGCGCAATATCGGCATTTTTCAATACCTCGCGCGCCGTATCACCGTCTTGCGGATAACAGGAAACCCCCACCGAAACCCGCGTCAGGAAACTTTCCTGCATGATTTCGACCGGATCTTGTATCGATGCGAAAACCTGATCGGATAGAATGGAAATATCGGCCTCGGGCGCCATGGGCATCATCAGAGCGAACTCGTCGGCGCTTAAACGGGCGACAACCGCCTCCGCCGGTAAGGCTTTGACCAGCCGCGTACCGACCACTTCCAGAAGCTTATCCCCGACTTCGTGCCCCAGAGAATCGTTAATATCCTTGAAATGGTCGATATCCACGGACAGAACGGCAATAACGCCATCCTCTCCGTAGGCTTTCTGTTCGATGCTCTTGTCGAGGTTCTCCAGAAAATACGTCCGGTTCGGCAGGCCTGTCAGGCTGTCGAAATAGGCGAGCCTGTGAATTTTGTTCTCGGCCTGCAGGTGCATTTTTTCGAGCAGCTGGTCGTTTCTCCGCAGCAGCGGCGCAAGCAGCAACTGGTTCATCGCAACCATCAGGACGCTGGTAATGAGTGCGGACAAGAGAAGAATGATCGCCAGCGCCCGCCAGCCGTATGCCGTCATTTGCTGTGATACGCCTGCAGCGTCCAGCCTGACGGCGACATTGTAGGGCTGGCCGATCTCGCTCGGCGTATATATCACATCATAAAGGAGCCCGTCCTTCGCATAGAAAGTTTTGGGATAGCGCATACCTTTCACGGGACGCAGGCCGGGCAATTCGCCATACTTGTGTAGCAGCGCGTCGTCCGTCATGCCGTAAATGGCAAATCCCCTGATCACCGTATGGTGCAACAGCTTGGACACATTCTGTTTGACGGCGGCCGGCTTTTCTTCGCCTATATCGTTGACCACCGGCACGAGCGCGGCCTGTGCGACGTCACGCAAACCCGCCAATTGCTCCACAGCATAGGTTTGGAGCATGTTATAAGCGACGATGCCCTGTATCAGGAAAACGATGCCGAACACCATCAGAACCACGCGCAAACCGGCCCACCCCGCCCATATATGCGCAAGCGCGTCCTTCCCCTGAAGCGCGGGGCTTAAAACCTCTGCGTTCTGTTGGTTAGTCCCGCCCAAGAATGTCCGCCTTCCCCCTGCATTGAACCCATGCATGTTGACTATATTGGATTTTAAATGAATTATTTTAAAAATATGTGAAAGCTATAGATTTTTTATAACACATTGATATATCATCATTTAATTGGACACACAGATGTTTCTTATGAAAGTATGAAACCCCATCCGCGTCCGTGTCTGGGACGATTCTCCCACGCGCGCGTACCACAGGATTTGGAAACGAACCGCATAAGGCATATAATATTGATTCTAGGGGTAAGCTAAAGAAAAGGTCTAAAAAGTGAATGTGAAACCTTCCATCGTCTTCGTGGACGACCAAAACAACATCCTCCAGGGCTTCCGCCGATCTCTGCGCAGCCTCGAAAACGAATGGGACATCCACTATTCCATCGGCGGCAAAGAAACCCTGCGACTCATGGAAACCACCCCCATAGACATTATCGTTTCCGACACGAACATGCCCGGCATGCGCGGAACCGAATTGCTGAAGGAAGTGCAAAACCTTTATCCGCAAACGACGCGCCTCGTGCTTTCGGGCGGCGGCTCGCGCAGCGACGACATTTCCATCCTGCTCCGCACCAGCCACCAGTTCTTCTCGAAGCCCTTCGACATCGAAAAGCTGAAAAGCACCGTCGACCGCCTGCTTATGCTGCGGGAAAGGGTCTCCGACGAAAAACTCATCAAGCTTGTTTCCGGCATCTCAAAGCTGCCCTGCGCGCCGCACATCTACGCAGCCTTCAAAAAGGAACGCGAAGGCTCCAGCGCCGATCTTGACAAAATGGGCACTTACATCGCACAGGACCCGGGCCTGACGGCGAAAATGCTGCAAAGCCTGAACTCGACTTACTTTGGCGTCAACAAAGCCGGCGTTCATCCCTTCAAGGCCGCGCAGAGCATGGGGCCCGGCACGATCAACTATCTTTTCGACGAAGACACGCACTTCCACACAATTGAGCCCAACCATCCGAATTACGCTTTTCTCTCGAAAATATACGAGCAAAGCCTGCATGCAGCCCTCCTGCTCGAGGCGCTGGCAGAAGCCGAGAAACTGTCAGACCCGCTCAAAAACATCGCCTATACGACAGGCATGCTGGGCAACGTGGGTACGATCATCCTCGCCTACAGTCTGCCGGAAGCCTATGCCAAACTGACACCGGAATTCAAATCTCCAACACAGCAAGCACAGTTGGAAAAGAAAACTTTTGGCGGAACCCACGAAGTCATCGGTGCTTATTTCCTCGGGCTATGGGGATTCCCGGAGACGGCCTGCACCGCCGTAAGCTATGCCCAAACGCCGGACAAGTCACCGGAGCAGCGCAAAGGTGCCGATCTGACGACGCTGCTGCACGTGGCGCAGGCATTGGTGCAAGCGGACGATCTTGAAACACAAAAGTCGTTTCTGAACATGTCCTATCTCGAGAGCCGCGGTCTCGTCGACAAGCTGCAACAATGGCACGAGCTTGACAAAAACGAGATCAGGACCCGCCCCACGCTCAAGGGCTGGACGTTTTGATCCTTCATAAAACCTGATTAGATCGTGTCCGCAACAGTCTTCCAGCGTGCGAGTTTTTCAGACACGCCCATTTGCTCCAGAAAATCGATGTGCAGATAATCCTCTTCCGCCTTGGCTGAATCTTCTCTTGCCAGGGCAAACGCGCGGGCGACATGGACGATCGCCAGAACATTTTTATCGCCGCCGTCATCCGCTTTTTCCGGCGCGGCATGCCAGCGGATGACATGCCGTATATCATGGGGCAAGCCCCACAACACGGCCAGAAACATGCCCGCGTCAACATATGAATCCGCGGGCCGCGCGGCATCAAGCAAGCCCGCGCTATCGACCGTTCCCGATTTCTCGCGCTGGTATTCATATAGAGCGACCGCGCCTATGGCGTGCAACAATCCCGCCACCCAGACTTTATCATAAGCTTTTTTCGGCAGATCTTCAGCTTTGGCGATCAGGCGCGCGATGCGCGCCGTCATCAGGCTCATGTTCCACAGTTCTGCAATAAACGGATCATTCTCCAAAGTTTTGTCCGGTTGCAAGGCGATATGACCGCCCAACATCAGCGCCTTCATCCGCTCTATGCCCAAAGCCTCCCAAATAAAGGAAACGGTGTTGATGTCCCCGTTTACGCCGAAATAGGACGAGTTCAAAATCTGGAAAATTTTAGCAACGAGACTGATGTCGCGCAGCAAAAACTGCTCGACCATCTGCGCAGACGGACGTGCCCCGCGCAGCTCCGTCGTTATATCCGCATATAAAGACGGCAACGACGGCAGCGACGCAAGCCCCGTAATGAACTTTTTCAAACCGGCATCCTGCAGATGGCACTGCGCTTCCAGAATAGACTTGATCGTGGCAATAATGACTTCGGTGTCCATCGGCTTGGCCAGATACTGATGACTGACTTCCAGCAGTGGCGCAATGTCCTTTTCGTCGCATTGTCCGGACAGCACAAGGCGGATGCTTTGCCCGTGTCTCTGGCGCGCTTCCGTCAGGAGCGCGACGCCGTCCTTCACGGGCATGCGAATGTCGGAGACGACGACATCGACAGGCGTCTCGTCCATGAGCTTCAGGGCTTCGGCGCCGTTTGTGGCAAAGCGCATATCCCATTCGCGATGAACAGAGCGCAAGTTGCGCCGCAATCCCTGCAGGATATTCTCGTTATCGTCTACAAAAAGAACGGACGGTTTCATCTCGGCAATCCCGTTATACCGTGGATTTTCTGGGCTTTTGCATCGGCTTCGCGTTCGCGACTTCCATCGGCAGTTCAATGGTGAAGGTTGTTCCCTTGCCAGGCTCCGACTCGACTGACAGCGATCCGCCATGCTTTTTGACGACGATGTCGTAGGAGATCGACAACCCCTGCCCCGTGCCCTTGCCCACTTCCTTGGTGGTGAAGAACGGGTTGAAAATCTTGCTCATATTCTCTTTCGCGATGCCGCTCCCCGTGTCCGCAACGCGGATCGTCACTTTCTTTTGGGTTGCCGAGGTTGAAATGGTAATCGCATTGTTATCCGGATCGGGCGTATCGCCTGTTTTCTCTTCAATGGCATGCGTCGCATTGACAATCAGATTCAAAATCACCTGCGTCAGCTTGCCCGGGATGCAAGGAACGGGAGGCAGGCTTTTATCAAACTCCATGTGTATTTCCGTGAAAGGCTTCCACTGGTTGCGCGAAACGATGACCGTGTTCTTCAGCGCCTCGTTAAGGTCGATATAAACGACGTCCTCGGTGGCGGGATAGCTGAAGCCGCGAATGGCGCCGACAATTTCAATGATCCGCCCGACGCCCTCCAGGGACTGCTCCAACGCCTGAGGCGCCTCGTCGTGGAAAAATCCAATGTCCTGATTTACGGTGATTTTGTCGATACTCTCTTGCGCGGGCGCGGGCAATCCCGCCTTGACATCGATGATATCCTTGTAAAACCCGTCGTAGGCCTGAAACGCGTCGTTCAGGAACTTCAGATTATCGCGCACATATTGCGTCGGCGTATTGATTTCGTGCGCAATGCCGCTGGAGAGGCTGCCCAGCGCCTCCATCTTCTGCGCCTGCACCAGTTGACGCTCGAGATCCTTGCGGTAGGCAATATCGCGGATGACGTTGACGAAAACCGGATGCCCGTCTTCACGCTGCACGCTCGTAACCGAAAGTTCTATCGGGAATTCGCTGCCGTCCGATCTCACGCCCGTAATCTCCTGCGGCCCCGCGTCAACGGAGTTGCTGACACCGCCGTTAATGAAGTCCTGAAGATCCTGCATGTATTGTATTGCCGTGTTCGGCTGTAAAAAGTCGCCGATCTTCTTGCTGCGGATGACCTGTCTGTCATAGCCAAAAATGCTGCAGGCGCTCTTGTTGAAGGCCACGATCTCGCCTTCCGTGTTAACCGTGATCAATCCGTCCGCCACGCTGTTGAAGATGGCATCCAGCTGCCGCGCGGCAGCGGTGCTTTGCTGTTCCGCATCTTCTGCGCGCCGGAAACCTTCATGCACCTGCAGCAAAAGACTGTTCAGGGCAAGGATGACTTCCCCGACTTCGTCCGCGCCGCCGTCATGCTTGATAATATAATTTTCGGTGTGATGCGGATTCTGGCTGGCGTCGACCATCGTCGAGATGATATTTTCCATCGGTTTGAAGATGTTGAAAAAGATTACGGCATTGATCATGAGGATGCCCGCGATGCCGAAAATAAGAAACAGGAACGGAAACTTGCGGAAGCGCTCGGATTCCGAAAAGGCATGAGCGGACAGTTGCGATGAATCCTGATTGATATTGTAAGCGATCTCCGCCAGATCCTGGTCGATGGCCGAGATCTTGTCATAGGCCTTGTCCATCGTCTGTTTGCCTTTTGCGGCGTTTCCGCTGATATAGTCTTTCATCGCCACACGCGGCAGGTCGCGCATCTGATTGTAGTTGTTCTCGATATCGGTGCCCCGATGCGAAAAAGCCTCGAGGCTCTTCAGGTAATCGCCGAACCTGTTGAGATTGCACTTCACGCCATGTTCGGCGCTTTGATCGGGCAGTTTGACGGGCGTCTGGCGCAACCCGTTGTCCAGAACTGCAAACCAGAATTTAACCGCGCCGAAACAACTGATGGCATTGGACAAGACCGCCTGATTGGCCATGATCTGGCTTTGGCTTTCGATCGACTTGGTGCTGGCCCGGGTCTGATTGACAATAATCATCGTGGAATAGAACAGCCCGAGAAACATCAGGATGAAAATGCCCAAAAGCTTGGTGCGTGTTTTTAAAACGGCCTTTTTTCTGAAAGAGGGGCCCAGTTGGTCGGGGGATTTCAGCCGACTGGCAGAAGAACCGGAAAACGGGTCACTATCCATCTTTACTTATACTCTCGCCTACCGTTCCTGAAGAAATAACCGAAGTATTCAATTCGTAAAGGTTAACATCACCGCCGCAATAAATCCACATGATTTGCCCGCAAGCCCGTCGGCAAGCCATAATATGCGCTTGAGAAACAACGGACTTTTATTCTGATAAGGTAAATAAAACATTAATTTTTGTGGGCATTGTTTTGAACATTATTCAGTTGTTAATAAATAATTCAATAAAAGGGATTACAATAAAATCAGGTGGTGCTTTTCGAGCAGCGCGTACGGGGATCTGCGGGGCCAGGCTGTGAAAAAGAAAATGTCTGAATGGCGAATACCTCTTTTTCGCGACAAGGCAGCGGAGGGATCAGAGGATCCCGAGTTGCAGAGCGGAGCCGCGCCCCGTGTATGGCGCAGCCGCATCAGCTGGCGCATCACACTGACTGTTTTCGCCGTCATCTTTCTTATTCAGGGTATCGCCCTTTATTATTCCAAACAGAATTTTCAAATGGCACGGCTCGCGCAGCTCAGAGCCGTCGCCCGCACCGCGCTCATGCAGCATCTCACAAAAATCACGCCCGCCCTGCTGCAACAGGGCGACATACCGCTGAGCAGCAAGTCGGCCGACCGCATTATAGCCACAAGCCCCGTCCGCGGTCTGACCTTGTACGGCCTCGACGGCAACCAGATCATATCCTACGGAGAAGAAACAACGCTGCCGCCGCAACACGGCCTGTCAGCCTACTGGACCGCCGACAAAAGCAGGTATGAAGTCCTCTACACGCCATCCGATATAAACAGTCCGTTCAACATTGTCGTCACGATCGATTCTTCGAACATTCCGCCGATCATCAAGCATTACGTGCAAAGATCCATAGTCGCCTTCATCCTCATGGCAGGGCTGGTGACCAGCATTCTCATGTTCGTCCTCGGGCAGTGGCTGCTCGAACCCATACTGACGTTGCGCAAAAACCTCCTCAGCGCAGCGAAAAACCCCAAAGAACCTGACATCCTCGGCGCGGGGAAAGAGGGCCGCGACGAGATCGGCGTCACCTTGCGCATCGCCAACGGGCTGATCCGCAAAAACGCCTGGAACATAAAACAGATGGAACGCCAGACGGAAGAGCGCATCCACCGCCTCGCCTATTACGATACACTCACCGGCCTGCCAAACAGAACGCTCTTCATGGACAACCTTGAGGAAGCCCTTAAGCGCAAGGTGAAAGGCGAAGACAGGCGGCTTAGCGTGTTCCTGATTGACATCGACCACTTTAGGGAGCTCAATAACACCATGGGCCACGAAATCGGCGACCGGTTTCTGGAGGCCGTCGGCAGGCGCCTGCTCGGCGCCGCGCCGCCAGATGCCGTCGTGGCGCGCCTCAGCGCGGATTCATTTGCCGTCATGAACTTACTCGACTATGCCGACAATGACGGATCCGCCACGCTGGAACAGTTCCTGAACGCGCTGGAAACGCCGGTCAACATTCTGCAGGAAGAATTCAAAGTTCGCGTCTCCGTCGGCGTGGCTACGGCGCCGTACGACGGTCATGATTCACGCACGCTCATGAAAAACGCCGACATCGCCCTCAGCCGCGCCAAAGACGACGGCCATGACACGGTGCGCTATTATTCCGACGATCTCGATATGGCCGTACACAAGCGCTTCCGCCTGCTCAGCGACTTGCGCGAAGCCCTGCAAAACGACCAGTTGCAGCTTTATTTCCACCCGCAGTTTGATCTCGCCACGGACGCCGTCGTCGGCGCCGAAGCGCTGTTGCGCTGGCAGCAGCCCGACAACAGCGCGGAAGGCAGCCATCTCGTGCCGCTGGAAGAGTTCGTTCATGTCGCCGAACAGACCGGACTGATCATCCCCCTCGGCGAGTGGGTGCTGCGCCACGCCTGCGAAACCGCAAAATCATGGCAGGGGAACGGCGGCCCCGTGCTCTCGGTCGCCGTGAACATCACCTCAGTGCAATTCCATCATGGCGACATCGTCAACGCCATTTCGCGCATCCTGCAGGAAACAGGCTTCGATGCGCATCTGCTCGAACTCGAGATCACAGAAAGCGTCTTCATGGAAGACATAAATACGTCCGTAGAAACGCTCGGCCAGTTGCACGAACTGGGCGTGCGGATCGCCGTCGATGACTTCGGCACGGGCTATTCTTCGCTCTCGGCGCTGCGCGCCTTCCACGCCGACCGCCTGAAGATCGACCCGTCCTTCATCCGCAACGCGCTGATCAACGACGAAGACGCCGCCATCGTCAAGACCATCATCACGCTCGGCCACAGCCTCGGCGTGAAAGTCGTGGCCGAGGGTGTGGAAACGGCCTATCACCTTGCCTTTCTCAAGGACCAGGGCTGCGATGAAGCGCAGGGCTTCCAGTACAGCCGCCCGCTGCCGTCAGATAAATTCATGCAGTATGTTGCCACCTACCGCCGCGAACTTGTCCGGAACAACCTCCATGTCGTTGGCAAAGATAAGGCCTAGGCCGCCCAAGCTAAAAATCATTGATTCCCGCCCGCCGTACGGGATATAAACCGCACATGGCTCACCATAGTGAAAGATACGTTGTCGCAGCCCTGTATAAGTTCGCGCCGCTCTCCGGCCTCGAAGCCCTGCGCACGGCCATTGCGGACGCCTGCGCGAAAAACGACATCTGCGGAACGCTGTTGCTGGCGTCGGAAGGCATCAACGGCACTGTCGCCGGCACGCGGCAGGGCATCGATGCCCTCCTCGCTTTTTTGCGGTCTTATCCCGCGCTGAAAACCCTCGACCACAAGGAGTCGCACGCCGACGGCGTGCCGTTCCACCGCATGAAGGTGCGGATCAAGAAAGAGATCGTCACCATCGGCCTGCCGGAAGTCAATCCGAACGAAACCGTCGGCGTTTATGTCGATCCACATGAGTGGAACGACATCATCTCGGATCCGGACACCATCCTGATCGACACGCGGAACGATTACGAAGTCGCCGTCGGCACGTTCAGGGGCGCGGTCAGCCCCGCAACGCAAAGCTTCCGCGAATTTCCTTCTTACGTGCAGCGCAATCTCGACAACCAGAAGCACAAAAAGGTCGCCATGTTCTGTACGGGCGGCATCCGCTGCGAGAAGGCCTCGGCCTACATGAAGAAACTCGGCTTCGAGGAGGTCTATCACCTGAGGGGTGGCATCCTGAAATATCTCGAAACCGTGCCGGCGGAAGAAAGCCTGTGGCAGGGCGAATGCTTCGTCTTCGACCGGAGGGTGACAGTCAAGCACGGGCTGGAATTGGGGTCTTACGAGCTCTGCCCGTCATGCCGCCTGCCAATCAATGCGGAAGACAGAAAAAGCCCGAAGTATATTGAAGGCGTCGCCTGCCCGCATTGCCATGACAGCCTGACGCCCGAGAAAAAAACTGCCGCCGCGGAACGCCACAGACAAATGCTGCTCGCGGAATCCCGCGGCGAAAAGCATATCGGCGCGAAATACGGCCAACATGCCGAAAGCCTTTGCGAAGGCGAAGAAGACTGATTTCAAGCCGCGGGCACCGTTTCGTCGTTCGCCGCATCAGGTAAAGGCGTATCGGAAATGCGGCACTTCTCGCGCTGAGAGCGGTATTTCGGCCCGAAGTTTTCGCCGTCACCGTATTCCAGGAACTCGCCATAGCGCTTGTGCGTTTCCATCACCTTGCGGGCGTGCTTGATCGGGCACCAGAACTGCTCGGTACGGCTGGCGATCTCGCGCGCATAGGCGATGACGCCGTTGGCATATTCGCAGTAGATGCAGTTCACCTTCTGGATGATATTGAGGTAGGCGAGATATTGCCGGTCCATGACCACGTAATCGGAGCGCTTCACCCGTGGAATGCGGTAGACGCGAAAATTGATATGCTGGTAAACGGTCATGAATAAATCCAACATTGCAATTGGGATAATCAGACTGTAAATCACTGGCGCAGTGACAAAAGCGCCGAGTTTGGAATCGATCAGGAATTTAGACAGCTTCATCCGTGCTAAACGGTGGCGCAACACGGTCGCGTGCTCGAACACGACCTTGCCCTGCTCCAGATGGTAGCGGAATTTCTTGCGCCGCTCTTCCGCAACTTTTTCAAATTCCGCCTGGAGTTCGTTTATTTTCTCACGAAATTTAACAGCAAAATTCTCTATACGCATGTGGATATTCCGTAAAATATAAGTGCGTGTTATTTCCTGAATTTATATGCTACACCAAAAGCCATGACAAAGCCTATTTTAAAACACCTTGCCGACGAAGCAGCGGCGCTCGAAATGCAAGGCCTCTTCAAATCCGAGCGGATCATTATTTCGCCA
>JAJZFS010000026.1:7134-9923 GCA_021805245.1 Pseudomonadota bacterium | reverse complement strand
AATAAACAAAATGCACTTCCGCGCCCGGAAAGACGCGCGGATGGATGGCATGCGCCGCCATCGCCGCCTCGGAAAATCCGGTGAGGATGAGTTTCAGTTTGTTGGGATAAGTGGCGACGTCGCCGACGGCGAAAACGCCGGCAACATTGGTCTGCTGGGTCGCGGGATCGACAGGAATATGGTGTTGCTCAATGGTGATGCCCCAATCGCTCAGCGCGCCCAGTTGCGGCACGATGCCGAACATCGGCAGCAGCGCATCCACCACCAGCATCTTTTTATTTCCGTCTAGATCGGCCAGTTCGACTGCCGACAAAACGCCGCCTTCTCCGGCGAGCGCATGCAATTGATAGGGAATGACCATTTCGACTTTTCCGCCCTCGGCGATCTTGCGCAACTTGTCCACACTCTCCGGCGCGGCGCGGAACTTGTCGCGGCGGTGGACGAAATAAATTTTCTTGGCCACGTCGGATAGTGAAATCGCCCAATCGACCGCGCTGTCGCCGCCGCCCGCGATCATCACCGTCTTGTCCGCAAAGTCGGCGCGCCGCCGCACCATGTAAAAAACGGATTTTTCCTCGAAAGCCTCCAAACCTTCCAGCGGTGGCCGGTTGGGACCGAACGCGCCCGCGCCCGCCGCGATTACCACAGCCGCGCAGTTGATGACGATGCCGCTTGCCGTCGTCACGTCGAAACGTCCGCCGGCGAGAGGTTTTAAATCCGATACCTGCTGGTTCAAGTGATAAACAGGGTCGAACGGTTTGGCCTGATCTTCGAGATGCGTCACCAGATCACCCGCGAGGATCATCGGAAAGCCCGGAATGTCATAGATCGGCTTTTCAGGGTAAAGCGCCGTCAGTTGCCCGCCGATATGCGCGAGGCTGTCGATCACGTGGCATTTCATCTTGAGCATGCCGCACTCGAACACCGCGAACAGCCCCGTAGGCCCCGCGCCGACAATCACCACATCCGTCGAATAGTGCTTTGACGTCATCCCAATTCCTATTTAACTTGAATGGAGGCAGAGTATCAGAAACATGGGTCCTGAAACACTTATAATTGAAAATGAAGCCGCATTGACGGGCCTTGCCGCGCGTCTTGGGCCGCTACTGAAACGCGGCGACGTGCTGACGCTCAAAGGCGACCTCGGCGCGGGCAAAACCGCCTTCACGCGCACCCTGATCCGCATGCTGGCAGGCAGCGACGTGGAGGTGCCCAGCCCGACTTTCACTTTGGTGCAGGTGTATGATTTTCCCGCTTTTTCCGTCTATCACTTCGATCTTTACCGTCTGGAAGAAAAAGAGCTGGATATTCTGGAATTAGGATGGGATGATGCGCGGCGCGATGGCGTTTGCCTCGTCGAGTGGCCGGAAAGGCTCGGCACACTTTTGCCCAGAGACCGGCTGGATATTGAAATATATTTTCATAAGTCAAAAGAAGAAGCGCGGGAAATGATGCTCAGACCGCATGGAACTTGGGAAGAACGTCTGCGATAAAAGGATTATTGTGATAGAACGGTAAAGAGAGGATTTGATCATAGATGTCGACATACCCGAAAAAAGCTTTTGTCCTTGCCGCCGGAATGGGCCAGCGGATGCGTCCGCTGACCGATAACTGCCCCAAACCGCTGCTGGTGGTGGACGGCAAGACGATGCTCGACCGCGCGCTCGATGCGCTCGTTGAGGCGGGCGTGGAAGATGTCGTGGTCAACACGCATTATCTCGGCCACATGATTGCCGCGCATCTGAAAAACCGCAAGCATCCGTACATCACCATCAGTCACGAACCAGAATTGCTCGATACCGCCGGCGGCGTGAAAAAGAATCTGGTATTTTTCGGCGGCGAACCGTTCTATGTCCTCAATGCCGACGTCCTCTGGACCAACGGGCGCGCGCCGACATTACAAATCATGGCGGATAAATGGGACGACGCGACAATGGACGTGCTGATCCTCCTGCATGAAGCGGCGGACATTCCGGCCTACGCGGGCCACGGCGACTATTATCTCGCTGAAGGCTCCGACAGGCCCGTCTTCGCCAAAGACACGCATAAGGCCAACACTATTTTTGCGGGGCCGCGCATCGTGCACCCGCGCCTGTTCGACAATACGCCGGACGGAAAATCGGGTTTTCTGCAACTGTTCCACAAGGCGGAAAAGGCGGGAAGGCTCGCGGCCGTGCTGCACGACGGCGAATGGCACCATGTCGGCACGCCCGAAGCGTTTGCGGAAACAAACCTGATTTTCGCGAAGAAAAAAGCCGTTTAAATCAGCTCACTTCGACGACTTCGTCGGCGTCATCATCCTCGACGACATCATCATCGACCTGCACATCCTTGGCTTCCTTCTCTTCGGCCGCGGCGGCAGCGCGCATGCGGCTGGAAGACTGGTAGGCCATGCCCGCATGATCGGGGCAATAGGGCGTGCCGGGACGAATGCCGCGGCCGCAGAACGTAAAATCGTCTTCACGCGGATCGCCGATCGGCCAGCGGCACATGCGCTCGGTCAGATCGATCAGCGCGACGCCGCCACCCGGCGGAACCTCCTCTTTCTCGATCTTGTGCGGCTCGGCCAGTTCGGTACGGGACAGCGGATTGTTCTTCACGCCGGAAACGACGACGGGCGCGGCCGTCTTTTTGGATGCGGCCTTGGTTTTTTGCGGCGCGGCTTTCGCCGGCTCTTTCTTTTTGGCGGCACTTTTTTGCGGAACGACTTTTGCGGCGGCGCCGGTCTTCTTGATCGGCGACGGCCGGTTGGAAAGCCCCATGCGGTGCGCCTTGCCGATCACGGCGTT
>JAJZFS010000026.1:0-7124 GCA_021805245.1 Pseudomonadota bacterium | reverse complement strand
CGCGTTCGATGACGGCGTCGGTCAGGGCGCCACAGGCGTGGACGGACACGACGCGATCGCTCGCCCGCAGATCGACCGCGTCGAGGGCCGCGGCGTGGAGCGTGACGCGATCGGCGAGACGCGGCCGGAGAGCTTCAGGCGGTGCGCCTTGCCGATCACGGCGTTGCGCGTGACGCCTTTACCAAGGGTCTTGGCGATATCGGCGGCGCTTTTGCCTTCCTTCCACATCTTCTTAAGCAGAGCGATCCGCTCATCCGTCCAGCTCATTGACGCACCCTTCCGTAATTACATAACGATATATTCAATTCCAAGACTGAATATAGCATCGAATCACTATAAATAAAGTGCTCTGTTTTAGGGGGAAAGCGGAAAATTTCAGGCGCAAAGCTCTAGCCGCGAAAGTTTAGCTCCGCGGTTCCAGCCGCACGAGACGCGTGGCCAGCTTATTGAGATCCCGCCCCATGTAATTGACGAGCTTGCGCGCACCCCTGTCGTCCGACACGTCCACGTATTGCACGTAATCGGGATCCGTGGGGGTTTCGGTGGAGGTCCAGTACATCTGCGAGGTCGGGACGCCGTCGAGCTTTTCAAACGTGTCCGCAAGGGCGCCGACGTTGCGGGCAACCGTGAGCATACCCAGCTTGTTGAATTCTCCCGCGGGATCCCGCGTCGCCATGATCTCCAGCGGCGGAATGAACCACTCACCCTTGTAGGTGTCTTTCTTCAGAGCCTTCAGCAGCGCATCTTCACTGGCATAGTCGCCGCCATCATGGCTGTGCCAGTCTTTCATGGCTGCGACGTGCTTCGCCGCGTCGTTAAAGGTCAGCATCAGCTTTTCATCGTCGTCGTTCGTCAGGTCTTCCGGCGCGGCATAGACGTTGAAAATTTTTCCAAGGCTCTTGCCTTTCTTGTCACGCGGCTCCCACGTGCCGATAAAAACGCCTTTGTCGTCGACCGTCTGTCCTATCTGCAGGCCTGTGACCGGCTGTTGCACAGGAGTCTGTTCCTCCTCCGCGGGCTGTTTTGCAATAGGCAACGGCGTAATCACAGGTATGACCGGCTGCGTGACCGGTGCAGGCGTAATGCCCAAATCCCGCTGCATCGTTTCCTGCTGGAGCATTTCCTCCACATACTGCATCAACTCGGCACCGCTTTTTCCGGCCTTCATGGCTTCTTTGATCAATTCTTTACGGCGAACCGCCGGATCTATCTCGACTTTTTCCGTTTCAGTCCGTGGCGTAACCTCCGGCTGCGGTGCCGTATCCGTTTCCGTCTTGGGCGCAACTACAACGGGCGTCTCCACGGAAGGAGAGATCACATTGTCGTTCACATTGCCCTCGGCGACTTTCCGGCCATTGACATAGATGCTGCCATCGGCGCGCAACTCGACGGTTGCCGTTCCCTTGCGGATAACGACATCGGCATCAGGTTCTATCGTGATGTGCGTTGGCTTGCCGACCCCATCCATGGATTCCGCCTTCGTAAATACTAAACAATTCTAATGCGATGGATTGTATATCCATATTTATGTATAGTCAACAGAAATACTCCCACAGCCCGATATGGTACATAACTACTTGATATTATTTATAGTTCTAGATATCCCCTGCGTCAGCCCCGTCTTTCGTCCTCTTGCCACTGCTTTTTATCCCGCTGTGCCTTCCGCCACTTGTAGTCATGGTGGAGCGACATGGCAATCCATACCGGCAGCCAAAGCCCGCCTGTCACAATCGTCATGTTCATATGCTTCTTGTAGTCGAACGGGGGTTTTTTCGGCTTTTGCTTCCGCCTTTCCTCGTCGAGGATCTGCTGGATTTTCCTTTGTACGTCGTCGCTGCCCATCGCGGGCGTGGCTTCCTGCGCCCCTTCCTGCGGTCTCGGCTGCCGTCGTACCGGTCGTTGTTGTGCCGGCTGCTGTACCGTTGCCTGCGACACCTGTACCTGTTCCGGAAAGTGTTGCGCCAGAAACGCCGCGCCTTTGCCGATGACCTGCTGCACCTGTTCGGCCGTCCACCCGCTTTGCGCGTAGCCTTCCCAACTTTCAACGACATGGTGCGGCGCGGCTTTTTCCGCGATTGCCTTGCGGCTTTTTTCATCCGCATATTCGTCCGCCATGCACTGCATGATATAGACAGGCGCTTTTAATGCCGCGAGTTTTTCGGCCACGCGCGCGGTATAGGCTTCCTGCCAGAACCGTGCTTGCACCTGCTGCCCCTTCTCCGCGACGCGGCTTTCCGGCGGCGCGGGAAAATCTTCAAGCTGCAAACGCGGTGCGCAGGCGACAACCGCAGAGATAAACGGCTTTTCCGCCGCCGCAGCGATCGCCGCCGCAGCGCCCACGCCCTGCCCCAGCAGCGCGACCGCGTGGCCGTGCGATCTATAATCGTCGGCAATCGCGCAGATCGTCTTGACCCAGTCATAAAAGCCCGACTGGAAAAAATCCCCGTCGGAATTTCCGCTGCCGAATTGATCAAAGCGCAGGGAGGATATGCCTTGCGCCGCCAGAGCTTGCGCCGCGCGCACGAAAAAGCGGTTCTCGCCCGTACTTGTGCTGCACAGATCATGGCAGAAAATGACGATCTTTCCTTTGCCTGCATCCTGCAAGACGCAGGCGATGTCGTGGCCGTTATACGTTTTTCCGTGTATCGTCTTTGTCACGCGACACCTCCTTCAGGCACCGAAATCCAGCCCCCAGGCACTGTAACGCTCCGGATCGTCCGCCCAGTTCTCGCGCACTTTGACGAACAGGCTCAAATGCACGCGGCGTTCGAGAATCTCTTCCAGTTCCTTGCGCGCGGCTTCGCCGATCTTCTTGATCCGCGATCCGCCCTTGCCGAGGATGATCGCCTTTTGCGTGTCGCGCATCACGTAAATGACCTGACTGATTTTGACGCTGCCGTTATCGAACTCCTCCCATGTTTCCGTTTCGACGGTGGAAGCGTACGGCAATTCTTCTTTCAACTGCAGGAATATCTTCTCGCGCGTAATCTCGGCGGCGAGCAGACGCAAGGGCATGTCGGAAATCTGGTCCTCGCCGAACATCCACGGGCCTTGGGGCATGCGCGCGGCAATGTCCTTCAACAGCGCGTCCACGCCGTCGCCAGTGACGGCGGAAATCATGTAAATATCGGTGAAAACGCCCGTCGCCTGCATCTCCGCCGCAAGGGCGAGCAGCTTTTCCTTTTCGACGAGGTCGATCTTGTTCAGCGCCAGAACGACCTTGCGCTGCTGCTTTTGCAATTTCTCGATAATCGCACGGCTTTCGGAATTGACCTTCCCGCGCGCGACGTCGACGATCAGCAAAATAACCTCCGCATCGTCCGCGCCCGCCCAGGCCGCGGACACCATGGCGCGGTCGAGCCTTTTGCGCGGCGTGAAGATGCCGGGCGTATCGACAAAGATGATCTGCGTTTCATCCTGATTGACAATCCCCATCACGCGGGTGCGCGTCGTCTGCACTTTGGGACTGACGATGGAAACTTTCGCGCCGACAAGGCGGTTGATCAACGTCGATTTTCCCGCGTTCGGCGCGCCGATGATGCTGACAAATCCGCAACGACGGGTTTCTTCGCTCATGATTCCACCGCGCCGACCTTGCGGAGCATTTTCAGCGCGGCCTCTTTTTCGGCGACGCGCTTGCTGGCGGCAACGGCGCTGGTCTTGCCGTGACCTTTGACGCCCACTTCTATCTCGAACTGCGGCGCGTGCGCCGAGCCGGACTTGCCGAGCGTCTTATACTCGGGCAATGGCAGAGCGCGCGCCTGCGCCCATTCCTGCAACTGTGATTTGGCATCTTCCGGCGGACGCGCTTGCCCTTCGAGCGGCTGCTTCCAGAACCGCGCCACGAAATCCTGCGCCGCTTTGAACCCGCCGTCGAGGAAGATCGCGCCGATCAGCGCCTCCATGGCGTCGGCAAGAATCTTGTCTTTTTTCTGGCCGCCCGATTTCATCTCGCCGGTGGAGAGCTTGAGATGTTCCGCAAGGCCGATCTCGCGCGCGACCCTGACCAGCGCCTGCTGCTGCACAAGACTGGTATGCCGCTTGGCGAGGCTGCCTTCCGCCTCTCCCGGAAACGCTGCGATCAGCAGGTCGGCGATGGCAAGCCCCAGCACACGGTCGCCCAGAAACTCGAGGCGTTCGTTGTTGTCTTTGGCGTTACCCGCCGTCTTGCGCGCGCTTTTCTTCTGCGCACTGGCGTGCGTCAGTGCCGTTTCCAGCAGGGCCCTGTTGGAAAAATCGTATCCTATTTTTCCGCACAGCGCGCCCGTCATGTCAAATCTTGTTCACGTTTTTGAAGAGACGGCTGTAGCGGACAGCCTCCGGCCAGGCGATCAGCTTGCAGCCGAACGAACGCACCAAAGCGAAATTGCCCGTGCGATCGCACTTGTTGCCGATGCCCTCGGTCGAAAAAAAGACGAACTCCGCCTTGCCGATCAGGTTTTGCGCGGGGACGAAACCGACATCATTCATATCGCGGCTGTCCTGCGAACGGTCGCGATTATCGCCCATCATGAAATAGTAACCTTTCGGCACTTTATAAAGCTGAGTGTTGTCGTAATAGGAATGGTCGGATATCTCATAAGTATAATGGTTCACGCCGTTCGGCAGGGTCTCGATGTAGCGCTTGTACATGGACGACGTGCCGTCGTCATGAATGTATTCTTCATCGATAAACCTGCGCTCCACGATCTTGCCGTTGATGTAAAGCCTGCCGTCCTTCATCTGGATCGTGTCGCCCGGCAAACCGATCACGCGCTTGATGTAATCGATGCCGACTTCCTTGGGCTGGCGGAACACGACGATCTCGCCGCGCTTCGGCGCGGAGCCCCAGATGCGCCCTTTAAAGTTTATGATGCCGAACGGAAAGGAATATTCGCTGTAGCCGTAGGCGTATTTCTCGACGAACAGATAGTCGCCGATCTGCAGTGTCGGCAGAAGCGATCCGGACGGAATGTTGAACGGCTCAAACAGGAACGACCTGACCAAAAGCGCGATCACCGCCGCGACAAGTATCGCCTTGAAGAGTTCGTAAATATCGTTTTCTTCCCCTTCATCCGGCGCGACGTCGACTTTCTTGTTTTGATCTTCTGCAACGGCCTGTTCCATATCTTTCCTTTTCTCTTCGCTATTCATGTCTATCCTGCCGCCTCCGCGGAAATAACGACGAACGCAAGCGCCATGCCCCCTGCGGCCTTTTCTCCCAAAGCCTCGTCCGTCAAACTCACATCTATGCGTGCGGTCATACCCTGCGGCGTTATGGCGGTCAAACGGTCTTTCGCCCCGCCGGAGAGAACCAGTTGCGGCTGGCCGTCCGGACTGTTGACCACGATAATGTCCTTTAAATATATATCATTGCTGATGCCGAGCCCCAAGGCTTTGGCGCAGGCTTCCTTGGCTGCCCAGCGTTTGGCATATCCGGCGGCGCGCAAATGCGGCGCGGTGGCGGCGGCTTTTTCAATCTTTTCAGTCTCTTCCATGCCGAAACAACGCTGCACGAACCTTGTGCCATGCTTTTGCAGCGTCTCTTCAATGCGCTCTATACGCGTCAAATCTGTACCGATACCGAGAATCATACCTGACCATAGCCCTAGGGCTGCGCCGCCCTCAACATTTGTTTTTAATCTTATGGATAATTTAATCGGCTGCTTTTTTATGGGATTTGCTTTGCGCATGCCGCCCGATGCGCTCTTTACGCTTTTCCTTGCTGTTTTTCACAATGCGCGACACGACGTAATAGGTGCCGGTCCACACGATAATCACCAGCGGCACGCAGCCGACCAGCATCGGCAGAAGCAGTTCCATCGGCTTGTGCAGCAGATCCGAAAAGGTGAATTGCTGGTGGAGCAACTCGCCGGTCGCCGACCGCGCGTCGTGATGCCCGAGAATGGCCTGCCCGATCTTGTAACAAGCGATCCAGATGAAGGGATAGGTCCAGGGATTGCCCGACAACACCGCCGCCAGCGCCATGGCGACCAGAGAGCCGCCCAGCATCCAGGTGATCAGCCCGCCGAGCATCAGGTGAAACCCGACGAACGGCGTGAAGGAAATCGCCATCCCCGTCGCGAAGCCCGAGGCGATGTAATAGGGCGTCCCCGGCAGACGGGAAATGCGGTGCTTGTAATAGAGCCCGACGCGCCTGAAACTCATCGACGGCCACATGGCCTGCCGGAGATGGTGCCACCAGCTGCGTTTATGGCGCGGCTTCAGGATCATGTCATGCTCTGCATGCGGCCTGTCATTATCGACTCCGCGCGCGGTTGACGTCCGCAATCTCGGGCGTGGCCCGCCGCAGATTCTCTGCTGAAATTTTAATTTTAATGCGGGCCACTTATCTGCTCCTCGCTCTATTAACTGCTGTAATCTCGGGCGTGGCCCGCATGGCGGCGATAATGTCGCTGAGATGTTTTGAATCGCGGACGTAAACATCGATCATCATGTCCCAGAAATCCAGAGAGCGGTTGGTGATCTTGAGATTGGTAATGTTGCCGCCGTTCTTGCCGATGACGGTCGACAGCGTGCCGAGGCTGCCCGGCGTGTTGGCAATGGTGACGATCAACCGGCCGATGTGCGATTCCGGACTGTCCTCGCCCTCTTCCCAGGAGATGTCGAGCCAGCGCTCCGGTGTATCGGCGAAGCTTTCCAGCGTTTCGCAATCGATGGTGTGAATGGTCACTCCCTTGCCAGTCATGACGATGCCGACGATGCGGTCGCCCGGCAGCGGGTGACAGCAGCGCGCAAAATGCAGCGCCATACCGGGGATCAGCCCCTTGATCGGCATCGGCGCCGCCTTGCTCTTCTGGTGTGTCTTTTTCTCGGCCTGCGTCACGATATTTTGCAGCGTCGTCGTCGGCGCGGCTGGACGGTGCTCCGGATGCAGCCGATAGAACACCTCGCGGCTGCTGATATGTCCGGAGCCAATGCCGACCATCAGTTCCTCGGCGTTATTGGCCTTGAACTGGCGGCAGAAGTCGTTATTGAAGTTTTTTTCGTTGAATTCATAACCCTCCTGCTTCAGCACTTTTTGCAGCATAGCCTTGCCGAGGTTGAGATATTCCTTCTGTTGCTGCTGGCGCACGAAACGGCGGATGCGCGCCTTGGCCTTGCCAGTGACGACGAAGCGCTCC
>JAJZFS010000024.1 GCA_021805245.1 Pseudomonadota bacterium | reverse complement strand
CGCCCAGGCCGCCAGTTCGCGGAAATCCGCGGGATTGCCGGCGTGCTTGATGTCGACGTATTCGAGCGAGCCGGAGCCGCCGAGGCAGACCTCGTGCGCGCCCACGGCCTTGGTCGATCCCTGGTAGAGCAGGGCGACGCGGTTGTTCTCGGTCAGCAGCAGGCTGGTGATGCCGATGTGCAGCGAGGCGCGCTTGAGCATGTCGGGACGGAAGCGCAAAAAGCTCTCGCCGTCTTTCATCTCCCGGTTGACCGGAAAATAGGTGGTGAGGTCGGTGAAGACCTCCGTTTCGTGTTGCAGGTTGCCGCGGAAGATGCGGCTGCGGAAGGCCTCCACCGTCATCAGCCCGTCGTAATAGCGGGCCTTGCGCAAGGTGACGGTGCGCTCCGGATCGACGATCGCGTCAGCCATGTCCTGAAACGCCAGCAGCGTGCCGTTGGTCGTATGCTGGAGCTTGTTCAAAACGCGGATGGCGATATAGCGCAACTGGTGGCGCGAGAAGACGAAGTTGATCGGCGCGTTATCCTCGCGCCACGGCATCTTTTCGCGCAGCATCAGCGCGTCGTCGACGCGGTCGCTGACCAGCGGGCTTTCCTTGCAGGTCTTGATCGCGTTGACCGGATTGCAAAAGCCGAGCGCGTCTTCCACCGGGGCGGGCAGGACTTCGGACATCGGGATGCTGAGCTCGTGAAAGGAAATGTGGTGGCTGAGCGATGACGTGTAGGGCACGCCGCCGTGCGACGGGCGGTAGTCCGAGGGGATGACGGTCATGTCGCCGCCGAGCTGGATGTAAATGATTCCCGCGTCGACCAGCGCGGCGATAACGTCGTAGATCGTCATCCACGAGACGACCTCGTAAACGAGCACGACGAAGGTCAGAATCGTGGTCAGCAGATCCTTGCGGTAGTCGGCGTCCCATTTGAAGAAAAACAGCATCAGCGACCAGCGGCCCCTGATGTTGCGGAAGAAGTTAAGTGCTTTAACGGACGGAGTCATTTCTAAGTGGCGGCGCTTCCCTGTTGTGACACTGAGAGCCCTCTGTCGAAAAACAAGGGGCCTTACCAGCAGACTATCTAATAAAAGTAAAAAAAGACTGATTGCGGAACGGGTTATTGCCAGAAGCCGTAATGCCGTTTTTATTGATTATGAAAATGAATTACGAACCGTCCAGCAGGTCCTGATGGACATGGTGCCGCAGCTTGCGCGGCGGCGGCAGGGGCCGGATGTCCGGAATAATCATGCCGTCGTTTTTGATGTCCTTTTCCGCGGCCTTGTCCTGGAGCGGCGGGGTCGGCGCAGGAGCAACCGGCGCCGGAGCGGGCGCAGGCACCTCTACAGGGGCCGGAGCCGGTGCAGGGGGTGACGGGCTGACCTTGGGAATATAGCCGCGCAGGTCACTGAAAATAGGGATGTTGTTAAAGAAATCCTGTGTTTGCTGCATGGTCTCTGGTGCGCAGGCGCTCAGACCAGCCAGTGTGGCGAAACAGGAAATTACGGTTATGACGGCAATTGTCTTCTTCTTCATGCCCTTGACGATGCCAGAAGAGCGGATATTGGACAAGTATATAATTTAATGGACAAAATTCCGGATTCTGGAATTTTTGAATAAGCGCAATTTACCGATTGACGGAATGAGAAATTTTCGTCATAACAAGAGCCGCATCAATATTAGCGGGTGTAGCTCAGTTGGTTAGAGCGCCTGCCTGTCACGCAGGAGGCCGAGGGTTCAAGTCCCTTCACTCGCGCCATTTTTCAGTTCAGTGAGGGGACTTGAAGCCCTCTGAATTTATATGTGCGGCAAGGCCGCACGGGGTTCAAGTTCCTTCACTCGCGCCATTATTGATCCGGTCGTCATTCTGGACTTAAAAAGTCTATACATTTCAAACATCAAGCTATTTGACGCGGGCTTCTAAATGGGCAATATTGTTTCCTAACGATTCCCAGTCGTCATGATTCCGTCCTTCCCCGTGAAAGGCTTTATCCCAATGGCCACACAACTTTTGGCGCAATATTTTCCGATCGTCGTTTTCCTCGGCATCGCCGTGGGCTTGGCGATCGTGATGGTGGCGGCCTCATGGCTCGTCGCAAAGCAAAAGCCCTACGGCGAAAAAGACTCCGCATATGAGTGCGGCTTTCCGCCGTTCGGCGACGCACGTGCGAAGTTCGACGTGCGCTTTTATCTCGTCTCCATCCTGTTCATCATCTTTGATCTTGAAATCGCGTTTTTGTTTCCGTGGGCGGTGACGCTTGGCAAGACGGGGACGTTCGGCTTCTGGTCGATGGTCGGGTTTTTGGCGATTCTGACGGTCGGTTTCATTTATGAATGGCGCAAAGGCGCGCTCGACTGGGAATAAAGGGTACCGGGAATAATCATGGAAAAATACAATATCACTCATATGCCGAATACGGTGCAGGCGCCGCCGGAGGAGATCAAAGACAAAGGTTTCCTCGTCGCCAAGACCGACGATTTGTTCAACTGGGCGCGCGCCGGCTCGATGTGGCCAATGACCTTCGGCCTCGCATGCTGCGCCGTCGAAATGATTCACGCCTATATGAGCCGTTACGATCTTGACCGTTTCGGCGTGATTCCGCGCCCCAGCCCGCGCCAGTCGGACGTGATGATCGTCGCCGGCACGCTGACCAACAAAATGGCGCCCGCGCTGCGCAAGGTCTACGACCAGATGGCCGAGCCGCGCTGGGTGATCTCGATGGGCTCCTGCGCCAACGGCGGCGGCTACTATCACTATTCCTATTCCGTGGTGCGCGGCTGCGACCGCATCGTGCCCGTCGACATCTATGTGCCCGGCTGCCCGCCGACCGCCGAGGCGCTCGTCTACGGCATTTTGCAACTGCAAAAGAAAATCCAGCGCGGCGAGAGAAGGCTGATGCGCTCATGACCGAAGAAACAGCAAATCAGGGCAAAAACAACGCCGACAATCAGGCGACGGGCAAACTCGCCGTATTGGCCGATTATATCGCCTCCGTCTACGGCAAGGTGCTGATCAAACAGGAAATTGCGCTGGGCGAACTCAGTTTCACCGTCCGCCGCGACGCGCTGCATGACCTCATCAACTTTTTAAAGACGAATGACAAATGCGCCTGCCAGCAACTGGTCAATATCAGCGGCGCGGACTATCCCGACCGCGCGGAGCGTTTCGACGTCGTTTACAATCTTTTGAGCCTGACGCACAACCACCGCGTCCGCGTCATCGTGATGGTGGGCGAGGACGAAACGGTCGACAGCGTGACCGATCTTTACAGCGGCGCGGGCTGGTACGAGCGCGAAGTGTGGGATTTGTACGGCGTGCCGTTCAAAAACCATCCCGACATGCGCCGCATCCTCACCGATTACGGCTTCGAAGGCCACCCCTTGCGCAAGGATTTTCCGCTGACCGGATTCGTCGAACTGCGTTACGACGAGGAAAAGCAGCGCATCGTGCAGGAACCGGTGGAGCTGACGCAGGACTACCGCAATTTCGACTTCATCAGCCCGTGGGAGGGCATGACGACCGTGCAGCTTCCCGGCGATGAAAAAGCCGTGAAGCAGAAAGTGGGGGTGAAATGACCGACATCGTGCCGGAAAAGAAAAACACCTATACCATCAACCTCGGGCCCCAGCACCCCGCCGCGCACGGCGTTTTGCGCCTGATCCTCGAGATGGACGGCGAGGTGATCGAGCGCGCCGATCCGCATATCGGCCTGCTGCACCGCGGCACCGAAAAGCTGATCGAGAACAAGACCTATCTGCAGGCCATCCCGTATTTCGACCGTCTCGACTACGTCGGCACGATGAATCAGGAACACGCCTTCGCGCTGGCGGTCGAAAAACTGCTCAAGATCGAGGCGCCGCTCCGCGCGCAATATATCCGCGTGCTGTTCGCGGAACTCGGGCGCCTGCTCAACCACGTGCTCAGCATCACCACCGGCGTGCTCGACATCGGCGGCATCACGCCCGCGCTGTGGGGCTTCGAAGAGCGCGAACGGATGATGGAATTTTACGAGCGCGTCTGCGGCGCGCGCCTGCACGCCAACTATTTCCGCCCCGGCGGCGTCCATCAGGACTTGCCGGACGGCCTGCTCGAAGACATGGCGAAGTTTGTCGAGAATTTCAAACATTTTGTCGACGACACCGAAACGCTGCTGACCGAAAACCGCATCTTCAAGCAGCGCATGGTCGATATAGGCATCGTCACCAAGGAAGAAGCGCTGGACTGGAGCTTCTCCGGCCCGATGCTTCGCGCCAGCGGCGTGGCGTGGGATTTGCGCAAGGCACAGCCCTATGACGTGTATGACCAGATGGACTTCGACGTGCCGGTGGGCAAGACGGGCGACTGCTACGCGCGCTACCTCGTGCGGATGGAGGAAATGCGCCAGTCCTGCCGCATCATGGAGCAGGCGATCGAGAAGATGCCCGAAGGCCTCGTGCTGACGGACGACCACAAAATCTCCCCGCCGCGCCGCGCCGAGATGAAAAACTCGATGGAAGCGATGATCCACCACTTCAAGCTTTATACCGAGGGCTATCACGTGCCAGCGGGCGAAACCTATTCCGTCGTCGAAGCGCCGAAAGGCGAATTCGGCGTTTATCTGGTGTCGGACGGCACCAATAAGCCCTACCGCTGCCACATCCGCGCGCCGGGCTTCGCGCACCTGCAAGGGCTGGATTTCATGAGCCGCGGCCACATGCTGGCCGACGTCGTGGCGATCATCGGATCGCTGGATATCGTTTTCGGGGAGATTGACCGATGAGCGTTGCCGTCAAAAAAGATTTCGAACAGCCGAAGGAGTTCGCCTTCTCGAAGGAGAACATGGCCAAGGTCGAAATGCACATTTCGAAATATCCCAAGGGCCGTCAGGCGAGCGCGGTGATGGCGCTGCTGACCCTCGCGCAGGAGCAGCACGACGGCTGGATTCCCGAAGTCGCGATGGAAGAAATCGCCCGCATCCTCGATATGCCGCGCGTCAAGGTCTTCGAAGTCGCGACCTTTTATACGATGTACAATCTTGTCCCCAAGGGCAGGCATCACATTCAGTTCTGCACCACGACGCCCTGCTGGCTCGCCGGTTCGGGCGAAGTGGTGCGCGCGTGCGAAAAGCACCTCGGCATCCATCTCGGCGAAACCACGCCGGACGGCGAGTTTCACCTTTCCGATGTCGAATGTCTCGGAGCCTGCGTCAACGCGCCGGTGTTCCAGCACAACGGCGACGATTTTTATGAAGACCTGACGGCGGAAAACGTGGTCAAGGTTCTGGACGACATCAAGGCGGGCAAGGCCAAGCCCGGCTCGCAAACCGGCCGCGTCACCTCGATGAGCATCAAGGGCACGACGACGCTGCACGAACAGGCCAAAAAAGCGGGGGTGAAAGATGCTGGCTGACAAGGACAGGATATTCACCAACATTTACGGCTGGGACTGGCCGGGTCTCAAGGCGGCGCAAGCGCGCGGCGTGTGGAACGGCACCAAAGACATCATGGCCAAAGGGCAGGACTGGATCATCGAAGAGGTGAAAACCTCCGGTCTGCGCGGCCGCGGCGGCGCAGGCTTCCCCACGGGGATGAAATGGTCGTTCATGCCCAAAGAATCCAAAGACGGCCGGCCGAACTACCTCGTCATCAACGCCGATGAATCCGAACCCGGCACCTGCAAGGACCGCGACATCATCCGTCACGAGCCGCACCGTCTGATCGAGGGCGCGTTGCTGGCGAGCTACGCGATGCGCGCCCATGCCTGCTACATTTATATCCGCGGCGAGTTCATGCGCGAGGCGGAAGCCCTGCAAAACGCGATCGACGAAGCTTATGAAGCCAAACTGGTGGGCAAGAACGCCTGCGGTTCGGGCTGGGATTTTGACATTTACGTGCACCGCGGCGCGGGCGCGTACATTTGCGGCGAGGAAACCGCGCTGCTGAACAGCCTCGAAGGCAAAAAAGGCATGCCGCGCAACAAGCCGCCGTTCCCCGCGGGCGCGGGGCTTTATGCCTGCCCGACGACGGTCAACAACGTCGAGACCATCGCCGTCGTGCCGGAAATCGTCAAGCGCGGCGGTTCGTGGTTCGCGGGCTTCGGGCGCGAGAAAAACAGCGGCACGAAACTGTTCTGCATCTCCGGCCACGTCAACACGCCCTGCAACGTCGAAGAGGCGATGAGCGTGCCGCTGAAGGAAATCATCGAAAAACACGGCGGCGGCGTGCGCGGCGGATGGGACAACCTGCTGGCGGTCATTCCCGGCGGCTCTTCCACGCGTCTGCTGCCCAAAGAGATTTGCGACACGGTGCTGATGGATTTCGACGCCCTGCGCGAACAGAACTCCGGTCTCGGCACCGCGGCGATCATCGTCATGGATAAATCGACCGACATTGTCTACGCCATCGCGCGTCTGGCGCGGTTCTACTGGCATGAGTCTTGCGGCCAGTGCACGCCCTGCCGCGAAGGCACGGGCTGGTTGTACCGCATCATGCAAAGGATGGTGCGCGGCGAGGCGCGGCTCGACGAAATCGACATGCTGCTCGACATCGGCCACCAGATGGAGGGGCATGCCATCTGCGCCCACGCCGACGCTTCGGCGTGGCCGATACAGGGTTTGATCAATCACTTCCGCCCCGAACTGGAACGGCGGATCAAAGAATACCGCAGCAAGCTGGTAGCGTGAAAATGGAACCGCAAATGAACATGAATGAACGCGAATACCATCAACTGTTACCCCTGCGAAAGCAGGGGTCCAGTTGGATCTTTGAAAACGCCAACTGGATTCCCGCTTTCGCGGGAATGACGCGTGCGAGGAGGCTGGTGGCGTGATGAAGATAGGTGCTCTTAAATATCTTGGAATATTTGTGCAGAACCTCTGGAGGGTACTTCTTTCCGTGGTGATTACGAGTGAGGCAATTGCTGTTTTGTTACTTTTAATATCTTTTGTTCGTGATGGAATGTCTGCCAAAGGTGATATTCCTGTTACGTTAGCGTTTCTTTCATTTGCCCCAGTGGTTGCTTTCGGTTTGGCCTTTTTGGGCATTATTCTATATCTGTTGATGTCAACGGTTCTTATTTTTGCAAAACAGCATACTGCGCTCAATTTGTCCTTGGCCGCCGTGTTTTCAGCACTAGGCAATGCGTGGTCTTTTTGCCGAGAGAATTGGTTTGATTTTAAGAGTTCTGCAATTTTCTTTACGGGGCTGAGTTTAGTAGCGGTTTTTTTTCACATACTGCTTTTAAATAAGTCAGATCTATCTCTCTCAAAAGGTGCAACCCATGCCTAAACTGACCATAGACGATATTGAAGTCACCGTAGAGCCGGGAACGTCGATCATTCAGGCGGCGGAGCAGGTCGGGATCGAGATTCCGCGCTTTTGCTACCACGACAAGCTCTCCGTGCCGGCGAACTGCCGCATGTGCCTCGTCGAGGTGGAAAAATCGCCCAAGCCGATGGCGTCCTGCGCGCTGCCCTGCGGCGACGGCATGAAGGTTTATACCCAGTCGGAAAAAGCCAGGCAGGCACGCAAGAACGTCATGGAAATGCTGCTGATCAACCACCCGCTGGATTGCCCGATCTGCGATCAGGGCGGCGAGTGCGATTTGCAGGATCAGGCAGTCGCGTATGGTTACGACCGCTCGCGCTACGAGGAAGACAAGCGCGCCGTGACCAACAAGGACCTCGGCCCGCTGGTCAAAACCGTGATGACCCGCTGCATCCAGTGCACCCGCTGCGTGCGCTTCGGCGAGGAAATCGCCGGGGTGACGGAACTCGGCGTGATCGGACGCGGCGAGCATCTTGAAATCGGCACCTACGTCGCGCAGATGGTGACGTCGGAGCTGTCCGGCAACATCATCGACATCTGCCCCGTCGGCGCGCTGACCTCCAAGCCTTACGCCTTCACCGCCCGCCCGTGGGAGCTGCGCAAGACGCCGGGCATCGACGTGCTCGACGCCGTCGGTTCCAACATCCGCATCGATGCGCGCGGCGGCGAGGTCATGCGCATCCTGCCGCGCCTGCATGAAGACGTGAACGAGGAGTGGATCTCTGACAAAACGCGTTTCGCGGTCGACGGCCTCAAAAACAACCGCCTCGACAAGTGCTATGTGCGCAAAGACGGCAAGCTGGAAGCCGCGACGTGGGAAGAGGCCTTCGACGCCATCAAGACGCAAGCGAAAAAACGCACCTTCGGCGCCGTGGTCGGCGATCTGGCCGATTGCGAATCCATCATCGCGCTCAAAGACCTGATGAAGGAACTGGGGGCGACGAACCTCGAGTGCCGTCAGGACATGGCGCAGATCGACGTCAAGCATCCGGCGGGCTATCTTTTCAACACCACCATCGCGGGGATCGAAAAGGCCGACGCCATTCTTCTGGTCGGCACCAATCCGCGCACGGAAGCCGCGCTGGTCAACGCCCGCATCCGCAAGACATGGCTGGCGAAACGCATCAGTATCGGCGTGATCGGACAACAAATCGATCTCAACTATCCTTATAAATACCTCGGTGCGGGGCCGGATACGCTGGCGGAGCTGGCGGACGGCAAGGGTGAATTTGCCGACGTTCTGGCGAAGGCGAAAACCCCGATGATCATTCTCGGCGCGGGCGCGCTGCGCCGTGCGGACGGCTATGCCATTCAGGCGCTCGCCCGCAAGGTCGCCGAAAAGTTCAACATGGCGCGCGACGGCTGGAACGGCTACAACATGCTCCACACGCAAGCCTCGCGCGTCGGCGCGCTGATGCTCGGCTTCGTCGAGGGCGACGAGGCGTCGTGGCAGAAGGTTGACGCGCTCTATCTGCTCGGCGCGGACGAGATGCCGGTCGAGAACATCAGGCCGGATTGCTTCGTCGTTTATCAGGGCCACCACGGCGACGCCGTGGCGGCGCGCGCGGACGTGATTTTGCCGGGCGCGGCCTATACCGAGAAGAGCGCGACCTACGTGAACACCGAAGGCCGCGTGCAAAACGGCCTGCAGGCGGTCTTTCCGCCGGGCGACGCGCGCGAGGACTGGCAGATCATCGCCAAGCTGGCGGACACGCTGGGCCATAAGCTGCCTTATGCCACGCTGCCGCAGGTGCGCGCGCGTCTGGCGCAGGAAAACGCCGCCTTCGCCAAGGTGGACGAGATCATTCCCGCCAAATGGACGGCGTTCGGCAAAGCGGGTAAATGCGACAGCAAGCCTTTCGGCGTGACAGTCGAAAACTTCTATATGACGGATGCCATCTCCCGCGCTTCGAAGACCATGCAGGCCTGCACGGAGGCGTTTGTGAACGCCGAAGCAGGCAAGAAGGCGGTGGCCAATGCTTGATTGGTTCTTGCACATCCACTTCGTGGCCGTGTTTTTGCAGAAATTCCCGTTCGTCGCGGTTTATGTCGTGCCGGTGGTGTGGATTGTCGTGAAAATCCTCGCGCTGGTCGTGCCGCTGCTGGTCATCATGGCGTATCTCACTTACGCGGAGCGCAAAGTGCTGGGCGCGATCCAGCTGCGCCAGGGGCCGATGATGGTCGGGCCTTACGGTTTGCTGCAGGCCTTCGCGGACGGCATCAAGCTGTTCTCCAAAGAAACGATTATCCCCTCCGGCGCGGACAAAACATTGTTCATTATCGCGCCGATGATCACCTTCGCGCTCAGTCTTGTGGCGTGGTCGGTGATCCCCGTCGGTCAGGGGCTGGTGCTGGCCAACATCAACGTCGGCATGCTGTATCTGTTCGCGATTTCCTCGCTCGGCGTCTATGGCATTATCGTCGCGGGCTGGGCGTCGAACTCGCGCTATGCGTTTTTGGGCGGCCTGCGCTCCGCCGCGCAGATGATCTCTTATGAAGTCTCGATGGGCTTCGTCATCGTTGCCGTGATGCTGGCGACCGGCTCGCTCAACATGACGGAGATCGTCACCGTCCACCGCCCCGCGTGGGTGTCGGTGCTGCTCTTCCCGATGTTCGTGATCTACGTCATTTCCGCGCTGGCGGAAACCAACCGCGCGCCGTTCGACCTGCCCGAGGGCGAATCCGAACTTGTCGGCGGCTACAACGTCGAATATTCGGCGATGACCTTCGCGCTGTTCTTCCTCGGCGAATACCTCAACATGATTTTGCTTTCCGGCACGGCGACGATCCTGTTCCTTGGCGGCTGGCTGCC
>JAJZFS010000066.1 GCA_021805245.1 Pseudomonadota bacterium | reverse complement strand
CGTGAATGATATGCGGGCCGACTTGCATGGTTTCCAGCATCCACATCAAAAGCAGCGCAAATGGAACATTCTCAACGAGGCTTTCGCGCGCGCGGACGGTCGCTGTGAGTTCGCTAAATCCGGATTCACGCATCTTGTTGCCAGTATCCGGATGTTTGCGCAACTGTATGACACGCCGCGAAAGCAAAACCAGCATGATGCCGAAGAAGCCGGCGTAAATCGGGGTGCTGAAAGCGATATGGCTTGTCATGTCTGCGTTCCTCCCACAGTCAGCCCGTCCACGCGCAAGGTCGGCTGGCCGACGCCGACGGGGACGCTTTGTCCGTCCTTGCCGCAGGTGCCGACGCCTTCATCGAGCGCCATGTCGTTGCCGACCATTTTGACTTTTGTGAGTACGTCCGGCCCGTTGCCAATCAGCGTCGCGCCTTTGACGGGGGCGCCGATCTCGCCGTCCTCGATCATATAAGCCTCGGTTGCCGAAAAAACGAACTTGCCGGAGGTGATATCCACCTGTCCGCCGCCGAAGTTGACCGCGTAGAGGCCTTTTTTGACGGATTTGAGAATTTCATCGGGACTGTGGTCGCCGCCCAGCATCATCGTGTTGGTCATGCGCGGCATGGGGTGGTCGGCGTAACTTTCGCGCCGTCCGTTGCCGCTTGATTTGCCGCCCATCAAACGAGCGTTCATGCGGTCTTGCAGGTAGCCGACGAGGATACCGTCTTCGATCAGCACGTTGCGTTGCGAGGGTGTGCCTTCGTCGTCGATGGTGATGGAGCCGCGGCGGTCGGGGAGAGTGCCGTCGTCGACCACGGTCACGCCCTTGGCCGCGACCTGCTTGCCGATCAGGCCGGAAAAGGCAGACGTGCCCTTGCGGTTGAAATCGCCCTCGAGTCCGTGTCCGATCGCTTCGTGCAATAAAATGCCGGGCCAGCCGGGGCCGAGCACAACAACCATCTCGCCCGCGGGCGCGGCAACGGAAGAGAGGTTGACGAGCGCCTGTCTATAGGCTTCGTCCACGGCACCCTTCCATGTTTGGGGATCGAAGAGGTGATCGTATGTATAGCGACCGCCAAGGCCGGTGTAGCCTTCTTCCATCCGTCCGTTGCCGTCGTCCACATAAACGGTGACATTGAGCCGTACCAGCGGGCGAATGTCGGCGGCCTTGTGACCGTCGTTGCGCAGGATTTGCAAGGCCTTCCATGATGCGGAGAGCGAGATCGACACTTGTTTGACGCGTGTGTCCTTGCCGCGTGCGTATGAATCGATGTCCTGTAAAAGCTTGATCTTCTTCTCGAACGGCACGGCGGGTAGGGGATTGTCGTCCACATAAAGCTGGCGGTTGGTTTTATTCGGGTTGAGGTCCATCTTGCCCGAATAGCCTTGTTGCACGGTGCGTACCGTCTCTCCCGCACGTTTGAGCGCAGCCTCGGTCATCTCCGACGAGTGAGCGAAGCCGAACGTCTCCCCCGCGACCGAGCGCAGGCCGAAGCCCGTATCCGTGTCGTAAGAACTGCTTTTCAGCCGTCCGTCGTCCCAGGAGAAAAACTCCGACTGGACGTATTGGAGATAGAGCTCTCCGTCGTCCGCGCCGGTCAGACTGTCGTTGACGATGCCGCCGACGTTTGACGGATCAAGCCCTGTCTTGTCATAGAAAATTTTGTCTGTTGTGTTGATGTGATCAGGCATGAAACCAGACTAGCAGGAATTTGCGAAAAGGCGAAACCTCTATGCGTATGTTGTCATAGTCCGTTACCGTGTTTGCGTTGCGTTGCTTTCTGCGCGGGCTTGGGGATATTCGCAGTCTGACGCGGCAGCTTTTCCATGATCTCCGTCAAGGCAAGGCAGTTTTCACGTTCCAGCATGCTGTGGCCCGCCGTGGTTTTCTCGTAGGTTTTGGGCGGGTTACCGGCTTTGGTGAGCGCTGCGTTCAAGGCTTCCGCCTGCGAAAGCGGGCAGACGAGGTCGAAACGGCCATGGACGATATGCACCGGAATATCTTTCAGCTTGCCGGCGTTGTCAATGATGTAGTTTTTCGGCAAAAAGAGTTTGTTGGCGAAAAAGTGCGCCTCGATCTGCGCGAAGCAGACGGCGAAATTATCCTCGCCGAATTCCTCTTCGGCTGCACTGACGTCGGGGATCAGGTGGCTGATCGTGCCTTCCCACACAGACCACGCGACGGCGGCCTTTTGCTGCAGCTTGCGCTCTTCATCGTTTTTGGGTTTCATGTCGAAGATTTCTTTATAGGCCTTTGCCATGTCGTCGCGTTTTTCCGGCGGAATGATCTCGACGAACTTTTTCCACGCTTCGGGATAGCAGATGTAGCTGCCGGGCGCGGTGATGACGTTGGGTGCTTTGTCGTAGGTCGCGGCGTTGCCCTGATACATGAAGTCGAGGTCTTCGCGGTTGCCGAGGAAGATGCCGCGCAAAATCAGCGTCTCCACCGTTTCCGGATGGCGGATGGCGTAGGTGAGGGAGAGCGTCGATCCCCACGAGCCGCCGAAAACGTGCATCTTGCCGTCGATGCCGAGTTCTTTCCTCAGCTTAATGATGTCTTCGACAAGATGGTCGGTGTCGTTATTTCTGAGCGCGACGTCCGGCCCGTCGGCGGCGACGGTCGGCGTGCTTTTGCCGCAGCCGCGTTGGTCGAAAAGAATGATACGGTAGCGGTCGGGGTCGAAAAAGCGCGAAAGATCGGGGCTGCACGCGCCGCCGGGGCCGCCGTGCAAAAACATTACCGGCTCGCCTTGCGGGTTGCCGTATTCCTCCCAGTGGATTTTGTGCGGCGGATTGGTGTCGACCTGCAACAGGCCTTCGCGGTTGCATTTTTTGAGCGGATATCTCCAGTCTCTATCGGTGATGCTGCTGGTTTTCGGCATGTCATGCTCCTTCGATTTCTGTTTTGAGAACGTTAAGCGCTGTTTCGACCGTTTGCAGGCGGACGTCCGAACGGTCGCCGGAAAAATTGTTTTGACGCGTGTAGCATTTGCTCTTGGTGGCGCAGCCGAGCCAGACGAGCCCGACGGGCTTTCCCGGCGTGCCGCCGCCGGGGCCGGCGATGCCCGTCACGGCGACAACGATGTCCGCATTGGAATTTTTAAGCGCGCCTTCGGCCATGGCTTGCGCGACTTCGGTGCTGACCGCGCCGCTATTGATAATGGTGTCGCGCGGCACGCCGAGCAGTTCGGTTTTCGATTCATAGGAATAGACGATGAACCCGCGGTCGAACACGTCCGATGCGCCGGAGACCGCCGTGAGGCAGCCGGAGATCAGCCCGCCGGTGCAGGATTCCGCCGTGGCGATCTTGAGTTTCTTTTTTGCGGCGGCGCGGACGACGGTTTCCGCGAGGATGAGGAGTTGCGGTGAAAAGAGCGGCATCTTTTTCCCTTACATGTACATGTGCAGCGCGAGCGCGACGGTGGCGACGCCGCATAGAGCGTAGAGACCAGCGATGACGTCATCCATCATCACGTCAAATCCGCCTTTGGAGCGGTCATCGAAGAACGATGCCGGCCATGGCTTCCAGATGTCGAAGAAACGGAACAGCAACCCCGCCCAAATCCACAGGCCGATGCTGTGTCCCGCGAAGATTCCCGCAATCCAGACGCCGACGACCTCGTCGACGACGATGGATTGATCATCGACGGTGCCGGATTTTTTGCCGTACCACGTTGCAAAAGGCGTGGCGGCGATGAGCAGGGCGAGCGCGGCAATGGCAAGTCCGTTAATCCCCCCGTATTGCAGGATGTAATAGCCGAACGGCATGCCGAGGAGCGTGCCCATCGTGCCGGGCGCGGGGCGTATGAGGCCTGAGCCGAACCACGTTGCAAGCAGGACGCGGGGGTCAGAGAATTTTGTTCCCGGCGGCGCGGCGGTGATAGAGGGTTTCAGCTTGCCCACTTCAGCTCCTCGTTTTTCTGTGTGGTTGCGGAAATGAACGGCAGGCGGACGGTGGCGACGGCCTGCGTGGCGATGCCTTCGCGCCGTCCGGTGAAGCCGAGTCCTTCGGTCGTCGTCGCCTTGACGCTGATGCGCGCCGGCGGCAGTTGCAAAATGTCGGCGATGCGTTCCTGCATGGTGGCGCGGTGCGGCGCGATTTTCGGCGCTTCGCAAATAATCGTCACATCGACATGCGCTATAATTCCGCCGCGTTCCATAACGAGATTGGCGGCGTGGCGCAGAAACACGGCGCTGTCGGCGTTTTTCCAGCGCGGATCGGAAGGGCTGAAGTGTTGCCCGATGTCACCGGCGCCGATGGTGGCGAGAAGCGCGTCGGTAAGGGCATGCAGGCCGGCGTCCGCGTCCGAATGGCCTTCGAGCGTGAAATCATGCGGAATGGCAACGCCGCAGAGCATGAGCTTTTTGCCGTTTGCGGGCATGAGCTTGTGAACGTCGTAGCCTTGCCCTGTGCGCACGTCGCCGTTGCGGGCCGAGAGCAGGCTTTCGGCGCGGGCGAGGTCCTGGCCATGGGTGATTTTGATGTTGTCCGGCTGCCCTGCGACAAGCGTGACGTCGCGGCCTTCGGCTTCGCACAGCGCGGCGTCGTCGGTGAAGGATTTGTCCTTGTATTTTTCATGCAGCTTGTCGATCAGCGCGAAGTCGAACGCTTGTGGCGTCTGCACGGTGAACAGGTTTTCGCGGCTTTCGGTTTTGGAAATAATATTGTTTTGGGCGCGCTTGATCGTATCGGTGACGGGCAGGGCCGGTATCGCCGCGCCTGATTTTTCCGCTGCTGCAACAAGATTTTCAATCAGTTCGCGTGCCAGCAGCGGCCGCGCGGCGTCGTGGATGAGGACGATATCGGGCTTTGATGCGCGCAAGGCGGCGAGGCCTTTTTGCACCGATTGCTGGCGGGTTGCGCCGCCCGCGACAGAACGGACATTCTCCGGTTGCGGATGGTCGGGGTTCGTGACGACCACGACGTCATCCGCAATCCCGTCAAAAGCGTCAATGCCCCACTGCAGCACGCTTTTGCCGAGCAGGGGCAGGTATTGCTTCGGCACATCGCCGCCGAAACGCGTGCCCGATCCCCCTGCGACAATCAGCGCCGCGATTTTTTTTCTAGTCGAGGTCAAATTTGACACCTTGCGCCAGCGGCAGAACGCTGGAGTAATTGACGGTGTTGGTGGAGCGGCGCATATAGGCTTTCCACGCGTCCGAGCCGCTTTCGCGTCCGCCGCCGGTTTCCTTTTCGCCGCCGAACGCGCCGCCGATTTCAGCGCCGGAGGTGCCGAGGTTGACGTTGGCGATGCCGCAGTCGCTCCCCGCCGCCGAGGTGAAAAGTTCCGCCTCGCGCAGGTCGTTGGTGAAGATGCAGGACGACAAGCCCTGCGGCACGTCGTTGTGCATGGCCAGTGCGTCGTCGATCTTGCTGTATTTCATGACGTAGAGGATCGGCGCGAACGTTTCGTGCTTCACCACATCGGCCTGTTTGGAAATTTCGACCACGGCGGGCGCGACGTAATAGGCGTTGGGGTATTCCTTCTCGAGCACGCGTTCGCCGCCGGTGACCTTGCCGCCCGCGGCTTTGGCTTGTTTGAGGGCGGCTTGCATGTTGTCGAACGCCTGCTTGTCGATCAGCGGCCCGAGCAGCGTGCGGCTGTCGAGCGGGCTGCCGATGCGCACCGAGGCATAGGCTTTTTTGACGCGGGCGACGAAGTTGTCGGCGACGTCTTTGTGCGCGATGAGACGGCGCTGCGATGTGCAGCGCTGGCCCGCCGTGCCGACGGCGCCGAAGACGGTGGCCATCAGCGCGAGGTCGAGATTGGCGCTCGGCGCGAGGATCATCGCGTTGTTGCCGCCGAGTTCGAGGATGCAGCGGCCAAAGCGTTCTGCCACGCGCGGGCCGACTTCGCGTCCCATGCGCGTCGAGCCCGTGGCGCTGATGACGGGAACGCGCTTGTCATCGACGAGTTTTTCGCCGATGTCGCGCATGCCGATGACGACTTCGGAGAGGCCTTCCGGCGCGTCCGCGTATTTTTCCAGCGTCTTTTCAAACAGGGACTGGCAGGCAAGGGCGGTCAGCGGCGTTTTTTCGGACGGTTTCCACACCACGCTGTCGCCGCAGACGATGGCGAGCGCGAAGTTCCAGCACCACACCGCGACGGGGAAGTTGAACGCCGAAATCACGCCGACGACGCCCGCCGGATGCCAGTTTTCCTGCATCTTGTGGCCGGCGCGCTCGGAGGCGATGGTCAGGCCGTACAATTGCCGCGACAGGCCGACGGCGAAATCGCAGATGTCGATCATCTCCTGAACTTCGCCGAGGCCTTCGGTGAGGATTTTGCCGCATTCGAGCGTGACAAGCTTGCCGAGGTCTTCTTTATGTTCGCGCAAGGTCTCGCCGAAGAGGCGGATCAGTTCGCCGCGCTTCGGCGCCGGCACTGTGCGCCACTGCAGGAAAGCTTTTTGTGCGCGCGAGATTTTCGTGTCGAGTGACTTGGCCGTGTCGGGCGTGACGCGGCCGATCTCCGCGCCGTCCACGGGCGAGAAAATTTTCAACGCGCCGGAGGAAAAACGCTTCTCGGGAACACCCAGTTTTTTGAGCAGGGTTGTCGTCGTTCCGGATGAATGAATATGTTGAATGGTTGCGGATTTCCTCTTTGCGGCCATGGTAAAAACTCCTTTTAAAATTTGATGTATTTACAATGCCCGAAGTCGTCTGACCGCTCAAGGCATTGTGAGTTAAACATAATGGATGACCATAAATTATTTGTGGCGGTACATTGACATGCCTCGTGCCAAGTCCTATTTCTGTGCCAGAACTTTCCAGTAACATTTAACTTATATTCAGGAGAATTAAATTATGAAAATCAATGGTAAATCAAGACTAACTGCAGCAAGAGCCGCCGGTGGTATTGTCGGTGTAGCGCTTGCTGGCGCGTCTATCGTTGCGGGTATCGGCGTTATGGTCGCGGCTCCGTTCGTCGGCGGTATCGCTGTCGGTATGGCCGTTGCGGGCGCCGTTCATGGCACGCTCGGTGTTATCACTGGGCTCGTAGCCGGTTTTGCCGCTGCTGGTGTTTCCGGCAGCATCGGCGTTTATGCCGGTCTGGGCGTTATGGCGGCCGGTGTAGCCATCGGGACGGCTGTCGGCTCCCTCGTCAATGGCACGCTCAATCTTGTCGGCAGAGGCGTCAAGGGCGCCTTCAGTCTGGCGGGTTTTGGCAAGAAGCCGGCTCCGGCCGTTACGGTAGCTCCGACTCCGGTGCAGGCAACTGTCAGCACATTCAAACCGGTCACGTCGAAGGATTCGTTTGAAGAAGCAGCGCAGCCCGCACCGCAGAACGACAACGCGGTCAAAGAGGCGGCTCCCCGTCAACAGCCCAATACCCCTAAGTTCTAAAAAGTAAGGGATATTCAAAAAAACGCCTTCCGGCAGCGGAGGGCGTTTTTTATTCCGACCAGTTGAGGATGACTTTGCCGGATTGTCCCGAGGCCATGGTCTCAAAGCCTTTCTGGAAGTCGTCGGCGGCGAAGTGGTGGGTGATGATGGGCGAGAGGTCGAGGCCGGACTGTACCATGCCGATCATCTTATGCCATGTTTCGAACATCTCGCGGCCATAGATGCCTTTCAGCGTCAGGCCTTTGAAGATAAAGCTGCCCCAGTCGATGCTCATATCGCCCGGCGGGATGCCGAGCAGGGCGATTTTGCCCACGGGGCGCATGACGTCGATCATCTGGCGGAAGGCGTCGGGGTTGCCGGACATTTCAAGGCCGACATCGAACCCTTCAGTCATTTTAAGATCGGACATGATGTCGCGCAGCTTTTCTTTCGTGACGTTGACGGCGCGGGTCGCGCCCATTTTTCTCGCGAGATCGAGGCGGTATTCGTTCACGTCCGTGATGACGATGTTGCGCGCGCCCGCGAACTTGCAGATCGCGGCCGCCATGACGCCGATCGGCCCCGCGCCGGTGATCAGCACGTCTTCGCCGACCAGATCGAACGACAAGGCGGTGTGCGCGGCGTTGCCGAACGGATCGAAGATGGCGGCGAAATCGTCGCTGACGTTGTCGGGGATATGGACAGCGTTCTTGGCGGGCAGGCAGAGGTATTCCGCAAACGCGCCTTGGCGGTTGACGCCGACGCCCTTTTGCTCGATGCAAAGGTGTTTCTTGCCGCTGCGGCAGTTGCGGCAGAGGCCGCAGGTGATGTGACCTTCGCCGGAGACACGGTCGCCGGGTTTGAAGCCCTTGACCTCGGAGCCGACCTTTTCGACGACGCCGACGTATTCGTGCCCCGTGATGAGGCCAACGGGGACGTGCTTTTGCGACCAGTCGTCCCACTTGAAAATATGGATGTCCGTGCCGCAGATGGCGGTCTTTTTAATTCTGATGAGGATGTCGTTGTGGCCGATCTCGGGGATCGCCGCATCGGTCTTCATCCAGATGCCGGGTTTAGCTTCTTTTTTATAGAGGGCTTTCATGGGTACTGATTCCTAAAAAAGAAAACATGCACCAAGTTTAGAACCGCCTCAACCTGTTGTTTTCGTTATTTATTTACATATTCTGTTTTCCTTGATATTGCGACTAATATATACATTTTATATTTTCATAATAAAACATTCGCAGGAGTACACAGCTATGGGGACACACAAGGAAGGCAAGAAAAAAGGGTTTTTACGCAGGGCTTTTTGTGGCGGCGGCGCTGGCTGCTTTCAGGAGAAAAAGAAATACGCTTATTACTACGCAGTATATCGGTGCTTATTGCACGTGGGCGGGCACATGCGCGTGGCCGAGAAGGCCTAAGCGGTAGATTACGTAGAAAATCACCGCATATCCTACAACGTGAAAGATGGAATGGATAATGCGCTTGAGCGCGAAGATCATCAGTAAAATCGACGGCGCGACGCTGAGGATGCCGATATAGACCAGACGCGTGGCCGCCGGATGCACTCCCGAAAAGACATGAAAATAGAAGCACGCTCCCGCAATCGGTATTGGCAGGATATAGGCGAGAAAGAGAAAAAACGCAGCAATCATTATTTGATGACGCCGAGGTTTTTGCCGACCTTGCTGAACGCGGCGATGGCTTTGTCGAGATGCTCCGTTTCGTGCGCAGCGGACATTTGCGTGCGGATGCGTGCTTTGCCTTGCGGCACCACGGGATACGAGAAGGCGATCACGTAAACGCCTTCGTTAAGCATGTCATCGGCGAACTTTTTGGCCAGCGGCGCGTCATAGAGCATGACGGGCACGATGGGGTGTTCGCCCGGCACGAGGTCGAAGCCGAGCTTGGTCATGCCGGTGCGGAAATATTCCGCATTGGCGCGGAGCTTTTCCAGCCGCTGCGGTTCGGACTTGATAAGCTCGATTGCGGCGATCGAAGACGCGACAATCGGCGGCGCCATTGTGTTTGAAAAGAGGTAGGGGCGCGAGCGCTGGCGCAGCCAGCCGATGATTTCTTTCTTTCCCGACGTGTAGCCGCCGGACGCACCGCCCAACGCCTTGCCGAAGGTGCCGGTGACGATATCGACCTTGTCCTGCACGCCGCAGCGCTCGGGCGTGCCCGCGCCGGTCTTGCCGATGAAGCCGACCGCATGGCTGTCGTCCACCATCACAAGGGCGTCGTATTTTTCGGCGAGGGCGCAGATGCCCTGCAGGTTGGCGATGATGCCGTCCATCGAGAACACGCCGTCGGTGACCACCAGTCTGTAACGTGCCGAAGCCGCGTCTTTGAGCTGCGCCTCGAGGTCGTCCATATTGTTGTTTTTGTAGCGGAAGCGCTTGGCCTTGCACAAACGGATGCCGTCGATGATGCTGGCGTGGTTGAGCTCGTCGCTGATCACGGCGTCTTCTTCGCCGAGCAGCGTTTCGAACAGGCCACCGTTGGCGTCGAAGCAGGAGGTATACAAAATCGTGTCTTCGGTTTTAAGAAAATCGCTGACTGTTTTTTCGAGTTTTTTGTGCAAATCCTGCGTGCCGCAGATGAAGCGCACCGAGGCCATGCCGAGCCCGTGGTCATCAAGCGCCTTATGGGCGGCCTGGATCAATACGGGGTGGTTGGCGAGGCCGAGGTAGTTGTTGGCGCACAGGTTGATCACCTTGCGGGAATCATTGGCTGCCTGAACACGGATTTCCGCTTCCTGTGGCGAAATAATGATCCGCTCGGATTTGAAGAGGCCTTGCATTTCGAGCGCCGCTGCTTCGTCGGCAAGGTGTTTTAAAATAGGCTTTGTCATGGCTTTTGGTGTAGCATATAAATTCAGGAAATAGAATGCACTTAT
>JAJZFS010000088.1 GCA_021805245.1 Pseudomonadota bacterium | reverse complement strand
GGCGCGAAGCCGGAAGACATCACCAAAATCCATCCCAAGGTTCTCGCCGTCACCGGTCCGCATCAGTATGAAGCCGTGGTCGCCGCCGTGCACGAAGCCGCGCCGCCGGTGCATGATAAATTTGCCGACCTCGTGCCGAAACCGAAAGACGACGGCATCGGGATAAAATTAACGCCGCGCCACTACGCTTACTTGAAAATTTCCGAAGGCTGCAACAACCGCTGCTCCTTCTGCATCATTCCGTCTTTGCGCGGCGATCTCGTCTCGCGCCCCGTCATACAGGTGCTGGCCGAAGCCGAACGCCTCGTCAAAGGCGGGGTGAAGGAACTGCTCGTCATCTCGCAGGATACCTCGGCCTACGGCGTCGACACCAAATACCAGCCCTACCCGTGGAAAAACCGCGCGGTGCGCACCAAATTTATCGACCTCGCCCGCGAACTGGGCGAACTCGGCGCGTGGGTGCGCCTGCACTACGTTTATCCCTACCCGCATGTCGACGAGGTTTTCGAGCTGATGGACGCAGGCAAAATCCTGCCTTATATCGATATCCCGTTTCAGCATGCCTCGCCGGCTGTTTTGAAAGCCATGCGCCGCCCCGGCAAGCAGGAGAAAACTTTGGAGCGCATCAAGAGCTGGCGTGAAGCGTGCCCCGATCTGACGATCCGTTCGACCTTCATCGTCGGGTTTCCCGGCGAGACGGAAGAAGATTTCCAACTCCTGCTCGACTGGATGGAAGAAGCGCAACTGGATCGCGTCGGCTGCTTCAAATACGAAGCGGTGACGGGCGCAAACGCCAACGCTCTCGCGGGTGCCGTGCCGGAAGAAGTGAAAGAGGAGCGCTTCCACCGCTTCATGACCCTGCAGCAGGGCATCTCTGCCGCGAAATTAAAGAAGAAAATCGGCAAGACCCTGCCCGTGATCATCGATGAAATGGGCGCGGAAGGCTACACCGGCCGCACACAGGGCGACGCGCCGGAGATCGACGGTTGCGTTTACGTCACCGGCAGCGGATTAAAGCAGGGCGACATCGTCAACGTGAAAATCACTGATGCGGACGAATACGACCTCACCGGCAAAGTCGCCGACAAGAAAATCGCATGAACCTTCCCGCGTTCGGGGAGATATCAAAAACAAATTCTCTAGCTTGCCTTCTCTTCCGCCATTTGCAGGCCCGCCAAGTGCGTGTAGAGGCTGTTCGTGCCGTAAAGATCGGCATGTCTGCCTTCCGCGATCTTGCGGCCTTCGTCGAGCACGATGATCTTGTCGGCGTTCTGCACGGTCGAGAAATGGTGCGCGATGGCGATGGTGGTGCGGCCCTTCATCAGGTTTTTCAAGGCCAGCATCACCGCCTGCTCGTTCGAGCTGTCGAGCGCGGAGGTCGCCTCGTCCAGCAGCAGGATGCGCGGATCCTTCAGCAGCGCGCGGGCGATGGCGAGGCGCTGCTTCTGCCCGCCGGACAGCAGGCTGCCGCGTTCGCCGACCTTGGTTTCGTAAGCATCCGGCAGGGCGGAGATAAAGCCGTGCGCCTGCGCCAGTCCCGCCGCGCTGCGGATCTCCTCGTCGGTCGCTTCGGGATTGCCGACGCGGATATTGTCGGCGATGGTACCGGAGAAGATCGCCGGCTCCTGCGACACGACGCCCAGATACTGGCGGATGTCGGCGGGCTTGTAGTCCGCGATATTGAAGCCGTCAATCATGACCTTGCCGCTCTTCGGATCATAGAAGCGCTGCAGCAACTGGAAGATCGAGGATTTTCCGGCGCCGCTCGGCCCCACCAGCGCCACGACCTCGCCCGCTTCGATCTCGAACGATACGTCGTTGAGCGCGATATGGTCGGGACGCGAAGGGTAATGAAGCGTCACATGGTCGAAGGCGATTTTGCCCTCGATATGATGCGGCGCGTTTTTAAGCGTGAAGCTGCCTTTCAAAACCGGCTGGCGGCGCAGCAGGCCGACGATGCGGTCGGCCGCGCCCATCGCCTGACTGAAGGCGCTCGCCGCCTCGCTCATCGCGCCGACGGCACCCGCCACGGTCACGGCGTAAAAGAGGAATGCCGAGAGATCGCCCGCGGAAATCCCTCCCGTCAAAACGCGGTGACCGCCCATCCACAGCAGGATGCCGATGGCGCTGAACACAATAAAGATCACGAAAGCCGTCAACACCGCGCGCACTTTGATATAACCGAGCGCGGACAGAAAAATGCTGTCGGACATCTCGTTGAACGTCGCGGAGGCCTTGTCTTCATAGCAAAAGGTCTGGATCGTCTGGATGCCCTGAATGGTTTCGTGGGCATAGGAGCCGATGTCGCCGATGCGGGTTTGCGTGTCTTTGGAGCGCGCGCGCACCTTGCGGCCGAGGAAGATGATCGGCGCGACGACCACCGGCACGGCCAGCAGAACCGTGCCGGTCATGATCGGGCTCACCACCACCATCATCATAATGCCGCCGATGATGGTCAGCACGTGGCGCGCGCCCATCGGCAGGTTGGTGGTCGCCACCATCTTCAGCACGGTCGTGTCGGTGTTGATGCGCGACACCTGCTCGCCCGTCTTGTGCGTCTCGAAATAAGCGGGATCGAGTTTCAGGATGTGGCTGTAAATGCGCTTGCGCAAATCGGCGATCAGCTTTTCCGCCGTCCAGTAAACGAGGGAGAAGCGCGCGTAGCTCGTCGCCGCCATCAATATAATGATGCCGAGCATCACGGCCAGCGCCGTGTTCAGCGTATGGCCGGTATGGTCGGAAAAGCCCTTGTCGACCAGCACCTTCAGTCCCCAGCCGAACACCAGCACCGTGCCCGCCGAAACCAGAATTGCCAGCAGCGCCCCCGTCATCTGCAGCAGGTAGTTTTTCAGGTCAGGAAAGAGAACCTTGAGATATTCGGCCATTTGGGCCATACGGTTAGTTTTTTGGCGATTCGTCCTGTTTAATTTTCCAGATTCTTCTCCAGATTCTTCTAATGACATAATTTCGTTCCCTTATCGTCTGGCTGGCGAGACACAATTGTCTTAATTTGCCGCTATGTCAACTTTTGACTTGCATATTACGCGAAATGCGGCTAAAAAAGGCCGTCATTAAGTGGCCGTACGGCAGTTGCCGTGCGGCGTGTTTCCAAGGAGTTTTAAGGCCATGAAAGCCAATATCCACCCCGACTATCACGAAATCAAGGTCGTCATGACCGACGGCACGGCGTACACCACGCACAGCTGCTGGGGCAAGCCCGGCGACGAAATGCGCCTCGACATCGACCCGCTGAACCACCCCGCCTGGACGGGCGGCGCGGCCAAAGTGCTTGAAAAAGGCCGCCTTGCCAAGTTCGGCAACAAATATGCTGGCCTTGGCGTGGCCAGCTCGGATAAGCTTGAAATCGTCAAGAAGCCGTCCGCCTAACCTCAGTGAGGCACCCATGTCTTTCAAAGATCGTCTGAACAAAGTCGCGAAAAAAACAGCTGATCTCGCGGGAAAAGCCGCCAAAAAGGCGCAGGAAACGCTCGATGCCGCAGGCGATATCGCCGGTCAAACAGCTGAAATAACCGCTGATCTTGCGGGCAAAACGGCGAAGAAGACGGGCGAGATCGTCGATCAGGGTATGGACAAAGCCGTCGAACTTTCTGAACACAAGAAGACTCCCCAATACGTCGACAAGATCATCAAGGAAGTGACGAAGCCGAAAAGCACCAAGACGCTTGTCGCTGAAGGTGTTCTGGGCGTGGCGCTGGGCGTGGCCTTTGGCGGCGCCCTCATACCGGTCGTCGCGGGCGCAGCCGTGGAAGGCTATATCGGCAAGCATCTGATCGACAAATTCAACGCCAAAAAATCCGCAAAAAAAGCCGCGCAAAACGACAACGAGACCGCAACGCCGAAAGCCGGCACCTCCAAGCCGGCACCGAAAGCAAGAAAGCGGAAAAGTGCCCCCAAAGGACCCAAGGGCGGCCCCACGGCTTAAAGCCTGCTAGCTGATTCTCGCGCTCCATCCCCATCATCAGCAAAACTGCGGATAAATACCCTGCGGCGTCCAAAAACTTGTTTTTGGGGGGAAATTATATTTGACTTAATAAATATTATGAATAGTATAGTGCCGTCCGAGATATTTGGTCGCCAACAGAATACGTCACAGAGGAGACACCCACATGGACTTCAGAAAATTAAGACCCATCTTTGAGGCCGCCCTTAAAACCGATGCGGTACAACAAGCTCTGGAAGGCGTGAAATCTCTCACCGAAGCCAAGGCTCACGAAAAGCTGGACACCATGAGAGAAAACATCGAAAAACTGTCGAAAAGCGGCAAACTGGCCGACAGGCAAAAGGCCCTCGCGCTGCAAAAGACGCTCGCGCAGCTGGAAAAGTACGTGAACAAATTCTTCCCGCAGGCCGCCAACGAAAATACGCAAGCCGTGCAAAAACCCGTTGCCGCGCAAGCCGAAGTGACAAACTCCCCGAATCCGGCGGCAAAGAAAAAGACCACGAAACCGAAAGCCGACAAAACCGCCCCGCAGAAGAAACCGGCAGCAAAACGCATCGGAAAACCGGTCACGAAACGTACGCCGAAAAACTGACGGCCGCGCGGCTAAAAATAGATAAAGTCTTGAAAAAGCGCTGTTTTTTTAACAAAAAACAGCGCTTTTTTCACGTTTTCTTGACACGCAAAATGCGAAATTATAAAATGTAAGTATGGATCGGTTGACGTGCCCGGAGGTCGGGGCGTCAGACTCCCGGTCCCGCGTCCGGCCCGTTTGGGCGGACCGTATAACCTAAGACTGATATTGCTTCAAAGGAGGATATCATGACAAACACGTTCGACTTTTCACCCTTATTCCGTTCCACCATCGGCTTCGACCGCCTCTCGCGGCTGCTCGAAGCGGGTACGCTTGGCGAGCAGGGCGCGGCTTATCCGCCCTATAACATCGTCAAGGTGGACGAGGACAACTACGGCATCACCATGGCGGTCGCCGGCTTCACCGAGGAGGACATCGAGATCACCGCGCGTGAAAACCAGCTGATCGTCTCGGGCAAAACCGCCGGCGGCAACGTCCCCGAAGGCGCGGTCTACCTGCACCGCGGCATCGCCGAACGCGCGTTCGAGCGCCGCTTCCAGCTCGCCGACCATATCCGCGTCACCGGCGCGGCGATGGAAAACGGCCTGCTCACCATCTCTCTGGTGCGCGAAATACCGGAGCAGATGAAGCCGCGCAAGATCGAGATCTCGTCCGGCGACAAAAGCAAGGACAAGGCAAAGCTCAAGACCATCACCGGCCAGCGCAGCGCCTGAATAGCTAACTAAAACCTGACGTAACGGAAAGGCCGCTCTTTAAAACAGGGCGGCCTTTTCGTGTTTATTCCCTTCAGGGCGACGGCGGGGGCGTATGGGGCCGGGGCTTTGAATGCGGATTGGGCGCTTGAGCCGTTTGCTGCGACAAAACAGCCCCCAGCGCGCGATGATCGTTGAGAAACGCGTAATATTCCGGCGTGCGTTTCCACTTGTCTTGCGCAAAAACGTCCGCGCCTTCGTCGATCAGGCACCGCGCCAATGCTTCGTCGCCGCGCTTTGCGGCATAGTGCAGCGCCGTCAGCTTATAGTGATCCGCGGCGGTGACGTCCGCGCCGCGGTCAATGAGCAGCATGGCCATGGCGCCGTATTTGCGCTGCGCGGCGATCAGCAGCGGCGTCGTGCCGGTGTAATCGCCAAAACTGCCGTTGACGCCCGCGACCCGCGCGTTGACGCGCGCGCCCTTGTCCAGCAGCACGCGCACGGCTTCGAGATTGTTGGCCAGAACGGCGTAATACAGCGGGGTGCGGCCGCCGTTGTAGTCGTTGACGTCCGCGCCGCCGGCAATGAACTTTTCGACCTCTTCCCGCTTGCCGCTCTCGCAGGCCTCCAGAAAATCCTGCCGCAGTTTTTCCTGTTTTTTCTTCAGCTCTTTGGCGCGGGCTTTCTCTTGATCTCTGTGAAAAAACATCTCCACCTCCCTGTGGCGCAGCGTTGGACCGCGTAAAGCGGTCGCGGTTTCATTTTATGACAATAAATGCCAAAAAATGATTTTAATACCGGCGACTCCGTATAGAATTGTCGTCAGTATACAAAAGCAATCGGCGTATGGAAACAACCCTCGCGAGGTTTTAATGGAGCTTTATAGTTATTACCGCTCGTCCGCCTCCTATCGCGTGCGCATCGCGCTCAACATCAAGGGGCTGGACTATAACTACCACGGCGTCCATTTGGTCAAAAACGGCGGCGAGCAGCACACGCCGGAATACAAGGCCCTCAACCCGCAAGCGCAGGTGCCGACGCTGATCGACGGCGACTTCACCCTGACGCAATCCATGGCGATCCTTGAATATCTCGAGGAGAAATATCCCGCGCCGGCCATTTTGCCCAAAGATATCGAACAACGCGCCTATGTGCGGCAACTCGCGCAAATCTGCGTCGCCGACATCCATCCGGTCAATAATCTAAAAATCCTCATGCATCTCTCCGGCGAGTTCGGCATCACGCAGGAACAAAAAATGGACTGGTACCACAAATGGATCCGCCTCGGCTTCAACGCCACCGAAAAATTTCTGGAAAAAAGCCCCTTCCGCACCGGCGCCTACTGCTGCGGCGACAGCGTGACGATGGCCGACATGTGCCTCATCCCGCAGGTCTATAACGCGCGGCGCTACGAAATGGACATGACGGCATGGCCGCTGATCTCGGAGATCGAGCGCGTCTGCCTCCAGCTGAAAACGTTTCTCGCCGCCTCTCCGGAGAGGCAGCCGGACACGCCGGAAGATCACAGCGCCCCCTTCATGAAAGGACTGGTTTCAAATGGATAAAGGCATAGGCTCGGCACAACATTTCACGGCAGGAGAGGGCTGGACCTCCGGCGACCTCGACTTCTTCACCGTGCCGCAGAAAAAATTCACCGCAGAAGAACACGATGTCTGGCGCGCGCTTTACAAGCGTCAATTGGGCGTTCTGCCCGGCCGCGCCATCAGCCTCTTCATGGACAGCCTCTCGACGCTCGGCATCAGTCAGGAAAAGGTGCCGGATTTCGACGAAGTGAACGAGATTCTCATGAAGCGCACCGGCTGGCAGGTCGTCGCCGTGCCGGGGCTGATTCCCGACGAGCCGTTCTTCGAGCTGCTCGCCAACCGCCGCTTTCCCGCCGGAAACTTCATCCGCACGAAAGAGCAGATGGATTACATTCAGGAGCCGGACGTGTTTCACGACCTCTTCGGCCATGTGCCGATTTTGGCCGACCCGACTTTCGGCGATTACATGGAAGCCTACGGCAAAGGCGGCCTCAGGGCGGCGCAGTTCGGGACCATCGACAATCTGGCGCGGCTCTACTGGTACACGGTCGAGTTCGGCCTCATCAAGGAGCCGCAGGGCTTGCGCATTTACGGCGCAGGCATCCTCTCCTCGCCGACCGAATCCGTTTTCTCTCTCGATGACCCATCGCCGCACCGCATCGGTTTCGACCTCAAGCGCGTCCTGCGCACGCACTTCCAGATCGACGATTTTCAGGACAACTACTTCGTTATCGACAGCTTCCAGTCCCTGTTCGACGCGACGCTGGCCGACTTCGCGCCCATCTATCAGGAAATCAAGGACGCGCCGGTCATCATGCCGGGTGAACTGATCGAGGGCGACACCGTACTGCACAAGGGCACGGGCGTTTATGCCGCCGCCGCCGCGAAACGCCGCGCCGAGAGAGCCAAAAAATGAAGCTGCTTGTCATTGAGGACGATGAAAGCCACGCGCAGTTCATCCTCACCGGCCTGCGCGAGGCCGGCCACACAGCCGACCGTGCGAAGGACGGCATGGACGGGTTGTTCCTCGCCACGGAGGAAAAATACGACGTCATGATCGTCGACCGCATGGTGCCAAAGCTTGACGGCCTCGCCATCATTCAGGCCTTGCGCGCCAGCGGCAACAAGACGCCCGTGCTGATTTTGAGCTCCCTCGCCAAAGTCGAAGAACGCATCAAAGGCCTGAAGGCCGGCGGCGACGACTATCTCACCAAGCCGTTCGAGTTCGGCGAGCTGCTGGCGCGCATCGAGGCGCTGGTGCGGCGCGGCAACAGCGAGCAAAGCGAGCAAACCACCCTCACGCTCGACGATCTTGAAATGAACCTGCTCACCCGCGAAGTGAAACGCGCCGGCACGGCCATCGACTTGCAAAACAAGGAGTTCCGCCTGCTCGAGTTCCTGCTCCGCCGCCCCGATCAGGTGGTGACGCGCACCATGCTGCTGGAAGGCGTGTGGGACTTCCACTTCAGCCCCAATACCAACCTCATCGACGCGCAAATGTCCAAGCTGCGGCAGAAAGTGGACAAGGACTTCAAGAAGCAGCTCATTCACACGGTGCGCGGCGCCGGATATAAAATCAGTGCCAAGCAGGATTAAAAAATTTTTTCTGTCGTTTTCTTTCCGCGCGGGCGCAGTCTTTTTCATCGCGCTGTGCACCACGCTCGTGGGCCTGCGCATACAAACCTACTACCGTTCGCTTTATATATCCTATGCCGACGTCCGCGCGCGCATCGACGCCCACGCTTCGGACATCGATCAGGGCATCTCGCGCTACGGCGCGAAGTACGCCGAGTACCTCGTTCATGCCATCTTGCAGGACACGTCGGACAAACGCCTCTATCTGCTCTTCAAGGACGGCAAAAGCCTGACGGGAAACCTGTCTGCCTGGCCGCCGGAGGTCGACCCGAAAGCGACCTGGCAGGACACCTTCATCGCGCAACCCGGCGGCGCGCCGCCGCTCCACCTGCTGGTCAGGATCACCACCTACAAGCACAGACGCTACGTGCTGCTCACGGGCTATAACCTGGAACGCGTCGATATGCTGCGCAATGCGCTGTTGCGCGTCACCATCAGCAACGTTCTTCTCTCGCTCTTCATGTCCTTCCTCATCAGTATCATCGTCGTATGGATGATCAACCGCTACCTGCAGGGCATCAACCGCGTCGCCGGACGCGTGATGGGCGGCCAGCTGCAGACCCGCGTGCCGGTCAGCGGCACCGGCGACCAGTTCGACAAGCTTTCCGCCAACATCAACAGCATGCTCGACTGGATCGTGACGCTGCTCGGCACGGTGCGCGATTCGACCAACGCCATCGCCCACGACATGCGCACGCCGCTGTCCCGTCACCGGCTGGAGCTGCGCGCGCTCGCCGACGACGCCACGCTCCCTGAAAAGACGCGGGAAAAAATCGCCGCCGCCATGATGCGCGTCGATGGCATTGTCGAAATGTTCGACGACATTCTCTCCATCGCCCGCGCGGAATCGCGCTCCGGGGCCGAGATGTTCGCGCCCTTCGATATCGCCGAAACGGTCAGCGACGTCATCGAGTTCTATGCGGCGCTGATCGAGGAAAAACCATTATCTCTCGTCTCCGACCTGCCGGCCTGGCCGGTGAAAATAACGGGCGACAAGCAGCTCATCACGCAGGCCATCGTCAATCTGCTCGACAACGCCGTCAAATACACGCAGCAAAAAGGGCATATCAGCGTCTCGCTGAAAGAGTTGGACGGACGCATCGCCATCACCGTTGCCGATGACGGACCCGGCATTCCGGAGCAGTTTCTCGACAAGGCCAAAGAGCGTTTCTTCCGCGTCGACGAAAGCCGCAACACCCCCGGTACCGGCCTGGGCCTTAGCCTTGCCAACGCCGTGGCGGGACTGCATCACGGCACGCTTGTGCTGGAGGACAATCATCCCGGCTTGCGCGCCACGCTCACGCTTGCCAACGAAGCCGTGGAATAATCCTCTAGACCACATGGTCCGGCGCAAGCGGGCAGGCCGCGCCGCTGTCGCCCAGCTCAATCTGAATGGTCGTATGGCTGATATTGAAATCATGTTCGAGTTCGTGCGCGATATTCTTTATAAAAGCGTCGCCCGGATGCCCGTCTGTCATGACAAGATGCGCCGAGCAGGCCGCCTCCGCCGTATTGAGCGCCCAGATGTGAAGATCATGCACCTCCTTCACGCCCGCGCAGGCCAGAAGCATGCTCCTCACTTGCGCCGCATCGATGGATTGCGGCACACCCTGCAAGGAAAGACTTAAAGATTCTTTGAGAATTTTGAAAGTACCGGTCACGATCAATCCTGAAATGACAAGACTGGCCAGCGGATCGAACCTGAGCCAGTGCGTGTAAAAGATGACCGCCCCCGTCACGACGACGCCGAGCGAGATTGCCGCGTCGGCCGCCATGTGCAGATAGGCGCTGCGGACATTCAGATCGTGCTTTTGTCC
>JAJZFS010000090.1 GCA_021805245.1 Pseudomonadota bacterium | reverse complement strand
GAAGAAGGCCTCTTCCCCAACCAGCGCGCGATGGATGAAAACGGCATCGCGGGGCTGGAAGAGGAACGCCGCCTCGCCTACGTCGGACTGACCCGCGCCAAAAAGCGCGCCGCGATCTTCTTCGCCGCCAACCGCCTGATCTACGGCAGTTGGGCAAGCGCGCTCCCTTCGCGCTTTATCGACGAACTGCCAAAAGACCACGTCGAGGTCACCACCGAAACGGGGCTCTATCAGGCGCAACCGCGGCAACAGAGCTTCGTCCCCCGTGGCCGTCCGGCGCGGCTTGCGGAGATTTCCGGCCCCGCGCCTTCCATCGAATCCGAGCGCGGCTTCGGCCCCGGCGACAAGGTCTTTCACCAGAAATTCGGCACCGGCACCGTCGTCACCACCGACGGCAACAAGCTCGACATCAAATTCGACAAGGCGGGACGGAAAAAGGTCATTGATAGTTTTGTGACGCGCGTGGACTGAATTCAGCCGCTTTACTTTTTTCCTTCAACCGGCCGGCTTTTTCCCTTTTGAAGGCGGAGGGCTCTTGTCGCGTCTGAACCATTCCTTGCCGGGCGATGTATAGAGAAGCGTGAGCGCCGCACCCTGCAACACAAGATTGGTGATAGAGATGGCGGCCGACACGCCCGAAACCTTGAAGAGATGCGGCATCCCGAGTAAAAACGCCAGCAACTCGTTGAAATAAAAAATCAGATATACCAACCGCGCCCAGCTTGCGTTGGAGGCGATCTTGGACAGAACGAAGAAGTAGACAGCAAACGAAGAAATATCACGGTCAGGCCGACAACGACGGCCACATGGTGCGGCACTTCATGCGCGGGCTTCACGGAGGGATACAGAAAAAAATTCACTATTCCCAGGAGAAGGGAGGCCCATATCATGTAAATCGCGGCATAAATGGTGCCCGGTTTCTTCATCATAAACTCCGCGCGCGAATTTTTTTATGTAAAAATTATATACTTGCCAGTCAAAAACGTTCATCACGCTTTTATATGGTACTTAAAAAAAGTTATATATCAACCTCTTATAAAAACACCTGCACAGGAAGCAAAAAATGTGTATTTTGAGTTTGTTTTCAAAATACCTTAGAGGAATCATGACAAAACGGCTCCTGCCCCTTATCGCCGGGATACTCCTGCTTCTCAACTGCGCACCCGCGCAGGCCAGAACGGTCGACGACATCGCCGCCGTGGTGAACAACAGCGTGATCACGATGACCGACGTGCGCGACCGCACCAACCTTTACCTCTCCGGCCAGCAGGTTCCGGCGGCGGCGCGGCGTCAAATGGAACAGAAGGTCCTCAACAAGCTGATCGACGAAAAGCTGGAACTGCAGGAAGCCCAAAAGCTCGGCATCAGCGTCGATGAAAAACAGGTGAATGCCGGTTTCGGCTTTATCGCCCACCAGAACCATCTTTCCCCCGATGCCTTCAGGAACCACCTGCAAACGGACGGCGTGAACATCAATACGCTCTACGCGCAGATCAAGGCGGAGATCGCATGGGATCAGGTGGTCCAGCGCAGGATCAAACCGCAGATCAACGTCAGCGAGAGCGACATCGACATGACGATGAAGCAGATCACGACCCACAAGACCAAAAGGGAATTTCACATCGCCGAGATCATGCTCAAGGTGCCGAACGACGCGGCGAAGGCGCAAGTCCTGAGCAAGGCCGAGGAACTGGTGCAAAAAATAAAACAGGGCGCGAATTTCGAGGCGGTCGCGCAGAAATATTCCAACGGCGCTGCGGCGCAGAGCGGCGGCGACCTCGGCTGGGTGGAGGAAGGACAGCTCGCCCACAGACTTGATCTGGCGCTGCGGGCGCTCAGCAACGGACAAATCTCCAACCCCATTTACGCCAACGGCGGCTATCACATTCTCTTCCTGCTGGACACGCGCGGCATTGTCGGCGGGGATTTCGATGCATCCAGCCCCGTCGTGGAACTGAAGCAAATCGTCATCCCCTTCAAGAAAGACGACCCGCAGGAGGTCATTCAGGCCAAGCTGGCGCGCGGCATCGGGCTCGATCACGAGGTCAAGGGCTGCGCCACCATGGACGCGCAGATGAAAAACTTTCCCTACAAAGGCACGGGCGACCTCGGCAGCGGCCCGCAGGACGCCTTGCCGGAACCGGTGCGCGACATCGTCGCGCAGCTGCCGGTCGGCAAACTGTCGAAGCCGATCCGCACACCCGACGGCTGGGCGCTGCTCATGGTCTGTTCGCGCCACAAGCAGACCGCCGCGGCGCAGACCGGGCCTGACGGCATTCCCGGAAATCTTTCCCTCGACGACAAGAAGGAACGTCAGGACATCGCGGACAAGCTCGGCATGCAGCGCCTCAACCAGATGGCCGCGCATTATTTGAGCGATCTGCGCGCGGCAGCCTTTATTCAAAAGAAAATCTGATTTGTCCCCGCTGCCCCCTTTACGCGACGTCATCGCGCAACACGGCCTGATGGCCAAAAAATCTCTGGGACAGAATTTTCTGCTCGATCTCAATCTCACCGCCAAAATCGCGCATGCCGCGGGCGATCTGACGGGTAAAAACGTCATCGAAGTCGGCCCCGGCCCCGGCGGATTGACGCGCGCGCTGTTGGACACAAACGCCACCAGCATCCACGCCGTGGAGCGCGACGACCGCTGCGTCGCCGCGCTGCAAGACGTCGTCGCCGCTGCAGGCGGGCGGCTGGTGCTGCATGCCGACGACGCACTCAAAACCGACATGGCGTCGCTCTGCCCCGCCCCGCGCGTCATCGTCGCCAATCTGCCCTACAATATCGCGACGCCGCTTTTGATCGGCTGGCTGGGCGAGATCGGCGCGTTCGACAGCCTGACTTTGATGTTCCAGCGCGAGGTCGCCGCGCGCATCGCCGCCAAGCCGCGCACCAAAGATTACGGGCGACTCTCGATCATCGCCCAATGGCTGACGGAGGTGGAGATCAAATTCGACATTCCGCCTGCCGCCTTCACGCCGCCGCCGAAAGTCACCTCGACCGTCGTGCGCCTCACGCCCAAAAAACGCGGCGATACCGTGCCGCTCGACGTCATGGAGCGCGTCACCGCCGCCGCCTTCGGCCAGCGGCGCAAGATGCTGCGGCAAAGTTTGAAACAGCTCGGCTGCAACGTCGAAAAACTTTTGAACGCCGCCGGCATCCCGCCCACCGCGCGCGCGGAGGAAATCGACATCGCGGGCTTCGTCCGCCTCGCGCAAACTTACAGGGAGCAACAGACATGACCGATATTCTCGCAGCCATCGCCCTGACCCCGACCGAAAACCTGCCGGACAATTTCGACACACTCGCGGACAAAGACTTCATGCGCATCGCCACGCATCTGGCGCGCAAGTCCCACAATGAGGGCGGCTGCCCGATCGGCGCGGTGATCGTCGACGCCGCGACAGGGCGGATCATCGGCAAGGGCCACAACACCCTGGTGCAGGAGAACGACACCACAACGCACGGCGAAACCGCCGCCATCCGCGACGCGGGGCGCGTGGCAAAACTGCGCGGCAAAGGCCCCGTCGATTTTCGCGGCGCCGTGCTTTACACGACGCTCACCCCCTGCCTCGTCTGCTGCGCGCAGATCATCCACCGCTGCCAGTTTCAGAAAATCGTCATCGGCGACGTGACCAACGCACCCTCGACGAAAAAAATCCTGCGCGGCGGCGGCATCAAAAACGTCGATATTCTCGAAGATGCGGAGGCCATCGCCCTTTACAAGGCCTACGCGGAGGAAAAGCCGGAGCTGCACTACCTCGACTGGGGCGGGCATAAAAAACGCGAAGAGATGCTGGGCGGAAAATAAAAGGCTTAAGGCTTCAGCGTTTCGACGAAGGCGTCAAGGTCCATCAGCCGCGTGCGTTTGGCGCGCTCGGCGCGGAGGATGTTGTGCACAAGCTGCACGCTTTCATCGAGATCGTTGTTGACGATCACGTACTGGAATTCCTTGTAATGCGAGATTTCCTCCTGCGCCATGGAAAGACGGCGGGCGATCTCCTCCTCGCTGTCCTGCGCGCGGCCGTAGAGACGCGAGGCCAATGCCTCCCAGCTCGGCGGGAGGATATAGACCGACACGACGTCGTCCTTCGCCACTTCATGCAGTTTGCGGTTGCCCTGCCAGTCGATATCGAACAGCACGTCGCGGCCTTCCGACAGGGCCTTTTCCACCGGCGCCTTGGGCGTGCCGTAGTAGTTTTTGTTATAGACCAGTGCGTGCTCGAGCATCTCGTCCGCATCGACCATTCGCTGGAATTTTTCGGGGCTGACAAAATAATAATGCGTGCCTTCGAATTCGCCGGGCCGCTTGGCGCGCGTCGTCGCCGACACCGAGACGGTCGTCTGCGCATCGGAGCGCATCAATTCGCGCGTGATGGTGGTTTTCCCCCCGCCCGGCGGCGACGACAAAACCAGCATGACGCCCCGCCGCTTGAGAGCCGCCTGAGACTGGGGGGGGTGCGCCGCGCTTGATGCTTCCGTCATTTTTCTATAACTTTGTAAGTGCCGATTTATATTTATAACGTGCCGCTTCTGATAAAACAACAACCAAGCATGAAACTATGACAAAAAGCAGGGTCATTCTGATTACAGGCGCCTCCAGTGGCCTCGGCCACGCGCTGGCCGCGCTTTATGCCGCGCCAAATGTGACGCTGCTGCTGACGGGACGCAACGCCGAAAGGCTCGCCGCCATCGAAAAACTCTGCCGCGATAAAGGCGCGATGGTCCAAACCACGGCCATCCCCGTCACCGACCGCGCCGCGTTCGAAAAACAAATTCTCGACTGGGACGAAAAATACCGGATCGACGTCGTCGTCGCCAACGCAGGCGTTTCCGGTGGCACATCCATGGACGCCGGACAAACCGAAGCGCAACTGCGCGAGATTTTCGACATCAACCTCACTGGCACCTTCAACACAGTCAATCCGCTGATTCCGCGCTTTCAGGCACGCAAAAACGGGCATATCGTGCTGATGAGTTCGATGGCGGGCTTTCGCGGCATGCCGAGCGCCCCCGCCTATTCGACCAGCAAGGTCGCCGTCCGCGCCTACGGCGACGCGCTCCGGCCGCTGCTCAAAAAAGACGGCGTTACCATCTCGACCATTTTCCCCGGCTTCATCAAGACGCCGATGACCGACGTCAACACCTTCAAAATGCCGTTTTTGATGGATGCGGAGACGGCCGCCGCCATTATCAAGCGCGGCATCGACTCCCAAAAAGCGGCCATCGCCTTTCCGTGGCAAATGCATGTGATCTGCTGGATTTTAGGCGTGCTGCCGCGCTGCATCGGCGACCGGATTTTGAGCCTTGCCCCGCAAAAACCGCCGCGATAACATATATCTAGCTGATTTTTAACGATTTATCCATTATTTGGCGCTTGACTCCGTAATTTGATTTCCCTTATTATGCAGACCAGCGATGGATCGGCGCGGGTGCCGCTTGAGGCAGCCTGTCTTTCGTATTTATACTTGAAAGAGAGAAATCACCAACATGACTAAATCTGCATCAGCAGCGCGCGTCGCTGCCAAAACCGCTGACGAAAATATCAGCGTCAAAGAAATCACCGGCGAGGATATCAGCTTTGAAAGCCTGCTCGACGAAAGCTTCAAGGGCGTCAAGTCCTTCGAAGGCTCGGTCGTCGAAGGCACCGTCGTCGGCGTCGACAGCGACTTCGTCACCCTCGACGTCGGCCTGAAATCCGAAGGGCGCATTCCCTTGCGCGAATTCAGCAACGCCGGCCAGCCCGCCGAAATCAAGGTTGGCGACAAGGTCGAAGTATTTATCGAACGCATGGAAAACAAGGATGGCGAAGCCGGCCTCAGCCGTGAAAAAGCCCGCCGCGAAGAAGCGTGGGTCGTTCTCGAAAAACAACACAAGGCCAACGAACGCGTTTCCGGCGTTATCTTCGGCCGGGTCAAGGGCGGCTTTACGGTCGACCTCGGCGGCGCCGTGGCGTTCCTGCCCGGCTCCCAAGTCGATATCCGCCCCGTGCGCGACGTCGGCCCGCTGATGGGTCAGGCACAGCCGTTCCTTATCCTGAAAATGGACCGCGCGCGCGGCAACATCGTCGTTTCGCGCCGCGCCGTTCTGGAAGAAAGCCGCGCCGAAGCCCGCTCCGAGCTCGTTTCCAACCTCAAAGAAGGTCAGGAACTGCAAGGCGTGGTCAAGAACATCACCGACTATGGCGCCTTTATCGACCTCGGCGGCGTCGATGGCCTGCTCCACGTGACCGATATCTCGTGGAAGCGCATCAACCACCCCTCGGAAGTTCTCTCCGTCGGCCAGACCCTCAACGTCAAGATCATCCGCTTCAACGAGGAAAGCCAGCGCATCTCCCTCGGCATCAAGCAACTTGACGCCGATCCGTGGGAAGGCGTCGCCAGCCGCTTCACCTCCGGCGAAAGATACAAGGGCCGCGTGACAAACATCGCCGACTACGGCGCGTTCATCGAGCTGGAAGACGGCATCGAAGGCCTGATCCACGTCTCGGAAATGTCCTGGACCAAGAAAAACATCCACCCCGGCAAGATCCTCGCGACCAGCCAGGAAGTGGAAGTCATGGTGCTCGACGTCGACATGAACAAGCGCCGCATCTCGCTCGGCCTGAAGCAGTGCGGCGAGAACCCGTGGGTCCAGTTCGCCGAAAACCACAAGGTCGGCGATACGCTCGAAGGCGAAATCCGCAACATCACGGAATTCGGCCTGTTCGTCGGCATCGGCGACCAGATCGACGGCATGGTCCACATGTCCGACCTCTCCTGGACGGAATCGGGCGAGGACGCCATCAAGAAGTACAGCAAGGGCGAAACCATCACCGTCAAAGTGCTTGAGATCGACGGCGAGAAGGAACGCGTCTCCCTCGGCGTCAAGCAACTGACCGAAAATCCGGGCGGCGACGTGGCCGAAAGCCGCAGCACCTCCTCCGGCGTTTCCAAGGGCAGTGTCGTCACCTGCACCGTCTCCGCTGTCACCAGCGGCGGCATTGAAGTCACCGTCGGCGACGACAGCCGCGGCTTCATCAAGAAGGGCGACCTCTCCCGCGAACGCTCCGAGCAGCGCCCCGACCGCTTCGCCGTCGGCGAAAAGGTCGATGCGAAAGTCATCAAAGTTGACCGTTCCGGCAAGCTCGACCTTTCCATCAAGGCCCGCGAAATCGACGAAGACAAGGCCGCGATGGCCGAGTACGGCTCGTCTGACTCAGGTGCCTCGCTGGGCGATATTCTCGGCGCGGCTCTGCGCAGCAAAACGGCCAAGGCCGACGATGCTGACGAAGCTCCGAAGAAAGCCAAGAAGTCCAAAAAGGCTGAAGAAGACGAAGGCGACGCGGAGTAATCTGCGCCTCTTCCAAAACTTCAAAGAAAAAGGCCGTCCCTTGCGGGGCGGCCTTTTTCTTTAGGCGATATTCGCGCCGAGACTGTTCATCAGGCCGGTGAAATCGGGGAAGCTGGTGGCGATCATATCGGCGCTGTCGATGGAGACGGGTTCTGCGGCACCCATGCCCAGCACCAGCGCGCTCATGGCAATGCGGTGGTCGAGATGGGTGGCAACGGTGCAGCCGCCTTTCGGGTTTCCGCCGATGACGCGCAAACTTTCTTCGCCCGTTTGCACGCTCACGCCCGCTGCGGAAAGCATGTCCGCCACGGCGGCGAGGCGGTCGCTTTCCTTGACGCGCAGTTCGGCGAGGCCCGTCATCACCGTTTCACCTGCCGCAAACGCGGCGGCAACCGCCAAAATGGGGAACTCGTCGATCATCGACGGCACGCGCTCCTGCGGTACGGTCACGCCTTTGAGCTTGCTTGAGCGCGCGCGGATATCCGCGACGTCCTCGCCGGAAAGCGTGCGGCGGTTTTCAAACGCGATATCCGCGCCCATTTCGAGCAGCGTCGTATAAAGTCCGTCGCGGCGCGGGTTAAGCATTACATTCGGCACGATGATGTCGGAATCTCTCATAATCAGCGCAGCCACGACCGGAAAGGCCGCCGCGCTTGGATCGGCGGGCACTTGCAGCGTGCCGGGAGATTTGAGCTTTTGCCCGCCTTTCAAGCGGATCGCCGTGCCGTCGACCGTGATATCCACGCCGAACTGGCGCAGCATCTTTTCGGTATGGTCGCGCGTCGGCGCGGGTTCGATAACGATCGTCTCGCCTTCCGCATTCAGCCCCGCCAGCAGAACGGCGGATTTCACTTGCGCCGAGGCGACCGGCAAGGTGTAAGTGATCGCCTTTAAATTCCCGCCGAAAATTTTCATCGGCAGCGTGTCGCCCTCAAACTTTGCGCCCATTTGCGAGAGCGGCACGGTCACGCGCTTCATGGGGCGCTTGCTTAAAGAGGTATCGCCGGTAAAAACGGCGGTGAGCGGATAACCGGAGACCAGCCCCGCCAGCAACCGCGCCGAGGTGCCACTGTTGCCGAGATAAAGATCGCCCGCCGGCTGTTGCAACGCCGCTGTGCCGCGGATGTGCCAGGTGTCACCCCGCTTTTCAATTTTCGCGCTCATGGCGCGCATGGCGTCCGCCGTGTGTAAAACGTCTTCGCCTTCAAGCAAGCCCGTGACCACGGTCTCGCCTGCGGCAACCGCGGAGAGCATCAGCGAACGGTGCGAGACGGATTTGTCGCCCGGCACGGCGGCGGTGCCGTGCAAAGCGGTGACAGGGCACGAGACGACGGGCGTGGTTTCAGTCCGGATCGCTTTTTTCATCGCGGATTTTCTCCAGATAGGTGCGGTAGTCGCTTCCTTGCGCATAAACTTCGATGTTCTTTTCAAACTGCGCGGCATCGACGAATCCCAGACGGTAGGTGATCTCTTCAAGGCAGGAAAGCTTCAACGACTGCATGTTCTCCACTTCCTCGACGAAACGGGCCGCGCGCATCAGAGATTTATGCGTGCCGACGTCGATCCACGCCGATCCGCGCTTGAGCGTTTCACACTGCAGGCGGCCTTCCTTGATATAGACGTTGTTCAAATCGGTTATTTCCAACTCGCCGCGCGCCGAGGGTTTTTGCATTTTCACCTTTTCCACGACGTCCGGCGGGTAAATATAAAGGCCGGTAGCGGCGAAATCCGACTTCGGCTGTTTGGGTTTTTCCTCGATAGCAATCACGCGCGGGTGTTTCTTCCCCTCTTCGAACACCAGAACGCCGAAACGCTCCGGATCGGGCACCCGATAGCCGAAAACGAAGGCGTCGTTGTCGCGCTTGGCGATTTTCTCTTTCAAGGCGGGGATGTTGTTGGTGAAAAAGAAGATATTGTCGCCGAGCAGCAAACAGACCTGATCGTTGCCGATAAACTCCGCGCCGAGGATAAACGCCTCGGCGATGCCTTTCGGCGCATCCTGCACTTTATAGGAAAGGTTAAGGCCGTATTTTGTGCCGTCGCCGAGCATGCGCTCGATGTTCGGCAGGTCCACGGGCGTGGAGATGATCAGGATGTCTTTAATGCCCAGCGTCACCATCGTCGCCAGCGGATAATGGATGACCGGCTTGTCGTAGACCGCCAAAAGCTGCTTGCTCACGCACTGCGTCAGGGGATAAAGCCGCGTGCCGCTGCCGCCGGCGAGAATAATGCCTTTCATGGGTTCAGCTCCTTAATAGTTCGCGAGATACCATTCGACTGTTTTGCGCAGGCCGGTGTCGAAAGTCTCTTGCGGTTTCCAGCCGAGGTCGTTGGCTATTTTCGAGGCGTCGATGGCGTAGCGCACGTCATGACCCGGACGGTCGGCGACGAAGGTGATCAGGTCTTCATGCGGATGGTTTTTCGGCGCCAGTTCGTCCATGATCGCGCAGATGGACTTCACAACATCAATGTTCTTCTTTTCGTTGTGGCCGCCGATGTTGTAGGTGCTGCCCAGTTTCGCTTCCGTCGCCACCTTCAGCAGCGCGCGCACGTGATCGTCGACATAGAGCCAGTCGCGGATCTGATTGCCGGTGCCGTAGACCGGCAGCTGCTTGCCGGCGCGCGCGTTCAAGATCACCAGCGGGATCAGCTTCTCGGGAAACTGGAACGGTCCGTAGTTGTTCGAGCAGTTGGTGATGACGGCGGGGAATTTATACGTCCTGTGCCATGCGCGCACCAGATGGTCGGCGCCCGCCTTGCTGGCGGAATAGGGCGAACTGGGCGCGTAAGGCGTTTCCTCGGTGAAAAGCCCCTCCGGCCCGTCGAGATCGCCGTAGACTTCGTCCGTCGAGACGTGGTGGAAGCGGAAAGTCTTTTTCTTTCCGTCCTCAAGTTCGTTCCAGTACTGCCGCGCTGTCTCGAGCATCGTG
>JAJZFS010000091.1 GCA_021805245.1 Pseudomonadota bacterium | reverse complement strand
GACCATGTCGTCGATCAGGCGGTGTTCGTAGGTGAGGCCGGCCTTTTCATACTTGTCCTTGAACTCCTTGTTGAAGATATCCTGGAAGATGTCCTTGAACTTGCCGTCGTAGGCCTTGAGAATGGTGTTCTTGGTCGACATATAGACGGGATAGTGGCGCTGCAGGCCGTAGTTGAGGCAGGCGCGGGCGAAGCCGGTGATCGACTCGTCCGTGTTGTACATGCCCATCGCGACGCCGGGGCCGGCGAAATCATGCACGTCCCAGCTTTGCGCTTCGCCGCCATCTTTCGGTTCGAACACGAGGCGGACTTTGCCCGCGGACGGCACCTTGATGTCGGTCGCTTTGTACTGGTCGCCGAAGGCGTGGCGGCCGATGACGATCGGCTTTTTCCACGTGGTGACGAGGCGCGGAATGTTCTTGCACAGGATCGGCTCGCGGAAGACCGTGCCGTTGAGGATGTTGCGGATCGTGCCGTTGGGCGACTTCCACATTTTCTTGAGCTTGAATTCGTCGACGCGCGCTTCATCGGGCGTGATGGTCGCGCATTTGATGCCGACGCCGTATTTCTTGGTCTGCTCGGCGGCCTCGATGGTGATCTTGTCGTCGGTCGCATCGCGGTTCTGGATCGAAAGGTCGCAGGAGACAAGGTCAATCTCCAGATAGGGCTTGATCATGCGGTCGATGATCATGTCCCAGATGATGCGGGTCATCTCGTCGCCGTTCATTTCGACGACCGGGGTTTTGACTTTTATTCTGCTCATTTTTCTTTCTCCTACTGGTTTAGTTTAAATTCGCCGGCCTGTATCGAGGCTGTGTGCTGCGACGTGTTTTCGCCGCTCAGTTTTTGGTCGCGCATATTCTGCCAGGCGTTCATTTGCGCGCGCGACGCGTTAAGGTCTTGATAAGACAGTTTGGCGGTTTTGACCAGAGCCTTTCGCGCGGTAATCACATAGCGCAGCGTCGCCGCGGAATCAGGACTATTTTGCTCGTTAAAGCCTTGTACGGCGAGCGTGTACCACTGCCAGGCCTCTTGCGGGTGCTTGTCGTGCTTCGCCATCGCCGCGAGGCGGATGAAGGCGTAGTTCATGCCGTGGATCGCGGCGTTCTGAAACCATTTGCGCGCCTTCGTCCAGTCTTTCTTCAGGCCGCCTTTTTGCTTTTCGTACATGTCGCCGAGAATGAACATTGCGCGCGTGTCGCCACCCTTGGCGAGCGTGCGCATGTCGTCCATCGGCGGTGGGTCGGTCTTGTTGAATTTCACATGGACGGGATCGGGCATGTCGGGAAGGTCGGCGCGCGCCGTATGCGCCAGAGACAGCGTCAGAGCGATGGCAAGCAGAAGGGCGAAAATGCGGCGTGTTTTCATGTCTGTTCTTCCAGAAAATCAAGCACTTCACGCAGGCTGGTGCTGCGTTTCAGCGCCTCGCTCCCTGCATAGACAACATATTGCGAGGGCTTTATCAAGCTGTGCGGGGAAATTTTTGTGACGGTATACAAAGGCTTTTCGCTGCTCGAGCGAAAAATGGAGAAAACCGCCATGTCCGGCAGGCTGTCGATCGCGTAATCCCGCCACTCCCCGCGCTGCACCCGCGCGCCGTAGACGGAGAGAATCTGGCTCAGTTCGCCCTTGCTGAAGGTCGTTCTGCCTTTGAGGCGGAATTTGTCACGTATGTAGACAAGCATGCATCGTCCTTATGAGCGCTTGATTTTAGGATGAATACGGGTGTTTTGAAAGCGGAGTATATTGAATAATATGAAAATATATACGGTTTTCCAGCGGCGCGATGCCGTGCGGCGCGAGCAGGTAAGAGATTGAAATGATAGTTGTAAAATTTCGGAAAAACAAAAACTTGACGTGCAGGCCTTACAGGGTTTATAACGGGCGCATCATTGACGCGGGGTGGAGCAGCCCGGTAGCTCGTCAGGCTCATAACCTGAAGGCCGCAGGTTCAAATCCTGCCCCCGCAACCATCTTTTCAATGGGTTAGCTAAGGCTTCGTTAACTATCTTCTGACATAATAGTCTTACACGGTACTTGCACGGTATCTGTGTTTCAGGAGAAGTTAAATGGAGAATCAATCCCAGTCTGAAAAGCATCCCGTCCTTGGCGGAAAAGCCTATCTTTACCGCCGCAGTGACAGCCAGCTTTGGCAAGCCGCCGCCTATCTCAAAGGCCGCAATTATCGAAATTCAACACAAGAGACGCACCTCCACCACGCCCGCAAGGTGGCGGAGGAATGGTATTACCGCTTGCTTGGCCTCAATGCTGTAGGCCAGCTTGCGCCCAAGAAGGAAATCACCTTCCGCGAGGTTGCCGAGCAGTTCACGAAAGAATACACCGTCATGACCGAAGGCCAACGCGCCCCAAGGTGGGTGCAAGGGCATGACATCCGCCTCCGCGTCCATCTTCTGCCGTTCTTTGGGGATATGCCTATCTCCCAAGTCACCGTGTCCAAGGTGCAGGAATATCGCGTCCTGCGTATGACCCCGCAGGAGGGCAAAAACCCCCATGCCGCAGACAACCGCCCCGCGACCGGAAGGC
>JAJZFS010000042.1 GCA_021805245.1 Pseudomonadota bacterium | reverse complement strand
GCCAGTGCCGCGCCATCGCGCTCGACATGGAATCCGCCACCATCGCCGCCAACGGCTTCCGCTTCCGCGTGCCCTACGGCACGCTGCTGTGCGTCTCCGACAAGCCGCTGCACGGACAACTCAAACTCCCCGGCATGGCAGACAAGTTCTACCGCGAGCAGGTGGACCAGCACTTGCGCATCGGCCTGATGGCGATGGAGAAGATCCGCGCCCTCGGCTACGGCCGCGTGCATAGCCGCAAGCTGCGCAGCTTCAGCGAAGTGGCGTTTCAGTAGTAGCCGGGGGCACACGGTCTTGTTAAAATACATAGGCGACAGGCTGGCCGGCGGCTTCGACCTCGTCTTTCTTTTCGGGCGCGGCATCGAGAAATTCTCCGGCACCAAGCGGGAGGCGATGATCTCGCTGATCCTGCCGTTCGTGTTGTTTTTCTTCAGTCTCGGCTTTTCATGGTTCTATCCGCCGAAAGGCATGACCGCCGTGCCCCATGCCCGCCTCTCGGAAACCATCGCGGCGCAATACTTCCTGTCGTTCATCCTCGGCAGCCTGATGGTGGCGGGGCTCGCCAAATCGCTCGGCGTGCTGGACAGGTTCTGGCTTTACTTTTCGGCCTCCAACTGGGCCGGGGTCAGCTTTTCGATCATAACGGTTCCGCTCGCCATCGCCGCCGCCACGGGCTACGCCCCGCGCGACGCGATGGACCCGCGCCTTCGTCCTGATCACCTGCTACTACGCCTACATCGTCACGGCCTGCATCGTATGGCGCGCCTTCCGCGTCAACTGGCAGCTTGCGGGATTTATCACCATCGCCTCGTTGTTCGTTGATCAGGAACTGTGGCATCTGCTCTATTACCTGCAGGGCATTCCGTGGCCGTGGTGAAAACGCGCGCCATAAAAAATTCCCCTTGAAGGGGAAATGCCTTGTCCTGACCTGCCGTAGCGTTTGTGTGTATGCACCCAAAGGGGAGAGTGCCTTCAAAAAACCTTATGCCTTCACATCCACAAGCTTGCCGCGGCCTTGCTGACCATCGTTGTTGCCGCTGTTTTTCGACGTATGTTTGCCTTCACCATGCTGCGTACTTGCCGCCGGCGCCTGTTTCGGCTGCGTCTGGTCGGTTTTCGGTTCCTGATGCGGCGTATTTACCACGCCGCCTTGATAAGCCACCGCTGGCTGATAGGCGACATTAGGTCCGTTCACCATTTTTTGATCCTCCACGAATCACGGCAGATAAACTTCCTCTACTTTGAGAATAACAGGGAAAGTTTAAAGAGACGTTAAGTTTCAGACCTTGAAATGATGTTATATATCAATAAGATAAACTACACCAAATCCTTGAAGGCGGGCAGGGAGAGGTACCGTTCGACCATACTGGGGATAATGTGACCACGATCATTTTTCCGGCCATTTCCGGCCGCTGGCCAATCTGCAGCGCCGCATGGACGTCCGCGCCGGACGAAAGCCGCACCGCAATGCCCGCGGTTTTAACCGTCTTGCGGCACATGGCGGAGAGTTCTGGCGACACAATATTGACCGATCCGCCCCCACGCCTATAATGCTCGTATGATAAGAAAAGGAGATAAGTATTGTGTCCCCAGAATTCCAGCGTCAGGCACTTGCGGCTGCACTGATCCATGATCCTAAGCACGCGGAACCGGCGGCAGCACAGTTTTTCCTCCGCGACGACAACTATGAAGTCTATCGCGAGCTGTGCTGGCGAAGGGAGCCGCCGATCCGCCGCCACAGTGCTTGGCTTATATTGCCTGATGCAGAACCATGTCCACTTTATCTTTACGCCGCATACGGAAGACGGCCTACGCGAAGGCTGGAGTGACAACGTACGCTTTCTTTGCTTATTACGTAAATATAATTCCAGTATTTATTAAATGTATTTGATTTTAAACTATGAAATGGACAGCAACAGGCCTGATGTTAGCCTGTTAAAAAAAACCATTAATGAATTTCATAAAATATTGACATATACCTAAAAATCATCTATTTTAAGTATCAATTTAAGTATGCATGGAGAATGATATGTCTGATAAACTTTTTATGAAAAAATTTAACGATGCTGTCGCGATGGTGACGGCGCAAAGTGATATGGGTCTCTTTAAGCAGGCTGTTGATGCGCTGTGCAATACTTTTCCAACTGCTTATAACCTCGCCACGGGCAGGCAAGAAAAGAAAGAACTCGTTGATAGATTTACGGATTTCATCGCCTGGATTGCTGAAAGAGAGCCGCGGAGAGATGATATAATACTGTGCTACGCTGGGTCGGTTCAGAGCCTCTGTAGTACACTTGCTGGAAATGTTGATGATAAATCTATTATTCCTGAAAACTTCGGCAAACGTATTTTAGTTGCCGGGATTAGGCTATATGAGGTTTCTGCTGGAACAAAAAACGCAGCAGCAGCAGCGCAGGCGGCTGAAATCTTAAAAAAATCCTCAGGACAGTTTCCCACTATGCTATCAGCTCCGCCGCCAAGGCCATGGTGACTGTGGTTTAAATTAACCGCACTACTTTTTTTGGTAGCGCGAGTTTCAGAGTTCCGCGAGTTACGGGGGCACAATGCCTAATAACTCTATCGCTCAGGCACTTAATTAGTCACCGCATGGCAAGACTGGCAAGAGTAGTGGCGGCGCATGTGCCGCATCACGTAACGCAACGGGGAAACCGGCGGCAGCAGGTTTTCTTCTGCGACGACGATTATTGAGTTCCGGGAACACGATTAAGTTCCGAAGTTCCGGGGACACAATACTTAATTGAAGCCCAATTGACTGATCCACCCCTGCGTCTATAATGATCGCATGGTAAGAAAAGGAGATAAGTATTGTGTCCCTAGAATTCCGGCGACACAATATTGACCGATCCGCCCCCACGCCTATAATGCTCGTATGATAAGAAAAGGAGATAAGTATTGTGTCTCCAGAATTCCATTTTTTATTAAGAGCATCGGACAAATAAGAAAATGCTACGCCCATCCTCATTACCTGAAGTGCAATATAATCCGTACAGACTTCCCCCCAGGAGGCATTGGACAATAGAGTTAGAAACGCCGATACCTCGAGCTGTTGTTGGAGATTTTTTGGAGAATCTAAGTTTTTGTATCCGTGAAAAAGAAGGGGCTATATTTCATTACCCAGATGATGAAAAGAATATAAACACATGTCGATACGAATGGAACCGCAAATGGCGCGGAGATCGTTTTGGTCTCCGTATAGGCATGCAAATAACTGTCAGCAAAGATTCCATCAAGCAAGTTGATGTTTACGTTACAACCAAAAATCTTATTTACGCAGAAAGCGGAGAGGTTCCTAACTTTAGTAGCAGGCTAATGAAGAACATTCAAAAAGAGGTCACCATACTTCTTGAAAATGCGTTGAATCCCCCCGCGTCACTTCCTCAAAAAGAATGGCGGATTATTTTTTATATAGAGACACCTCCACATCTTAGTTTTGAAGAAAACGTGGAAATTCCATTAAAGGGGGTTACTTTTTTTAAAACTTATTTTGTTTCAAAGAACCTTCAAAGGGTCTCTGTTGTTGCTATCAAGGCGAAATCCACCACAAAATCATTAGCCAAGATGGAGGCAACCAACGATATAATGGTCATTATGGCACTCCTTACGCTCGCTTCTGAGGCGGGGAAATATAAAATTGCTCATATGCACTGGCCCCAAAATTATATTTTAAATGATGTACGTACCGCCTCAGGAAATATCAGACATAGTAGCCTGTATCCTTCACATACATTTCAAAAAATAAAAGAGAAAACGGATGCGTCGATTGTGAAGCGTTTCAAAATTCTGTGGGAATCATTCAACAACTTAAAGGAAAAAGATAAAGAGCTATTTACATCAATTATTTTAACTTACTACAGCGCAGTCAGCACTGACATAAACTCCTCAACTTTATCAGTCGTTGCATTAACTGCTGCTCTTTCTGGACTTTCAGTTTCAGCAAAAAGCAAATGCCATGGAACATTAACCTGCTCTAGTTGCGGCTCCCTGCAATGGAAACATGACGCCGTATCTGAAATACAAGCAGTTATTAACACAATAATTAGCACATGTGGAATTACGGAAGAGGAACGAAAAAAAGAAATCAAAAAGCTGGTTCAGCGTGTTTACAGAGAGCAACGCTCTGCATTTGTACATGCTGCGCAGCTTCGTCATGCTGAATATCAACAGGGCTTAAGCCCTATGCCCAGCACTCCTACAAACGATGCAATTACAGGGCCTGTGCTTCAGTATAAGAATGATCTAATTGTCTTTTCTAGATTAACACGCAAAACCTTAATTGAATGGCTTGCAAAGAGAGCTAAGATTTCCCTCGATAAGGAGGAAATGGATATTACAGAGAAGAGAATGTTTTCTAAGGGCGCGTTACATGCGTCAATTTCTGTTTCTAGCAGATGTATAACGCGTATAGGATAAAGCGTTAGTTTACATCAACATTCCGACATGTGCTGCGATCGACGCCGACAGCGTGATCCCCTCCCAACTTATGTACCAGTAGATGGTAGAGTCATGCTGGGGTTATAGACGGACGACAGCCGGGGAGTTCCGGGGACAGGGAGTTCCGGGGACACGAATTCCGTGGACACAATACTTAATTGGAGTTCCGTGGACACAATACTTAATTGACTAACGCACCCTAACGTCTATAATTATCGCATGGCAAGACTGGCAAGAGTAGTGGCGGCGCATGTGCCGCATCACGTAACGCAACGGGGAAACCGGCGGCAGCAGGTTTTCTTCTGCGACGACGATTATGAAGTCTATCGCGAGTTGCTTGCGGAAGGGTGCCGGCAGGCGGGCACCAAAGTGCTCGGCTACTGCCTGATGCCGAACCATGTGCATCTTATCCTCACGCCGCGCACGGAGGACGGCCTGCGCGAGGCGCTAGGCGAGACGCACCGCCGTTACACGCGCCACGTCAATTTTCGCGAAGGCTGGCGCGGCTATCTCTGGCAGGGCCGCTTCGCCTCGTTTCCGATGGATGAAAAATACCTGCTCGCCTGCGCGCGGTATGTCGAGCTCAATCCCGTGCGCGCGCGCATGGTGAAGCGTCCGCAAGACTGGAAATGGTCGAGCGCACGCGCGCACCTCAAGGGAAAGAGCGACGGCCTCGTCGACGTCGCGGCGCTCGGCGAGCTGGTGTCCGGCTGGGCGCGCTTCCTCGCGGCGGGGATCGATGATGACGCGCTTGAGGCCATCCGTGCCAGCGAGCGGACCGGCAGGCCGCTTGGCGCGGACAAATTCGTGAGGCGCCTCGAGCGGAAACTCGGGCGCATTCTTACGCGCCAGAAGCCGGGGCCGAAACCGGAGGAAGAAGAAGCGGCTTGAAGGATTTCCCCGGAACTCTCTACTCCAGATCCTTGAAAGCGGGCAGGGAGAGGTAGCGCTCGACCATGCTGGGGATAATGACCACGATCATTTTTCCGGCCATTTCCGGCCTTTTGCCGATCTGCAGCGCCGCGTGGATGGCCGCGCCGGACGAAAGCCCCACCGGAATGCCCTCGGTTTTGACCGTCTTGCGGCACATGGCGATGGCTTCTTCGCTGCTGACCTTGAAAACCTCGTCGATCAGCTTGGTATCGACGACTTCGGGAATAAATCCTGCGCCGATGCCCTGAATTTTGTGGGAGCCGGGCTGGCCGCCGGACAAAACGGGGCTTTCCACGGGCTCGATGGCGATCACTTTGAAACCGGGCTTGCGCGGCTTCAAGGCTTGCGCGATGCCGGTCAGCGTGCCGCCCGTGCCGACGCCCGCGACGAGCACATCGACCTTGCCGCCCGTATCGCGCCAGATTTCTTCCGCCGTGGTGGCGCGATGGATGGCGGGATTGGCGGGGTTGTTGAACTGTTGCGGCATAAAGCTGTTCGGGTACTCCTGCAAAAGCTCCGCCGCGCGCGCGAGCGCGCCCTTCATGCCTTTATCGGCGGGCGTGAGGACAAGCTCCGCGCCCAGCAACCGCAGCATCTTGCGGCGCTCGAAAGACATGCTCTCCGGCATGGTGAGGATGAGCTTGTATCCCTTCGCCGCGCAAATGAAGGCGAGGCCAATGCCGGTGTTGCCCGATGTCGGCTCAATGATGACCGTGTCGCTGTCGATCTTGCCGTCGCGCTCGCCGGCCTCGATCAGCGCCAGCGCGAGCCTGTCCTTGACGCTCGCAAGCGGATTGAAAAATTCCAGCTTCAGCAGGATGTCGGCCTTGACGCCGAATTCTTTTGTGAGTTTGGGAATGCGCACCAGCGGCGTGTTGCCGATTGTCTCCCAGATATGGTCGTATATTTTCATTTCGTTCTCCTGCACGGGGTATACCTTATAATTTTGCACTTTCATTCCATCCTCCTGCAGGGGCCGTAACGAAAACAATCCACAAGATGATCGTTGACCAGCCCCGTCGCCTGCATATGCGCATAAATAATTGTTGAACCAACGAAAGACATGCCACGTTTTTTCAGGTCTTTCGACAATGCGTCGCTCTCTTTGGACGTTGCGGGGATGTCCGAAGGTTTACGCCGCCTGTTTATAACTGGTTTGCCGCCGACAAAGTTCCATACATACCTGTCAAATGAGCCGAATTCTTTTTGGATGGCGAGAAAGGCGCGGGCGTTTTTGCGCGCGGCAAAGATTTTCAAGCGATTGCGGATGATGGCCTGGTCTTTCATCAGCTTCTCGAGCGCGGCGTCGGTCATGCGGGCGACTTTGACGGGGTCGAAGTTTTTAAAGGCCTTGCGGTAGGCGCTGCGGCGCTTCAGGATGGTCTCCCAGCTCAATCCGGCCTGCGCGCCTTCGAGGATCAGAAACTCGAAATGCGTACGGTCGTCATGCACCGGCACGCCCCATTCTTCGTCATGATAGGCATCGTAGAAGTCCTTGCCCTGACCCACCCAGTGGCAGCGTTTTTTAGCCATTACCGGTAACTTTTTTCAATCCTGTGGAACCAAAGCCGCCGGCGCCGCGTTCAGTTTCATCCAGTGCCTCGACAAGGTTCCATTCCACGCGGCTGTAGGCCGCGACGACCATCTGCGCGATGCGCATACCGCGCTCGACCGTGAACGGCTCCGTGCCGAGATTGGCGAGGATGACCTTGATCTCGCCGCGGTAATCGGCGTCGATCGTGCCGGGCGTGTTGAGCACCGTCACGCCGTGCTTGGCGGCAAGGCCGGAGCGCGGGCGGATCTGCGCCTCGTACCCCGCGGGCAGGGCGATGGCGAGGCCGGTCGGGACCAAAGCGCGCGCGCCCGGCTTCAACGTGACCGGCAGATCCACGGCGGCCGCAAGATCCATTCCGGCGGCGTGCGCCGTGCCATATTGCGGCAGGTCGAGGCCTTCGGCATGCGGCAGGCGGGTGATGGAAACGTCAAGGGAAGGGGTGGTCATGGTAAAAACTCCGGATTACAGGGGTATTCAAATTATCAGGCAACAGTCTAATGAGGCAAAGCCAAAAATAAAGGATATTTTCTATACTATATAAAATCAGAGGTTGCATACCGCTGTATGTTGATATTGTATAATAATTGTGTCAGTAGGCTGACAGTGATAAATTGGAGTCATGAAAGTGCCACGAACAAAAACAAACGAAGCAGGGCCAAACCCTGTAGATACATACATCGGATCAAAGGTTAAATCGCGCAGGCTCATCCTCGGTCTCAGCCAGGAAGAGCTGGCAAAAGCGATTGGCCTTACGTTCCAGCAGGTACAGAAATACGAGCGCGGTACCAACCGCATCAGCGTCAGCCGCCTTGTCGACATCTGCAAGGTCCTGAAAGTTCAGGTTGATTATTTCTTCGACGGCAGCTTCGCCCTTGCGGGCAAGCCCCCCGGTATGCGCAATGCGGCCGCAAAAGGCTTCGCGGATACGAAGCAGGAGGCGCTGGAGCCGGATCCCATGATGAAACGGGATGTGCTGGAACTGGTGCGCGCTTATTCGAAGATCAGCAGCCCGCAGCTCAAAAAACAGCTGCTTGAGATGGCCAAGGCCATGTCGAACACGGCCGCAGACGACAAATAGCCTGGATTTTTTTGCTGTTATGAAAATTATTAGGCGCATTCATAGCTTAATATAATTTCTTTTCAATAAATGGCAATTATTCTCTTGCATTCCCTTGAAATGACGATATATTGACGCGCGCTCAGGCTTAAGGCATGGGCAGTTATATAGTGTGGGAGGCGACGCAAAAGACCACGGCGAAACCGCACCACAAAACTCTATTATTAGGAGTCAGAAATGGCAAAGAAGATACAAGGCTATATCAAGCTGGTTGTTCCGGCTGGTAAAGCGAACCCGTCGCCCCCGATCGGCCCCGCGCTCGGTCAGGCTGGCGTCAACATCATGGAATTCTGCAAAGGTTTCAACGCCCAGACGCAAAAGATGGAAGCGGGCATGCCCATTCCGTGCGTGATCACGGTCTATCAGGACCGTTCCTTCACGTTCGTGATGAAAACCCCGCCCGCCAGCTATTATCTCATCAAGGCGGCGAAGCTTGACAAAGGCTCGGGCACGGCCAACAAGACCGACTTTGTCGGCACGGTGACGCAAAAGCAGCTGCGCGAGATCGCCGAAGCGAAACTCAAAGACATGAACGCCGCCAACGTCGAAGCCGCGATGAAGAGCATCGCCGGTACGGCGCGCTCCATGGGCATCAAGGTGGAGGGCTAAGTCATGACAGAGAAGAAAAAATCCGCTAAGAAAACCGGTGAAAAATCGCGTTACGCGAAGCGTCTGCGCGCCGTCCGTACGGAGCAGGACCGCACCAAGGTGTGGGGTCTGGAAGACGCCGTGAAATTCATCAAGAAAAACGCCACCGCGAAGTTCGATGAAACGATCGAAATCGCGATCGCCCTCGGCATCGACAGCAAGCAAACGGACCAGAACGTCCGCGGCATGTGCTCCCTGCCGAACGGCACGGGCAAAACCGTGCGCGTCGCCGTCTTCGCCAAAGGCCCGAAAGCCGAAGAAGCGAAGAAGGCCGGCGCCGACATCGTCGGCGACGAAGACCTCGCCGCGCAAGTGCAGAAGGGCGAAATCAACTTCGACCGCTGCATCGCGACTCCGGACATGATGCCGCTCGTCGGCCGTCTCGGTCAGGTGCTGGGCCCGAAAGGCCTGATGCCGAACCCGAAACTCGGCACGGTCACGATGGACGTCACCGGCGCCGTGAAGGGCGCGAAGGGCGGCTCGGTCGAGTTCCGCGCGGAGAAGGCAGGCATCGTCCACGTCGGCGTGGGCAAGGCCAGCTTCGACGAAAAGAAACTCGTTGAAAATATCCGCGCTCTTTACGAAGCGATATTGAAAGCAAAACCGTCGGGAACCAAGGGCAACTATCTTAAAAAAGCGTCCTTGTCCTCGACCATGGGCCCCGGCGTGAAACTGGATCTTTCCAGCCTCAGCAAGGCGGCCTAAGGAAAAACCATGGTTACACTGACGTCAAAATTCAATGAAGCGACGGTGAAGAAGGGTGAAACCTTCCGTATTGATTTGAATGAAGGCGGCTTTGTCGGCGCGAAATGGGATCTCGAAATCGTATCCGGCAAGGCAAAGCTGGTGAAAACCATTCCGCATTCCGGCAACTTTGGTCCGGTCGGAAGAGTTTTCGAGGCGCAGGACAGCGGCGACATTGAAATAGTCGCCAAGGGCCGGCCCGGCGGTGCCAAGCACACCTTTAAGATAAAGGTGAATTAGGGACTAAAAGAATTTTTGGAGATTGGCTCAGGCCGAAATCCAAAAACCCCTGTCCGAGACTACCGGTTCTCCCGAATTAGGGGAGGCTAAACGAAAGGCCGGTACAGACGAGGTAAGAGTTTATAGCAGACTAACGTTATGGCTTGCTTCGGGATGGGATAAAACGGAGGCCGACTACCGGCTTCCAGACTGCAACCCGGCAGGGGATCCTCTAAACAAGGAAAACCCGCCATAACTGAAAGAACGGAGATATCCGTGGATCGTGCACAAAAAGCAGAAGCTATCGATCAGCTTCACAAAACTTTCGAGGATGTCGAGACGATCGTCGTCACCCGTAATGACGGGCTGACAGTGGCGCAAGTCAGCGAACTCCGCGTAAAGATGCGTGAAGAGGGCGTTAGCTACAAAGTGTCCAAGAACCGCCTCGCTTTGCGGGCGCTCAAGGGCACACGCTATGAAGGCATCGGCCCAATGCTGAAAGGACCCGTCGGCCTCGCTACGTCGAAAGACCCGGTCGCCGCGTCCAAAGTCGCGTACAACTTCTCGAAGGACAATGAAAAGCTCGTCATTCTCGGCGGCGCCCTCGGGGACAAACTGCTCGACGTTTCCGGCGTTGAATCCCTGTCGAAACTGCCGTCGCTCGACGAACTGCGCGCAAAACTGGTGGGCATGATACAAACGCCCGCCCAGCGTCTTGCCGTACT
>JAJZFS010000081.1 GCA_021805245.1 Pseudomonadota bacterium | reverse complement strand
ACGAAAGCGGAGGCGAGCAGCAGCAGGAAGGCCGGAACCAGCAGCCAGAACGAAAGGTTGTTCATGCGCGGGAAGGCCATGTCGGGCGCGCCGATCATCAGCGGGATGAACCAGTTGCCGAAGCCGCCGATCAGCGCGGGCATGACGACGAAGAACACCATGGTCAGGCCGTGCGCGGTGACCAGCACGTTCCAGAGCTGGCCCGGATCGGCCTGGCCGCCGTGCATGAGATTATTGAGGAGCTCGCCATGACCGACGATTTGCAGGCCGGGCTTTTGCAGCTCGGCGCGCATCAGCATCGACATCGCGCCGCCGACGATCCCCGCGAAGCAGGCGAAGAACAGGTAGAGGCTGCCGATGTCTTTGTGGTTCGTCGAGCAGAACCAGCGGGTGAAGAACCCGGGGGTATGGTCGTGCGCGTGATCGTCGTTATGCGCGACGGCGTGAGCGTTGGCTGACATTGTCTTTCTCCTGTCTTCTTATTTCTTGATTTCTTTTTTTGCGGGTGCGGCGCCATGCGTGGCGGTCTTGGCTTTTGCCGCGGCCACTTCGGCCGCAATCTCGGAGACCGTTTTTCCGCCTTCTTGATGGAGCCATTTAACGAAGTCGGCCTTCGTCACGGCCTTGAGTTCGATGGGCATGTAGGCGTGGCCCTGACCGCAGAGCTGCGAGCACTGGCCGTAGTAGGTGCCGACCTGGTTGATGCGCAGCCATGTCTTGTTAATGCGGCCGGGAACGGCGTCGAGCTTGATGCCGAGCGACGGGATGGACCACGAGTGGATCACGTCGGTCGCGGCGGTCTCGATCTCGATGTTGGTGTCGATCGGCAAGACGGGCGGATTGGTCGTGGTGAGCAGGCGCGGCTGGCCGGGCTTGAGGTCTTGATCGTGGACGATGGTGCTGACCAGATGGACGCCCTCGTTTTGCGTGTAGCGGTAAGTCCAGAACCACTGGTGTCCTGTGGCGCGCAGCGTCAATTGCGTGTCGGGGTTGTTGTCGAGATAGAAGAGCAGCTTGATCGACGGCACGGCGATGACGGTCAGGATCAGCACCGGCACCAGCGTCCAGACGACTTCCAGCATCGTGTTGTGGGTGGTTTTCGACGGCACCGGATTGGCCTTGGCGTTGAAGCGCACAACGATGATGAACAACAGAATAAACACGAAAATGCAGATGCCGACGGCGACGGGCATCAGCAGGTTGTTGAAGAAGGCGTCCTGGCGGATTTTCATCGGCGAACCGGGCGCCTGCAGACCGAGACCGGCCGGAACGGGCTGGCCGAGCACGGCGAAGGCAGGCGTGCTCATCAGGGCCGCCGTCAGGAACGCGGCAAGGCCGCCGAAAATTCTACGGAAATGTGGTACTTTTTTCATTCTTATGATCCATCTCAGAGAGGAAATATTTTATAAGGTGAGATACTTAAGGCGATATATAACACCCAATAGCAGAATAGTTAAGTCCTGTTCTATAAAAACATTTTTCCATAAACCACAAGACAACCGGAAGTTTTCTCCCCCGTTTGCGGCGCCGGGGCTGCGCCTGTGGATAACATTCTCATAAATGCAATTCAGCGGCCAGAAACGTGCGCAATTCCTCTATTCCCTGTTTCTTCTCCGCGCTGGTCAGACAGGGTTTTCCCCACGCGGAAGAGTGGTGTTTCAGCTCTTGCGTGACGGCGGCGAGGACGTTCTCGAGTTCGGTCTTTTTGGGTTTGTCCGCCTTGGTGAGGACGACGAGATAGGGCACGTTCGCCTGATCGAGCATTTCCATGGTCTCGAGGTCGATGTTTTTGAGGCCGTGGCGCGAATCGATCAAGAGGCAGACGCGCTTGAGGGTTTGCCGGCTGCGCAGGTAGCCGCGCACCATGTCGTTCCAGGCGTGGACTTTCTTTTTCGCCGCGGCGGCGTAGCCGTAGCCGGGCAGATCGACGAGATAAACCAGCCCGCCGAGGTCGAAGAAATTGATCTGCTGCGTGCGGCCGGGCGTGTTGGAGGCGCGGGCAAGGCCCTTGCGGCCGGTGAGCGCGTTGATGAGCGAGGACTTGCCGACGTTCGAGCGTCCGGCGAAGGCGATCTCGCCGATGTCCGGCGGCGGCAGGCCGCTGTCGGCCGCGGCGGCGGTGGCGAAGGTGCACTCCCCGCGGAACAGGCGTTCGCCGGCTTTTTCTGGGGTATCGGCCATGACGTTTTCGCCCCTTACTTTTTCGCTTTGCCTTTTTTGTCGTCCGCTTTCTTTTTGTAGCGGTCGCCGTGGCCGCGCAGCAGGGAGACTTCCTCCTCGCCGGCCTGACGCATGATGTAATACTGCTGCACAAGGCTGGCGACGCCGCTGCAGGTGAAGTAGATGACAAGCCCCGCCGAGAACCTTGCGAACATGAAGGTAAAGACGAGCGGCATCATGACCTGCATGTTGTTTTGCGCCTTGTCGGGCGCGGGCGGCGAGAGCCTTTTCGTCAGGAACATCGAGATGCCGTAGAGCAGCGGCCATGCGCCGACGTGCAGCGCTTCCGGCGGGTTCCAGTGAATCAGGCCGAAGAGCGTGAAGACGTTGGTCGGGTCCGCCGCCGAAAGATCGTG
>JAJZFS010000006.1 GCA_021805245.1 Pseudomonadota bacterium | reverse complement strand
GGGAAGTAGTGCACCAGTTCCTGTGTGTAAGCCGCGAACAGCACCAGCGCGGCGAGCGCGGCGGAGCCGATCGCATAGCCCTTGGTGACGGCCTTGGTCGTGTTGCCGACGGCGTCGAGCGCGTCGGTGACCGTGCGCACGTGCTTGGGCAGTTTGGACATTTCGGCGATGCCGCCGGCGTTGTCCGTGACAGGGCCATACGCATCGAGCGCCACAATCATACCGGCCAGTGCCAGCATGGTGGTCGCCGCGAGCGCGATGCCGTAGAGACCGGCTTCGTGATGGGCAACGTAAATGCCAATGCAGATCACAATTACGGGCAGCGCCGTCGATTCAAGAGAAACGGCAAGACCCTGAATGATGTTGGTGCCATGGCCTGTTTCCGATGCCGCCGCAATCGAACGGACGGGACGGAAAGCCGTCGAGGTGTAGTATTCGGTGATCACCACCAGCGCCGCCGTGACGGCAAGACCGGTGAGCGCGCAGTAGAAGAGCTGCATGCCCGTCACGCCGCCGCCGGCAGCAAGGCCAACAGCCGCACCATAACCGACCTGCTTGCCGATCGCCCAGTAGATGAGGCCGATCGAGATAAGTCCGGTCACGGCAAGGCCCTTGTAAAGCGCAGCCATGATGTTTTGCGAGGAGCCGAGACGCACGAAGAACGTGCCGATGATGGAAGCGATGATGCAAAGGCCGCCGATCAGCAACGGCAGGTGCATCATGGCAGATTGCGCCCCGCTGACGAAGACGGAAGACGCAATCAGCATGGTCGCGACGACGGTCACGGCATAGGTTTCGAACAAGTCGGCCGCCATGCCGGCGCAGTCCCCGACGTTGTCCCCGACGTTGTCGGCGATCACGGCGGGGTTGCGCGGGTCATCTTCCGGCAGGTTGGCTTCGACTTTACCACACAGGTCGGCGCCGACGTCAGCGCCCTTGGTGAAGATGCCGCCGCCAAGACGCGCAAAAATCGAAATCAGCGAAGCGCCAAAGCTCAGGCCGACAAGGCCTTCGATCACGGCGCGCGTGTCATTAAGATCGGCGTGCAGAAGGTAAAAGTAATATCCGGAAATACCGAGCAGGCCAAGACCCACGACCAGCATGCCGGTGATGGCGCCGGAGCGGAAGGAGACGGAGAGCGCTTCTTTCATGCCCTTTTGCGCCGCTTCCGCCGTACGGCAGTTCGCCCGCACCGAAACGTTCATGCCGATGTAGCCGGCCGCACCCGAAAGCACTGCGCCGATGACAAAACCGATGGCAACCTGTTGGCCCAATGTCAGGCCAAGGATGGCGGCGACAACCGCGCCAACGAGACCGATGGTGGTATATTGACGATTGAGGTATGCGCTGGCGCCCTCCTGAATGGCACCCGCAATTTCCTGCATGCGCGCATTGCCCGGGCTGGCCGACATGACCTGCATGCCGGTGATGACGCCATAAGCGAGCGCCAAAACGCCGGATCCGATAATAATGATCTGGATATTATCCATCGTCTTTTTTCCTTTTTGTTACCCTGTCAAGATCGTTACCCCATGAATCGGGGTCGTCGAAATATGCCTAATGTTATCAAGGATGGCAAGCCTCGATTGCTTGAGACTATGTGTAATAAGCACCTTAACGAGCCTCAACAAACGCCTGAATGTGCTGTAGCAACCCGAAATCAGCGAGATTCTCGTGACCGCCCCCCCGTAGCGGCACGTATTTTTTGACGGGACTGGCCACGGCTTCGAATAGTTCTTTACCCTGTCTGGGAGGAATAACTTCATCTTTCGAACCCTGCAGAACGATAACCGGCATATCAAAGTAACCAGCTTTAGATAAATTGTCATATTTATCGATTGTTAAATACGTAAAAAGACGAAGCCACGGATAAACGGCATCCGCCTCGTGCTGTATGCTTGTGAAAGGCGCTTCGAGCACGAGCGCCCTGATATTTTTATACTCGATTGCCATCTCGCAGGCCGTACCGGTGCCAATGCTTTCGCCATATACTATGATTTTATTTTCCGGAATCTTTTGGTCTTTCATGAGCCACGTCATGGCAGCACGACCGTCGTTATAAAATCCCAACTCGGACGGGCTGCCCGCATTGCGGCCATAGCCGCGGTATTCTGCAAGCAGAAATCCGTAGCCCCGTTTTGCAAAGTAGGCGAGTTTGAAAGCGCGATTTGAAATGTTCCCCGCATTGCCATGGAACAGAACAAAAACCGGCTTGCCCCCCTTTGGCGGAACATACCATGACGTGAGCTTTATATTGTCTACCGTCTTATAGGCCACAACCTGCGCACCAACAGATTCCGGCGACACAACCCACGTCCGCGAAGGGTAATACACGACATACCGCTGCAAAACGAGCATGGCAAAAACCAGTATTAAATAGCTTTTGACGAAGTACAGTACCGTATGAGCCATGTCGCGGCACACATGACCGGAGCCGGCCCATCTGCGCCAGTAAGAGACATAATTTTTAACTTTGTCCAAGCTTATCCCTTTTCGCGCATAATCCGGCTTTTTTCGCGCTGCCAGTCGCGCTTCTTTTCGGTCTCGCGCTTGTCGAACTGCTTCTTGCCCGAGGCGATTCCAAGGCTGACCTTGGCGATGCCGCGCTTGTTGAAAAAGATGGCCAGCGGAACGATCGTCGTGCCCTTGCGCTGCACGGCGCCGATCAGCTTGTCCGCCTCGCGCTTGTGCAGCAGCAATTTGCGCGGACGGCGGACTTCATGCTGCAGCTTGCCGTGCGCCTTGGTGTATTCGGGGATATGGGCATTGAGAAGATAAAGCGCGCCCTCCTTCACGTCGGCATAGCTTTCGTTGATGCTGGCCTGCCCGTCGCGGAGAGACTTCACCTCCGTCCCCGTCAGCACGATGCCGGCCTCGAGCGTATCCTCTATAAAGTAGTTGAACCGCGCCTTGCGGTTCTGGGCGACGGTCTTGGATTCCGGATCACTATTTTTCTTCTTCGCCGCCATAGAACATCAACGCCACAGTTTTAGCGTTTCCCCACGGGCTTGAGCTTCTTGCGTCCCGTTCTAAACAATCCGGCGAACTCCATCGCATCGTCGAGCTTCTTGCGGGTGGCGGCGGAGACCGGCACCATCGGCAGACGCAGGTCTTCCGCGCATTTGCCAAGGCGCGCAAGGCAGTACTTCGCGGGCGCAGGGCTGGTTTCGACAAACAAAGCCTTGTGCAGCGGCAAGAGCATGTCGCGCACGCGCTCGAAATTTTCCCAGTCTTTCTTTTGCCAGTAATTGTGCAGATCGGCGCACAGTTTCGGCGCGACGTTGGCCGTGACGGAAATGCAGCCATGCCCGCCCTGCGCGAGATAGGCGGCGACGGTGGCGTCCTCGCCCGAAAGCTGGATAAAGTCGTCGCCCAGCGCCAGACGCAGCTGCAGCGGACGCGCAAGGTCGACCGAAGCGTCCTTGATGCCGGCGACCCGTTTCAGCCCCGCCATACGGATAACCGTCTCGACAGAAATCTCCACACCGGTACGCCCCGGGACGTTGTAGGCGATTATGGGCAGGCCGCAGGCGTCGTTGACGGCTTTGAAGTGCTGATACAATCCTTCCTGCGTGGGCTTGTTATAGTAAGGCGTAATGACTAGAATGGCATCCGCCCCGCTTTTCTCGGCAAAACGCGCCAACTCGATGGCTTTTTGCGTGGAATTGGAGCCCGCGCCGGCAATCACCGGCACGCGTCCGTCCGCCGCCTCGATGCAAGCCTCAATCACGCGTTTATGTTCTGCGTCAAGAAGGGTGGGTGTTTCACCCGTCGTACCACAAGGGACAAGCCCATGCGTGCCGCTGGCAATATGCCACTCGACAAGACTTTGAAAGGCGTCCAGATCGACCTTGCCGTTCCGGAAGGGGGTCGTGAGCGCCACGAGAGACCCGCCGATGCGGGCCGCTCTGGATTTCGTTCTGGTTTTTGCACTGGATTTGGCCATGTCCATTCTCCTTTAAAAACAGCGCTTACCATACTCTCCCTTGGGCGCAGGCGCAAGCAAACCGCGCGCGGCGCAGACAAAAAAGCTTTGTTTCTGGGGGTTTTGACGACATTTTTGCTGATCGGCGGGCTTTGCACGCCCGGCCGATGCGCTTTCTGGAACAAATGGCTCCACAAATCGCCTGCGTGGCAGCACAACACCAGGCTGTTGAACGACCATACGCCGCTGGCACGCAAACTCGTTCTGTGGCTGACGATCACCCAGACCAACAAACCCTTGCCGGCGCAAACGCTCGTTACGTTCGCGAACGAAAATTCTGGCTGGCCGGAGCTTTACGTCCTCGATAAACAAATCGAAAACAGCATCAGAATCTCCGGCCTCAACACGGATGGAATCATCGCGTGGTTCGGCAAACACCCGCCGCAGAAAACGGAAGCCTTCGACGCCTACATGCACGCGCTCAAGCTGCGGCACGACAAAAAACAGCAACGCGCCGCCCTCGCGCAGTTCTGGACCGATGCAAAACTCACGCGCACGGAAACCCGCGCCCTCGCCGCACGGTACCGCAGATTATTGTCGCCGCAACTGCAGCATGACCGCCTTGAAAACCTGCTGTGGTCCAACCGGTTCTCCGAGGCGGAATATATGTTTCCGTTCATCGGCGGGAAAGACCGCAGGCTGGCAAAAGCGCGCATCGCGCTCGGCCGCAGGTCGCGCGATGCCGCATATCTGGTGCGGCACGTTCCGCGCGCGGAGCGCGGCGACCCCGGCCTGATATACGCGCGCATCCGCTGGCGGCGGATGGAAAAAGACGACACAAACGCCTATCTTCTGCTCCGGCAGGAGCCGGACAATCCGCCGCACCCCGACCTGTGGTGGCGCGAGCGCGACATTCTTGCCCGCCGCGCGATCGAAAAAAATGATTTCAGGCGCGCCTTCGACCTCATCAACGACAGCAAGATCAAAAGCGGCGCCCATTACATCACGAAAGAATGGATGCTCGGCTGGCTCGACCTCGACTTTCTGGGCCGTCCGCGCCCGGCCTATCTGCATTTCGAGAAGTTCTACAACATCGCCGAATCCGCCATCAGTTGCGCGCGCGGCGCCTATTGGCTCTCCCGCGCGGCGGCGACAATGGGCTGGCGTAAAACCGCCGACAAATGGAGCCGTAGCGCGGCGCAATATCCCTCCACGTTCTACGGCCAGCTGGCCTACGAGGCTGTCTACAAAAAACCCGCGAATGCCGCAAAGTTTCATGACGCCGCCGTATCCGCAGACGATCTTCTCGATTTCAATACCAACGAGCTTGTGCGCGTCATCCGCCTGCTGAGCAACGACGGCCTTGCGGATGAAGCCGACCCTTTCTTCTACAAACTGCTTTATACGTCCGAGACGCGCCCCGACTTCACCCTGATCGCCCGCCTCGCCTATCAGGTCAAACGGCCGCAATTCGCCGTCATGGCCAACATGCATATGCAGCAGATGCTCGGCACGTTCATATATCCCGAGGGCTATCCGCTGCTCCCGGTGCTCTCGACGGACCATCCCGACAGCGCGCTGATTCATGCCGTTGTGCACCGTGAAAGCATGTTTGACGCCGATATCGCAAGCCCCGCCGGCGCGCGCGGGCTGATGCAGCTCATGCCGCACACCGCACACCAGATCGCTCGGCGAATCGGCATCCGCTACAACCGCGAAGCGCTCACGGACCCGCGCTACAACATCAAGCTCGGCACGGCCTATTTGCAGGAATTATTGAATGATTATAACGGCTCCTACCCGCTGGCGATTGCCGCCTACAACGCAGGCCCGCGCAACGTCGATGCATGGCTACAGGAATTCGGCGACCCGCGTCAAAAAAATGTTAGTATTATCAACTGGATAGAAGAGATTCCCATCTCCGAGACAAGAAATTATATACAACGCGTTCTGGAAACATATTATATATATCAGTTGAGACTGGGGCAAAACCCGAAAACGATACTGGCGCTGAAATGAGAAGAACAAGGCACAAGCTGATCGTCGACGTCGAACACCAGAAGGCGCGCCTCTACCAAGGGCGGCGTCTGAAAGAGGTGTTCAACATCTCGACCGCCAAAAACGGCCTCGGCAACAAGGCGCAAAGCTTTTGCACGCCGATCGGCAAGCTGCGCGTCTCCGAAAAGATCGGCGACGGCATGCCGCTGTACACGGTTTTCAACGAGCGCGTCGCCAGCGGCCTGTGGGACGGCAAGGAGCGCGCAGACCAGTCGCCGATTCTCGGGCGCATTCTCTGGCTCGAGGGCGCGGACCGTCACAACCGCAACACCAAAAACCGCACCATCTATCTCCACGGCACCAGCCACTTTGCCAAGCTCGGCACGCCCAACTCCGAAGGCTGCATCGTCTTCGCGCCGGAAGACATCGTCAGGGTCTATGACGCCCTTGACGTCGGCGACGTGGTGAAGGTCGTGCCGTCGAAGAGCCTTTCGCGCAAGGAGCTGAAGAAGCTGCGCCGCGCGGCATAAAGCTTTCCGCTTCCACCGCGAGATTGCCCGCCTTGAGCCCGCCGCCAATATCCATCTCCATCAGCTTTTTCCGCGGCATCTGCCCACGCGCGTTGAACGCCGCCCGCAGCAAGTCAGGATCGGCCTTTTTGAAGCGTTTCAACAGGCGGGCGCGGTCCATTTCGCTATAAGCAGCCTCCCTGTAACGGCGCGCGACGCGCATCACGTCTTCCGTCGTATCCACACTGTCCAGAAGCCGCGTTTCAACCACGCCGTGACGGCGCAAATTGGGCGGCGTTAGTTGCAGGCTCAGCGCATTGTCGAGGATTTCCTTTGTAAGTTGCCCCTTATCCAGCAATTCGCCCACTGTCGGCGGCTTGCTGAAAACGTCGATCGTGCTTTTGAACCCTTCCGGAGAATTATCGGGGATGAATGGCACTTTCAAGGTCAGTAAACGGTCAACCAGCGGTGGCACAAGCTCCGCATTCGACTTCGCCCCCAAAGCCTCGAAAACCGGCTGCGTCTGCGCGCCGAAATAGGGCGCGTAGGTTTTATCCAGCCGTTCACGCCGCTCCGAGGCCTGATTGAAGGCCGCCGCAACATCGAGCAACAGCAGGGCGCGGTAAATATTGTGAAAGTCCTTGCCCATCGGATCGACGTTCACCTGCAGACTGCACACGGATTTCATGGTTTTGATCAGGTCCTCCGCTGCCGCGCCGATCTCGTGACGGCAGTAACCGTAGTAAGCCGCGAAGCGCGAGCGCGGCATATCTTCCGCCTGCAGAAACGACGGCATATGCCCCTGCCCTTTGACACGCAAACCGAAGTGCGTCGCCGCTTCGTCCAACGCGGCGCGCAGCGTTTTATTGGCCTCCTCCAGTTCGTCCAGGGTCTCGCAGGGTTTGGTGGAAAGTTCCACCTGCCCGCCCGGCTCAAGGCAGACGTCGCCGACATCCGGCATATGCAGCGCGACGACATGCCCGCCCTCCACGCTTTTTTCCGCGCCCGTCTTTGCCGCGATGTGCTCGAAAAGTTTTTCGATTTGCGCGTAAGAAATAGGCTTGCCTTCTTGCGTTGTGACGAAGAGTTCCAGTTCGGTTCCGATGACGCCGCTGGTGTTTTTTTCGGCCTTGGCAAGCAGATACAGCTCGACCTCGGCGCGGGAGCGCAAAACGGCATTGCCCCCCGTGCGTATGACACGTGACATAGTTGTCTCCTGAATGAGAAATCAGTTATGAATGATAGAAAGTGCGGTCAGAACCGCGGATGCAAAATACGGGCGCTCAGCGCCACCAGACGGTTGCTGTCGTAAAAAGGAAGATCGAGGCCAATGCGGCCATGTAAGGTATGATCGATTGCATGGGCGCAACCTAGCAGCGTATTATGAAAGTGTCAAGCGCAATTTAGAAGTGAATGGCACGGCCATAGGCATCCAACACGCTCTCGTGCATCATCTCAGAGAGCGTCGGGTGCGGGAAGACGGCATGCATCAGATCCAACTCGGTCGTTTCCAGAGATTTGGCGACGCCGTAGCCCTGTATCAGCTCCGTCACTTCCGCACCGACCATGTGCGCGCCGAGCAATTCTCCCGTTTTCGCGTCGAACACGGTTTTCACCATGCCTTCCGGCTCGCCCAAGGCAATCGCCTTGCCATTGCCGATGAAGGGGAACTTGCCGACCTTCACCTGATAGCCTTTTTCCTTCGCTTTCGCTTCGGTCAAGCCCACAGAGGCGATCTGCGGCGTGCAATAGGTGCAGCCCGGGATATTCTCGACCTTCAACGGATGCACGTCCGGCAGGCCTTTGATTTTTTCAACGCAGATGACGCCCTCATGGCTCGCCTTGTGCGCCAGCCACGGCGGGCCCGCGACGTCGCCGATGGCATAGACGCCCGGCTCTGCGGTTTGCATCCATTCGTTGATGACGATATGCCCGCGATCGACTTTGACCTTGGTATTTTCAAGGCCGATATTCTCGACGTTGCCCGCGATGCCGACGGCGGAGATCACGCGGTCGACGACGATCTTTTCAACTTTGCCGCCGACTTCGATATGCGCGGTGACGTTGCTCTTTGATTTTTCCAGCTTCACCACTTTGGCGGAGGTGAGGATTTTCATCCCCTGCTTTTCAAACTGTTTGCGCACGAAAGCGGAAATCTCTGCATCCTCGACTGGCACGATGCGGTCCATCACTTCGGCGATGGTCACTTGCGCACCGAGGCTGTTGTAAAAGCTGGCGAACTCGACGCCGATCGCGCCCGAGCCCATCACCAGCACGGATTTCGGCATCTCGGTCGGCACCATCGCTTCCTTGTAGCTCCAGACCAGCTTGCCGTCCGGCTCCAGTCCCGGCAGCACGCGCGCCCGCGCGCCGGTGGCGATGATGATGTGCGGCGCCTTCAATTCGGTTTTGCCGTCGACGGAAATTTTTCCTTTTCCGAGCAGTTTCGCCGTGCCGTCGAACACCGTGACCTTGTTTTTCTTGAGGAGATGTTTGACGCCGCCGGAAAGCTGCGCCGAAACCTTGCGCGACCGCTCGATGATTTTTGCGAAGTCGAAGCCGATGTTATCGGCTTTGAGGCCGAACTCGCTGGCGCGGTGCATCAGATGATAAATTTCCGCCGAACGCAGCAGCGCCTTGGTCGGAATGCAGCCCCAGTTGAGGCAGATGCCGCCCAAGTGTTCGCGTTCGACCACGGCGGTCTTCATGCCGAGCTGCGCTGCGCGGATCGCCGCCACATAGCCGCCCGGCCCGCCGCCGATAATGATGATGTCAAAATTTTGTTCTGTCATAGGATGAGGCTCATCGGGCTTTCGATCAGTTTCTTGAAGATCTGCAGGAACTCGGCGCCGACCGCGCCGTCAATGGCACGGTGGTCGAGCGACATGGTGACGGTCATCACCGTGGCAGGCTTTACTTCGCCGCCCTTGATGACAGCGCGCTGTTCACCCGCACCGACCGCGAGGATCGCGCCCTGCGGCGGGTTGATGATCGCGCCGAATTCACGGATGCCGAACATGCCGAGGTTGGAAACGGAGATCGTCCCGCCCTGGAATTCGGCGGGCTGCAATTTTCCGTCGCGCGCCTTGGCGGCAAGCGCTTTCATCTCGATGGAAATGACCTTGAGGCTCTTGTTGGCCGCATCTTTGATGATCGGCGTAATGAGGCCGTTCGGCGTCGCCACGGCAACCGAGACATCCGCACGCTCGTATTGCAAAATAGCATCGTCCGTCCACGAGACGTTCGCGGCGGGGAATTTGACCAGCGCCGCCGCCGTCGCCTTGATGATGAAGTCGTTGACAGAAATTTTGAAATCCGTTGCGCCTTCGTTCAAGTCCTGACGGATTTTGAGAAGCGCGTCCAGCTCACAATCGACAGTGAGATAAAAGTGCGGCACGGTCTGCTTTGATTCCAGTAGACGGCGGGCGATGACCTTGCGCACACCGGAATTCGGCTGAAGCGTGTAAGGAATACCGTACGCATCGGCCAAGGCTTTTGCGTCGATGGACGACGCAGGCGCGGCAGATTTCGCAGGCGCTACAGTAGCAGGCGCTTTATCGAGGTCGGATTTCACAATCCGCCCGTGCGGGCCGGACCCCTTAAGCGTTGAAAGATCGATGCCGCGTTCTTTCGCCAAACGCTTCGCCAACGGGGAAGCATAGATGCGGCCGCCTTTTTGCGGCAGGAGCGCGACCGTCTTTTGCGGCGCGGCGCCTTGCGTGTTCGCAGGGGTGACGGTTTTGACCGTCGCGGCGGGTGCGGGCGCGGGAGCCGCCGCTTTCGGGGCAGGCGCGGCAGCTGCCTTGATATCTGCAGCGGTCTCGCCTTCTTCGAGCAGAACAGCGATCAGCGTGTTGACGGCGACGCCGTCGGTGCCTTCGGGGACGAGAATTTTTCCAATCACACCTTCGTCAACGGCCTCGACTTCCATCGTCGCCTTGTCGGTCTCGATTTCAGCGATGACTTGTCCGGCCTTGACCGTATCGCCCTCTTTTTTGACCCATTTGGCAAGTTTGCCTTCTGTCATCGTCGGCGAAAGCGCCGGCATCAATACGTTATGCGGCATAGGCCACCTTCTTCGCTGCGGTTATAATGTCTTCTTCCTGCGGCAGGGCGAGTTTTTCGAGGTTCGCCGCATAGGGCATCGGCACATCCGCGCCATAGACGCGCGTGACCGGCGCATCGAGATCATCGAAGCAGACTTCCATCATCTGCGCCGCCAGCTCCGCGCCCATCCCGGCGAAATACCAGCCTTCTTCAACCGACACGAGGCGGTTGGTCTTGCGCACGCTGTTGGCAATCGTTTCGACATCAAGCGGGCGGATGGTGCGCAGATTGATCACTTCCGCGCTGATGCCTTCTTCAGCCAGTCTTTCCGCCGCTGCCAGCGCGACGCCGACCATGCGCGAGAAGGCGGTGATGGTCACATCCGTTCCGGCGCGTTCGATCTTCGCCTTGCCGAGCGGAATGACGAATTCCGGATCGGTCGGCACCTCGAAGCTCTGGCCGTACATAATTTCGTTTTCAAGGCAGACGACGGGATTGGGGTCGCGGATCGCGGATTTGAGCAAACCTTTGGCATCCGCGCCCGACCATGGGGCGATCACCTTCAGGCCCGGCACGTGGCCGTACCAGCTCGCATAGCACTGCGAGTGCTGCGCGCCGACGCGCGATGCGGGGCCGTTGGGGCCGCGGAAGACGATCGGGCAACCGAGCTGGCCGCCCGCCATATACAATGTCTTCGCCGCCGAGTTGACGATATGGTCAATCGCCTGCATGGCGAAGTTGAAGGTCATGAATTCGACAATCGGCTTCAGGCCCGCAAAGGCCGCGCCGACGCCGAGGCCGGCAAAGCCGTATTCCGTGATCGGTGTGTCGATGATGCGCTTGTCGCCGAATTCCTGCAGCAGGCCCTGCGTCACTTTATACGCGCCCTGATATTCCGCGACTTCCTCGCCCATGACGAAAACATCGCCGTCGCGGCGCATTTCTTCCGCCATCGCATCACGGAGCGCTTCGCGCACTGTCATGGTCTGGACGTTTTTAAAAAACTTCTCTTCGTCGATATCGACCACCGTCTGCACCGGCGCGTGAGACGGCGCGGCGGCTTGCGGCGGACAGGCCGGCATACTGCACGGCGAAGACGCAACTTCGACCGGTTCGGCGGATGCAGCATCCGCCGCATCCTCGCCTTCCTCCAGCAACACGGCGATCGGCGTGTTGACGGCGACGCCTTCGGTGCCTTCGGGCACGAGGATTTTGCCGATCACACCTTCATCGACGGCCTCGACTTCCATCGTCGCCTTGTCGGTCTCGATCTCGGCGATCACCTGACCCGCCTTGACGGCATCACCCTCTTTTTTGACCCACTTGGAAAGTTTGCCTTCCGTCATGGTCGGCGAGAGCGCGGGCATAAGAATTTGAATGGACATGGGGAACGCTTCCTTATCTATCGGGCAAACGGACAGTACCCGCTGTCCATCCGGTAATTGAAATTCGCGCGGTAGGATTTCTCGCTCAACTGGCTCATGATATCCGTCCCTTTTTCGGCGGGCTTGATATCAAAGCTCAGGTTGCCGGAGATGATATAAACTCCGGATCCGGATTGAGCCTCGTCATAGCCGCCGTTGAAAGATCCTCCGGTGCGGACGTTGTAATTCTCGCTGGTCAGCCTGATGCCGGTCGCGCCGGCGTGTCTGGCAATCTCTTCTATTTTGGCGATCTTGTCCGCGATCTCCTTGCCCAGATGGGGAATGTCCGTCTTGGTGTAGTTGAACTGTATATTGAGAGTTCCCGACGTGTGATGCATGCAGTCCACGTTAGCAAACCGCTCGTACGGTACCGGATATTGCACCGGCTGCATTACGATTCCGGCGCCGGCATACTCGGCTGCCGCTTTCGTGGACGGCGTGGCAATCGCCTGCTTTCCTGTTTTTGCAGCAGGCGCGGACTTCTCGGTTTTTACTGTCGGCGCAGGCGCAGGCACGGCTTGCGCGAAAGCAGGACACGCGATAACGACGGACAACAGGGCAGAAACGGCATACGCACTCTTTTTCATGAATTCACCTTATAGTAAAACATCCGTCCAAAGCTCGGACGGATCCGGCTCGGGGCTGGTTTGCGCGAATTCAGCGGCTTCGTTGACGATCGCCTTGATTTCCTTGTCGATGGGCTTGAAGGCATCCTCGGTCATTTTGCCGCCATCAAGAATAGTCTTGCGGATATGCTCGATCGGATCGTGATGCTCGCGCATATCCTCGACCTCCTCTTTGCTGCGGTACTTGCCGGGGTCGGACATCGAGTGGCCGCGGTAACGGTAGGTGCTGACTTCCAGCACCATCGGGCCTTCGCCGCCGCGCACATGTTCGACGACTTTCAGCGCCGCAGAGCGCACCGCCAGCACATCCATGCCGTCGGTCTTCTCGCCGGGGATGTCGAAACCTTCGGCACGCTTGAGAAAATCGCCGGCGGCGTGGCGCTTCTGGCTCGTGCCCATGCCGTATTTGTTGTTCTCGATGATGAAGATGATCGGCAGTTTCCACAGCGAGGCCATGTTATAAGATTCATAAATCTGCCCCTGATTGGCCGCGCCGTCGCCGTAATAGGCGGTGGTAATGCCGCCGTCTCCGCGGTATTTGTGCGCGAAAGCGAGGCCGATGCCGAGCGGCGCGGTCGCGCCGACGATGCCATGGCCGCCGTAGAAATTCTTTTCGCGGCTGAACATGTGCATCGAGCCGCCCTTGCCTTTGGAGTAGCCGCCGGAACGTCCGGTCAGCTCCGCCATCACGCCTTTCGGATCCATGCCGCAGGCGAGCATGTGCCCGTGGTCGCGATACGCGGTGATGACCGAGTCCTTCGGCTGCAATACGGACTGCACGCCGGTCACAACGGCTTCCTGCCCGATATACAGGTGGCAGAAGCCGCCGATCAGGCCCATGCCGTAAAGCTGACCCGCTTTTTCCTCGAAACGGCGGATCAGCAGCATATCCTTGTAGAACTGGAGCATTTGCTCCGGAGTCGCGACGTTGGAGGCCGCGGTTACTGTTTGCAATTTTGCCTTGCCGGCAGGTGATGTCGGTTTCGCCAAGGAGCCCTCTCCTCTTGTCATGAAAATTACGCCCTTTTAGTTAAGCGCGGGACGCTTATTTTGCAACATTCTTTGGGGGATTGTTTTCACATAAAAAGATAAATCTACCTAAAAATGGGTATTGCGGACAAAAAAACCGATTTTGGACGGTTATGGTTCAATAATTTCGCGCTCGTCGGGCTTGGCATACCCCAGAACGAGCCGCACCTGCTCGCTCAGCATATCGGGGTTGATGCTGCCGGGGCGCATCTGCACAACCCGGTTTTCAAGGGCCATACGCTGCGCATGCACCTGATCATACTCCGCTTGCGCCGCCGCAAGCTTGTCGTTCAGCCCGTGCAGCGCGAAATAGCCCATATTCCCATGCAACAGGAAATAGCAAAAATACACGAACAGGCCGAAACTGGAAAGCGTTGCCAGCATGTGTGAAATCAGTTTGCGATTGCTTTGGGGTAAGGCACTCATTTCCCTATGGAATCACAGAGAGGCAAAAGCGTCAATCTCAAAAAAAAGCGCAGCTTACATTTTGTAGTTGCGGCCCGGCGATGACTTGGGCGGCTTGGGCGGCTTCGCGGAGAGCGCCTTGTCCAGCGTCTCGAAGGCCTTTTTGCGTTCCGCCGCCGACTTGAACCTCAGGCTTAGGCTGGCGCCGTAAGGATTGCCCGCGTTTTTCTGGGTATTGATGTTGATAGAAAAAGTGCCGTTTTGCGCGTCGTCGCGCAAAGAGACGTAGCCTACGTCTTCTTTGCAAATGTAGTTTGCGCTTTCGTTCGACGAAACATTGATCAGGCGCTTGTTGGCCGCCGTGATGTCGGCGGAAAAATCGAAACGGGCCTGTTTTTGCTCTGCCTTGACCGACTCCTGATTTTGATATGCCATCAGGTTCTGGAAGGCCAAATTAAACAAACGGCGGTTTTCGGGAGAGTCGTCACCGGCTACATAATCGGGAGACAAAAACGGTTTGATGGACACCTCTTTTATCTGGACATCCAGCCCGCCCGCGCCCTCGAAGCCGACGATCAGTTGCGAGCCCTGATCTTCGATGCGCGTCACGGATTGCGGATCGATATAAAGCGCCGCCGCCGAAGACCAGCGCGAATAGGCGTCTTCCGGCGCGTACTCCAGAAGGTTTTTTGCGGACTTCACGGCATCGCGGATGGTTTCGAATTCCGCCTCGGTCATGCCCCCCGTCCAGGTTTCCTCCCGGCCCACGCCTTTGACGCCAGCGATGACGCCGACAGTGCCGTCTTTCGCGGGCTCGGAAACAGTGATGTAGGCTACGGCCTTGGGCGAAATATAGTTCAAAAATTCCCGCCCATCCTCTTTGACCCGCACCGGAAAACACACCATCGGCGTGCCGTTCTGTTCCAGCTTTTGCAGCGCCTCGTCGACGTCCACGCCCCAGTCCTTGTATTTTATCCACAGCAACTCGCCGCTGCCGTTGAAGAGGTGCAATTCTTCCTTCGCCCGATCGACGTGCAGCGCGGTCACCTCGGAGGGGTCGATGTACAGGGGATTTTCATCCGTCTTCGCGATGTTGAGCAGTTTGGACATGGGGAGCCTCTTCCATTTCTATGAAAATATATATCTCCATTGGCATAAAACATTAAAATAATTACGTCAATTATTATTTTATACATCAGGATTATTGGCGAGCCCATGATGGAAAGCGGCACTAATGCATATGAAAGCAGCGCATGATGTTTTCAATTTATTATATTGATATATCTATAAGATTTATAAATATCAAGAAAAACATACCGCCAGAATGGTATATACCCTAACTCTTCATCTGCGGTGCGGACGTGGCTGGAGACGCAGTCGCAGGCTTATGTGACGTGACAATGCGTGCCTCGCGTGCCGCGATAGCGGCCTCAAGCATGCCGGTGACCGGTTTGAAATTACCTTCGTTCTTTAAAAATACTTTCGAAACATGCCCCTCGAGGGCATCCCTCACAACTTGCTTTGCATTTGAACCCTTTTCACCGGCAAGCTGGCTGATGGTATCGACCACATCGTTTGCGTCGGCGGGCTTCATCCAGCATGCAGTTTTGAGAAAGGATTGCAGTTCCGCCTTTTGACCCTCATTGAGCAGCGGGCCCGCAGCCTTCAGATCGGCTTGGCGCTCCTCGCGCATTTCCTTCGCCTGCTCGCGCATCCATCCTTCATCTATGCGGTCACCCATAATGCGATCTCCTACCCTTATTTTATTATGTATTATACATGCGTAATGGTTAGTGAATGGTTAAAATAGCGCTCACGTTATAAGTATATGAAAAACATTGACAAGTGGATCAAGCGTGCTACATTCCGCCTTTATTAAAAGGAAAAAGCCCATGACCGCACAACACCACATCTCCTTGCAGAACTTCAAAATTGGCAACGACCTGCCGTTCGTGCTGATCGCCGGCCCCTGCGCCCTCGAAAGCAAAGACCACGCCTTCGACATGGCGGGCGCGCTGAAAGAAATGACGCAAAAGCTCGGGCTGCCGTTCATCTATAAAACCTCCTTCGACAAAGCGAACCGCACCTCGCTCAAGGGCGGGCGCGGCCTCGGGTTTGACAAAGCCATGCCGATCTTCGACTCCCTGCGCAAGGCAACCGGCCTGCCCGTCATCACCGATGTCCACGCGCCGGAACAATGCGCCGCCGTCGCGGAACATGTGGACGTTTTGCAAATCCCCGCGTTTCTCTGCCGCCAGACCGATCTGCTGATCGCCGCCGCCAAGACCGGCAAGGCAATCAATGTTAAAAAAGGCCAGTTCCTCGCACCGTGGGACATGAAGAACGTCGCCGCAAAAGTCACCGACAGCGGCAACCCCAACGTCATGCTATGCGAGCGCGGCGTGACCTTCGGCTACAATACACTGGTCAACGACATGCGCGCCCTGCCGATCATGGCGGAAACGGGGCATCCGGTCGTATTCGACGCGACGCACTCGGTGCAATCTCCGGGCGGCAACGGTGCGACGACAGGGGGCGACCGCCGCATGGTGCCCTATCTCGCGCGCGCGGCGCTGGCGACAGGCTGCGTCGCCGCCGTTTTTATGGAAACGCACCAGAACCCCGACAAAGCGCCGTCCGACGGCCCCAACATGGTGAACCTCAAGGACATGCCAGCGCTGCTGGAACAGCTCATCTCCATCGACCGGCTGCTCAAGCCGCAAGGCTACGCCGCCAAGGCGAAGGTTGCTTAAGTTCAGTCATACGGAGCAATAAAATGGGCAATTTCTCTCTCGACCTGACGAAAGACAAAAAGTTCCTGATCCTCCCGTACACCATGGCCGCCGCAGGCGCCATCGCGGGCGTTGGCACGGCCATCGCCGCCGCGTTGCCGGTTTTGCCCGTCGTCGCCCTTCTCAACACCATCTCCGCTCTGGCCGGCGGCGCCGCGGCGCCTGTGACACTGGCCTCCGTCATGCCGACGTTACCCGTCCTTGCCGTCGCAGGCGCTGCGGGTGCGGTGATCGGCGGGATCGTGGTTCCCGTCGCGCTGACGGCGCTTATCGGCGGCATCGGCTTTCTCGCCACCCGCAAGAAGACAGAACTTGACGTCATTCCGCTCGGCATTGCGGTTGTCGGCGCCGGTTGCGCAAAAGCCCTGTTTGTCACGCCGTTTCAGGCTGCCTATCAAGGTCTCCGCTCCGTCTTTAACGCGAAGGCAAAAAAGCAATCCTCTTCCACACCTGCCAAACCCGCAAACGCGCCCAAGCCCCCGCAAGGGCCCGCTGCATAATTTGAATCACGCATAGCATAGATAATGAAAGGCAACCAAAATGGGCGATATCAATTTTGATCTGACGAAAAACAAAAGGTTTCTCTTTATTCCCTACACGCTGGCCGCAGCCGGTGCCGCCGCTGGCGTTGCCACTGTCATCGCCACCGCCGCCGTTCTGCCCGCCGTGCCCGTTCTTGCAGCTGCCGGTGCTTTCGGCGCCGTCGCAGGCGGTATCGCCTTTCCCAGCGCTTTGACCGCCGCCGCAGGGGTCTTCGGTTTTATGGCCAGCCGCCAAGTGACGGAACTGAAAGTCATTCCGCTCGGCGTCGCGGTTGTCGGCGGCAGCTGCGCCAAAGCCATGTTCGTCACGCCGTTTCAGGCCGCGTATAAAGGCATCCGCTCCGTCTTTAATTCAAAGGCGAAGAAAAAGAAGAGCGCAGACCACAAGCCAAACACACCGAAGAACACGCCCAAGCCCCCGCAGGGACCGGGCGTATAATTTAAAACGTCTACTTGTGAGCAGCCGGTGTCGCACTGGTTGGTTTAGGAACTGTCGAAGCCCCCCCGATCGGGCCGAGCAGGCTTTTGAGTCCCGTAATATCGGAGGGCTTCAGCGGCTTGCCGCGTGACTGGACTTGAATGAATCCGGCCGCAACCTTCCCCGTGCGCAAAAAGACGCCGGCGTTGTGCTCCAGCAATGGCCCTGAGCCGATATCGTATTCGATGAATGCGGCCGGATCGTTGGTTTGGTTGTTATGGTAAAATTCTGTAGCGATGATCTTTCCACGTGACTTGTAAGCCCCCAGCAACCCGCCCTCGAGCTTGTCCATGATCTCGTGATCGATCTTCGGATCGCCGGTCAGAGTGAAAAGCGTAACAGTCACAAGGCGCGTCCAATTCTCTACATGGTCTCCTTTGGGCACATACTCGAACGCAAGCGCCCGCTTCTCCGGCGTCACAAAATTGGCCCAGGCGAACTGATCGCAGCCAAACTTCTTGCCCACCCTGAGAAAAACAGTGCCAATATTCTCGAGAAACTGGTGATCCTTCGCAGAAACAACCGGTGTTTCAAAGCCATAAGACGGCGTAGCGGCGACCGCAAAAAATACGCAAAAAACGAGTGCCGCGGCTCCGGTTAAACGTTTCATACATTTCTCCTTCATGGGTTGGTTCAGCAACTTCCAGTATCGCAAACAAAAATTAATAAATCTCCTATAGTCTTTATATGTTTTCATTTGCACGGGGTCTTTTTCCCCGTTATCGTTCTCTCGTCTCACCCATAGGAGCTATATTATGACAGCTATCATCGATATTATCGGACGTGAAATTCTCGACAGCCGCGGCAATCCCACCGTCGAAGTGGACGTTGTGCTGGAAACGGGCGCGTTTGGCCGCGCCGCCGTCCCTTCGGGGGCCTCGACCGGCGCGCACGAAGCGGTTGAAAAACGCGACGGCAACAAGAAGCGCTTCGGCGGCAAGGGCGTACTTGACGCTGTCGACGCCGTCAACGGCGAAATTTTCGACACCATCGTCGGTCTGGACGCGGAAGATCAAACAATCCTCGACGCGATGCTGATCGAACTCGACGGCACGCCCAACAAAGCCCGCCTCGGTGCCAATGCCATCCTCGGTGTCTCGCTCGCCTGTGCCCACGCCGCAGCGAACGACCTCGAACAACCTCTTTACCGCTATGTCGGCGGCATCAACGCCCACCTTCTGCCGACGCCGATGATGAACATCATCAACGGCGGCGCGCACGCCGACAACACCATCGACTTTCAGGAATTCATGATCCTGCCGGTCAGCGCGGATTGCGTCGCTGACAGCGTGCGCATGGGTGCGGAAGTTTTCCACGCGCTGAAGAAACAGCTCTCGGAAGCGGGCATGAACACCGCCGTCGGCGACGAAGGCGGCTTCGCGCCCAATCTCAAGAATCCCGAACAGGCGCTGGCCTTCATCGAAAAAGCTATTACCGCCGCAGGTTACAAGCCGGGGCTTGACGTTGTTCTTGGCCTCGATGTCGCGGCGACGGAATTCTACAAGAAGGGCAAATACGTCCTCGAAGGCGAAGGCAAGACCTACGACTCCGACAAGCTGATCGACGTCTACGAAAATCTGATCGGCAAATTCCCCATCGTCTCCATCGAAGACGGCCTCGCCGAAGACGACTGGGACGGCTGGGTCGAGATGACCAAGCGCCTCGGTAGCAAAATACAGCTCGTCGGCGACGATCTGTTCGTCACCAACGTCACGCGCCTGCAGGAAGGCATCGACCGCAAGGCCGGCAACGCCATTCTCATCAAGGTCAACCAGATCGGCACACTCACCGAAACGTTGAACACCGTCGAAATGGCGCAGAAAGCGGGCTTCGGCGTGGTCTTCTCGCACCGCTCGGGCGAGACGGAAGACTGCACACTCGCCGATCTCGCCGTAGCCACCAACGCGGGCCAGATCAAGACCGGCTCGGCCTCGCGCTCCGACCGCATCGCCAAATACAACCAGTTGATCCGCATCGAGGAAGAACTTGGCCCCGTCGCAAAATTCTCCGGCCGCGACACGATCAAGTGCGCACAAAAGCGCCCGCCGAAACTGAAAGCCATCAACGGCAAGAAAAAGCGCGCCTGACACGGTGCCCGACAAAAAGACAAGATGACGCAACACAACGTCATCAAAACGCATCCCTATCGGGAACGGGCGTTCCCGGGAACGCGTGCCGGACTTATCTCATAAATCAATGGCTGAAAATGCCGCAAAAATAGTGGAAATATCCCCCGACAAAGCGCTTCACCTGCGCATCGGCCTCAAGTGGGATCCGCGTGAAAGCGACTATCTGTTTTTTTTATTAAGGAGATTAATTTAGTATGCCTGCACAAGATCAAATAAGTTCACTAAATCTTTATGCGAACTTGCTTGAAGAAATTAAACTAAGAATTGATTCAATTAATCATTGCACTTTAGGCTTATCAGGCTTTGCGCCCCCATTCGTGAAAGATTATTGCTACTTACAGATTAGGATGATTTGTGAATTAGTTGCACTTTGCTGTTTAGTAGCACATGGAGATATACAAGGGACTTCAGGTTTAAAACGAGCATGGTCAGCACAAAAAATTATGGAGGCGCTTGAAAGGTTGCATCCACAATTTTATCCCCAACCTGTAAAACAAATTAAAAAAGATAATGGTTTTCATCTAGAAGGACTGGCATCACCACTTCCTAAATCTGAGTTTCTTAAACTCTATCACAAATGTGACGAGGCGCTTCATCGTGGAAGTTTGCGTAAATTATTAAAGGGGCAATTTCCTAAGCAGATTAACTATCCTGAAATAACAGAAAAAGCGCAGAAGCTTAATAATCTTCTATCGCATCATATGTTAGTCATGAAAAATGGTCAGCAAATGTTTATCGCAATGCTACACAATAAAAATGATAATATGAAAGCACAGGTCGCAATAGCAGAAGCTCTTAAGCCAAGCTAAGACTGACTTCATATTGTATAAAAAACAGCCCCTACCAGTGAAGGTAAGAGCTGTTTCTTTATCTTTGTGTGTGTGGTCAGAAATCAAACATCCCCGACCTTACACTATACCCCGGTCTGAAACAGACCCGCTTTTTAACATTCTCTTCAGGCTGTCTTAGAATTTGAACTTGCCCAGATTCTTGACGTGCGAGCTGCCGTTCTGGCGCACGCCCCTGACCCAGTATTCTTCCGTCTTGACCACGGCGTAGTTTTTATTGAAGCCGCTCTTTTCGACAACCTTGTAAGCGGGGCCATCTTCCTTGTGCAGCAATGCGCCCTTGGACAGCAATGTGCTATACAAACCCTCGTTGACTTCCTTTTCCTGCGCCTGCTTCATTTCGGACACGACCTCCGCGGGCACGAGCAAAAACGCCGTGACTTCGAAGTGCTTTCCGTTCCGGCGGCCCGACGGCTTGGTGAAAGAAAGTTCGACGTATTCATACTCTTTGGGCGTGGGTTTGCTCATGATGGTTCTCCTGAAATGGCGAGGTTATATTAATGATTCCGCACACTGTATACATAAAATTTAGGGAGTCAAAGGGGATATGGATATAAAATTCCCGCCTAAACCAGCCGCGATTTTTCCACCGCCGCCTTGATAAACGACGTGAAAAGCGGGTGCGGCGCGAAGGGCTTGGATTTCAGCTCGGGGTGAAACTGCACGCCGATGAACCACGGATGATCCGCGATCTCGACGATCTCCGGCAGGCGTCCGTCCGGCGACATGCCGCTAAAGGTGAGGCCAGCGTCCTCGAGCTGTTTTTTATAGGTCGTGTTGACTTCGTAGCGGTGGCGGTGACGTTCGGAGATCGTGTCGTCGCCGTAAATCTCCCGCACTTGCGAATTGGCCGCCAGTTTCGCGTGATAGGTGCCGAGGCGCATCGTTCCGCCGAGGTTGCCGCGCTCGTCGCGTTTTTCAAGCTCGTTGCCTTTCAGCCATTCGGTCATCAGGCCGACGACGGGATTATTGCACTTGCCGAACTCGCTCGAGCCGGCGTCGTTTAACCCCGCCTTGTGCCGCGCCACCTCGATGACCGCCATCTGCATGCCGAGACAGATGCCGAAATACGGCACTTTGTGCTCGCGGGCGAATTGCACGGCGTTGATTTTTCCTTCCGTGCCGCGCTCGCCGAAGCCGCCGGGGACGAGAATGCCGTCGACGCTCGCCAACCGCACGGAGCAATCTTCCTTCTCGAAGATTTCCGCGTCGATCCAGTCGACGTTGACCTTCACGTTGTTGGCAAAACCGCCGTGCATCAGCGCTTCCGATAAAGATTTATAGCTGTCGAGCAGCGAGGTGTATTTGCCGACCACGCCGATCGTCACCTCGCCTTCGGGATGCGCGATATGCTCCATGATCTCGTACCAGCGCCTGAGGTCCGGCTCTTTGGCCTTGAGGCCGAAATATTTCAGCACCTGTTCGTCCAGCCCTTCCTTGTGATAGCTGACCGGCACCTGATAGATGCTCTTCATGTCGAGCGCGGGGATAACGCATTCTTTCTTGATGTTGCAAAACAGCGCGATCTTGCGGCGCTCGTCGTCGGGGATTTCGCGCTCGGCACGGCAGAGCAGAATGCTCGGCTGGATCCCGACCGAGAGCAGTTCCTTGACCGAGTGCTGTGTCGGCTTGGTCTTCAGCTCGCCCGCCGTCGGAATGAAGGGCAGCAGCGTGACATGGATATAAAGCGCGTTCTCGTGACCGACTTCGTTGCCGAACTGGCGGATGGCTTCGAGGAACGGCAGGCTTTCGATGTCGCCGACCGTGCCGCCGATCTCGCACAGCACGAAATCCGCATCATCTTCGTTGCTCTCGCTAATGAATTCCTTGATCTCGTTGGTGACGTGCGGGATGACCTGCACCGTCGCACCGAGATAATCGCCGCGGCGCTCCTTCTGGATGATGTTGAGATAGATGCGGCCAGTGGTGATGTTATCGGATTTGCGCGCCGCGACGCCGGTGAAACGCTCATAGTGGCCAAGATCGAGATCGGTCTCCGCGCCGTCGTCGGTCACGTAGACTTCGCCATGCTGATAAGGGCTCATCGTGCCCGGATCGACGTTCAAATACGGATCAAGCTTGCGCAGACGGACTTTAAACCCGCGCGCCTGCAGCACCGCACCCAGCGACGCCGACGCCAGCCCCTTGCCAAGCGAAGACACCACCCCGCCTGTAATAAATATGTAGCGGGGCATCGGCGTTCTCCTAAGTTAGAGGTTATTTCGAAATCGGCGCAGACGGTCTTTCTTGTACCGGTCTTTTCTGTTCATGCTTCACGGCGGCGTGTTTCTCCGCATGGTCAGCGGGGGCCGTCTTGGCCGGCGCGGTTGTCGCGGGCGGCGCGACCTTCTTCGGCGCCGTCGTTGTCACGGCCGCGGGTCCGGTATTGACGTCGAGAATGCTCGGCGCCTTTCCGTGATGCTCAGCCATCAAGGCCAGCGCCAGACTGGTAATGAAGAAAATGGCACCGAGATAACCCGTGATACGCGACAGGGCGTCGCCTTTGCTGCGCGTGGTCCCGAGGTTGGACATCGAGCCCGAACCGCCGACGAAGCCTGCACTTTCCGCAGGCTGCACCAGCACGACGGCGACAATCGCAATCGCCACAATCAATTGAATAACAAGAATGACTGATTCCATAGATTTGTTCCTCGAATCCTGTTTTTACAGTTATGGAATGATATATCTCTTATGTCGTATTTCTAAGCGGTATCCTGTCAAAAATCCAGCGATTTATATTTTTCCATAAATTATATCAATTAACTCCCTGCCGCAATCCCCAGAAACTCGCCGGCCTTGAGACTCGCCCCACCGACAAGGACGCCGTCAACGTTCTCGGTGTGGAGAATCTCTCTGGCATTTGCCGCCTTGACCGAGCCGCCATAGAGAATTTGCAGCGTCCCGACCTTGCCGCGGATGAAGGCGTGCATCTGCTTGATGTCGTCGGCGGACGCCGTCTTGCCCGTGCCGATCGCCCAGACCGGCTCATAGGCGATCACCGTGTTTTCAGGCGACGCCGTATCGGGGATCGACTCCGCCAGTTGCTGTCCCACAACGCTTTCCTGCTCCCCCGCGCTGCGTTGGGCGTCGAGTTCGCCGACGCAAACGATAGCGGTAAGCCCCGCCGTATGGGCCTGTTTTGCCTTGGCAGCGACTTGCGCGCTGGTTTCGCCGTGGTGCTGGCGGCGCTCGGAATGGCCGAGGATCACGAAATCACAGCCCAGATCCTTCAGCATCGGCGCGGCAATATCGCCCGTATGTGCGCCGGAAGGCTGGTCGTGACAATCCTGCCCGCCCCAGCGGATGGCCGAATCCTTCAATTTCATGGCGACGGGGGCGATCAGCGTCGCAGGCGGACAAACAACCATATGGAAAGACCTGGAGGTATCGCTTTGCACCCCTGCGGCCAGTTTTTCCACGCGTTCAAGGCTCTCCGCCTGCAAACCGTTCATTTTCCAGTTCCCGACAATCAGCTTGGGCATATATATTTCTCCTTTGCATTCGGCGTCATCTTCGCTAAATATCTTTTAATAATCAATTCTTAATCGACCTTAAAAGGATTTCTTTATGCTTAAACAGATGCGCGATGGTGCCAAGTCCACTGTGGTCAAGTTCGTCCTCTTCGGCCTCCTGCTGCTGGCGATGACAGGGCTGGCGCTGATCGGCGGGAACAGCGTCTTCAACAGCATCGGCGGAAACGACGTGGTGGCGAAGATCGGCGGCATCAAAATTCACTCCGCGGGCTTCGAGCGCATGGTGCGCGACGAACTCAGCCGGAAAAACGTGAGCGAAAGCGACGCCATCCGTACCGGCGTCCCGCGCATCATCCTGAACCAGGAAATCAACCGGCAGGCTTTCAACATGGCCGCGGCCGACACCGACATCCTCCCCGGAGAGGTTCTCGCCGCGCAGCAGGTCAAAGGCATCATCGCCCCCTACGTCAAAAGGGGCATGAAGCCGCAAGAGGCGCTCGGCCGCCTCGAGCAGGCTTATAACATGAACGAGTCCGAGCTCGTCGCCTCGCTCAAAAGCGACATCGCGACCCAGATGCTGCAAAGCATCGTCATGTCGGGCGCCTTCGCGCCGAAGCAGCTTGTCGACGACGCGATGAAATACAGCAACGAATACCGCAGCGGCGAATACTTCATGTTGACGGCAAAAGACGTCCCGCCCGTCAAGCCGCCGTCCGAAGCCGGCCTGAAATCCTATTACGAGACCGTCCAAAGCGACTACACGCTGCCGGAATACCGCGCCCTGACAGTGATCACCCTCACACGCAAAGCCGTCGCGGCCACCATCAAGATTCCCGACGCGCAGCTGGAACAACATTATAAAGACAATCTCGACGCCTACAGACTGCCGCAAACCCGCTACATCGCACAAGCCGTCGCGCCCGACGAAGCCACGGCGATGAAGGTTTATCAGGCCGCCCAAAAGGACAACAACCTCGCCGCCGCCGTCAAGCAGGCGGGCGGCAAGGTCACCTACCTCAAGGCGGAGCCTTTCCAGCGCAAGCAGATCGCCGAAGAACTGCGCCTCGCCGCCTTCGCCGGCACGCAAGGCACGATCACCGCGCCGATCAAAACCCCGTTCGGCTGGAACATCCTTTACATCAAGAAAGTCATCCCCGGCAAAGTCCAGCCCTTCAGCGCCGTGAAAGGCGAAATCGAGAGCAACCTCGCGCAGGACAAGATCGATGACGCGATATACAAGGAATCCAACAAGATCGAAGACGCCATCGGCGGCGGCGCCGCGCTTCAGGACATCGCCAAGCAATTCAACCTTCCCGTCGTCGTCCTGAAAAAAGTCAGCGCCAGCGGCGTGCCCGCCGGTCAAAAGAAACCGGATGCCAAGGTTCCCAACATCGCCAAAATCGTCTCGGCCGGCTTCAGCCTTGAAAAGGGCGAAGCAAGCCAGATGATCGAAGCGCCGGACGGCTCTTATCAGGTCGTCGGCGTCGACGATGTCTTCCCCGCCAGCCAGCCTCCGTTCAGCGCGGTCCGCGCGGCCGTTCTCGACCGCTGGACGAAAGAGCAGGAATTCGAAGCCCTGAACAACAAGGCCAAGAACATTGTCGCCCGCCTGCAAAAGGGCGCGGCTTTCGACAAGGTCGCGGCGGAACTGAAGCAGCCGGTGATGCAAACCGGCATGATCCAGCGCGGCGAAACTTCAAAGCAGGCCAAGCTGGACGACGATATGCTGAACGGTCTTTTCTCTCTCTCCGCCGTCGGCGAAACAACCACCGTCACCACGAAAAACGCGCTCGCCGTTCTCCGCCTCACCGACCGCAAGATCAAAATGCCGAAAGATACGCTCAAGTCGGACGAAGAGGGTTTTGCGAGTGCCTTGCAACAACGGATCAGCAGCGATTTTCTCGAGCAATACCGCCAGTATCTTTGGGGAAAATACAAAGCCCATATCAACGAAAAGCTGTTCGACTCGCTCTATGCGCAGAACGGCGACAGTTCAGATTCAGACTAAGAGAGCTTAAGCGCCCGCGGGCACCGCATCGAACAGCGACGAAACCGAGCGTTCCTCGCTGATGCGCAGGATCGCCTCGCCGATCAGCGGCGCGACCGGCAGGTATTTCAGCTTTTTGCAGGCCCGCGTCGTGGGCGTCGCGGCGATGCTGTCGGTGACGACCATTTCCGTCAGCGGCGACTTTTCGATGCGGTCGATCGCGCTGCCGGAGAGAACGCCGTGCGTCGCGAAGGCGCGGACGGATGACGCGCCTTCCTTCATCAGGGCCGCCGCCGCGTTGCAGATCGTGCCCGCGCTGTCGACCATATCGTCGATCAGGATGCATTCCTGCCCGTCGACTTCGCCGATCACGTGCATGACTTCGGAGATGCCCGCTTTCTCGCGGCGTTTGTCGATGATGGCAAGGCCGGCGTCGAGCTGCTTGGCCAGCGCGCGCGCGCGCACCACGCCGCCCACGTCGGGCGAAACGACGGTCAGCGGCTTGCCCGATTTCGTCTGGCGCACATAGGGCACGAAAATCGGCGTGCCCGCGAAGAGGTTGTCCACCGGAATGTCGAAAAAGCCCTGAATCTGGCCGGCGTGCAGATCGAGCGTCAGTACGCGGTCGGCACCCGCCTCGGTGATCAGGTTGGCGACAAGCTTGGCGGAAATGGGCGAACGCGACCCCGTCTTGCGGTCCTGCCGCGCATAACCGAAATAGGGCATGACCGTCGTGATGCGCCGCGCCGAACCGCGCTTGAGCGCGTCGACCATGATCAGCATTTCCATGATGTGGTCGTTGGCGGGGTACGACGTGGACTGGACGACGAACACATCCTCGCCGCGCACGTTCTCCAACACTTCAACGAAGATCTCCTGATCGGCGAAGCGCTTGAGGTTGACCTGCGTCAACGGAATGCCAAGATAAGCCGATACCGCCGCGGCAAGCGGCTGGTTGCTGGAACATGCAATCAATTTCATTTTCTTCTCGCCCATAATTTGTCCGGTTTCCAAATGCGGCCTTAAATTAGCCAATTTTCAATCAAAAAAGAAGTCTTCTCTGTAACTGCCTCATTTTATTGAAATAATCGAAATCTGCAGCCCGAAGCCCTTTTCGCCGTTCAAATAAGCGCGGCGGTTGCTGAAGAAGGCTTCGCCGGTCAGTGTGTCCTGACGTGTCTCATAAATTGTTTCGATGCCAACCCTCTTCAACCGGTGCACCACGTAGCCCGGTAAATTGAAAATGTGGTGCCCAGACTTTGGCGACTGTTTGAAAAACCGCGCGTTGTCGGCATCCTGCTCTTGAAACGGCAGCAGGAATGCGCCGCTCACCTCGTATGAATCCGCGCCGATGCAGGGGCCGATCGCCACCGCGATATCCTCCGGCGGCGCGCCGCGCCTTTTCATCGCCGCGACCACTTGCTCCGGCACGCCGCCCAACGCGCCTTTCCATCCGGCATGGCAGATGCCGACGATCTTGTCTTTTTTGGAAGCAAACATCACCGGCACGCAATCCGCCGTGAGGACGCCGAGCCCCATGCCGCGCTCCGCCGTCACCATGCCGTCACTTTCCGGCGCATTTTTTGGCACCCACGGTTTGCGCACCGTAACAACCTTGGTGCTGTGCGTCTGGCGAGCGACGACAAGGCGGTCGGGCGCGATGTCCAGCGCCGCCGCGGCAAGCGCGCGGTTCGTGCGCACGTTGTTCCGTTTGTCGTCTTTTTTGAAGCCGCAGTTGAGCGACGTGTAAAGCCCGCTACTGACCCCTCCCTCACGGGTGAAAAATCCGTGCTGCACCCACGGTATCGCGGCAAGGTCAGTCGTGAGGTGTTTCATGATGCTCTCCCCCGGCGGGCACGAACCCTGCGGGTTGAATGGGCTTTTCACGCGACGTCAGGGCCATGACTTTGAACAGCCGCCCCATCTCCTTCGGCGCGACAAGGCGGCAGAGCGCCGCCGTGATGTCTTCGCGCTGTTCGTCCGTGGCTTTTTTGCAGAGGCTTTGCGCCCGCGCCTCGATGCCGAGCCCGATCAAAAATTCTCCCTGCGTCACCGGCCCCGACACGACGGCCTGCTGCGATGCGACCGCTTTCAGCGTTCCGAAATCGACATGCGCGGTAATATCACGCAACCCCGGCTCCTCCAGAACATCGGCATATTTGTGATGCGCGACCGCCTGCAACGTATCGCCCAGCCCTGCTTCCGCATGACCGTAATCCAAAATCAGCGCTGCGCCGCCGTGCCGCGCGATGCGCTCCGACACCTGCTTCACGATGTCCAGAGACGCGGGACTGATCTCGAAAATGCTGCCCTCCAGCGCATTCATAAAATCTTCCGGCATCATGCCATCAAGCGCGAATTCCAGCGGCGCCGTGGTGAAGGAAAAAACGTCATGCTCGGCATCGTAGCCGATGCGGCGCTCGCACCAGCCGTCCTTGGTCTTTTTCAGCTGGTGGATCGGCAGCGCGTCGAAAAATTCGTTGGCGACGACGAAGCACACGCCTTGCGGCACTTCGTCGAAACTGTCGTACCAGCCGACGCTGTAATTCTTCAGCGCCAGCGCCTGCAGTTCCTTGAGGCGCGGGCTGGTCTCGATCAGATGCAGCGACACAGCGTTTTTAAAGTCCGGCCAGTTGGAGACCGTGCGCATGATGTCTGCCGCAAGCGTGCCCTTGCCGGGCCCGAGCTCGACCAGCTTGACATTGTCCGGCCGCCCCATTTGCATCCACGCATCCACGAGCCACGCGCCGACCATCTCGCCGAACATCTGGCTGATCTCCGGCGCGGTGGTGAAATCACCCTCCACGCCGAAAGGCTCCTGCGTCTTGTAATAGGCGGAGACAGCGCGCTCCATATACTCCGCCATCGTTATCGGACCGCGCGCCATGATTTCGGCAGCGATCTCGTCGTGTACGGGGTTTTCCCCTTTATGCTTTCTTTTGACGTTTTCTTGCATAATGAATGATATAAAGCCCTACAACAATCATCGGCAGGGACAACACCTGCCCCATGGTGAAGTACTGGAAGATGAATCCGATCTGCCGGTCGGGTTCGCGGAAAAACTCGGCGAGGAACCGGCACAAACCATATCCTGTCACGAACATGCCGAACAGCAATCCTTCCGTATGGCGGACGGACGGTTTGCGCGCGGCCAAATAAAGAACGGTAAAAAGGCAGACGCCTTCAAGACACGCCTCATAAAGCTGGCTCGGATGACGCGGAAACGGCCCGCCTTGCGGAAACACCATCGCCCACGGTACCGTCGAGACGCGGCCGAAAAGCTCGCCGTTGATAAAGTTGGCGATCCGGCCGAAGAAGAGGCCGATCGGTGTCACGCAGGCGAGAATGTCGCCCAGCGCCCACGGGGAAAACTTGTGCCTGCGCGCATAGAGAAGAACAACGGCAACGACGCCCAGCAGGCCGCCGTGGAACGACATGCCGCCCTCCCAGATAGCGGGAATCCGCAAAGGGTGCGCCATGTAATAGTCGAAGTTGTAGAACAGCACGTAACCCGTGCGCCCGCCGAGAATCACGCCCAGCACCAACAGCGGCAAGACATTATCTATATCTTCGCGGCTCGGGCGGTGGCCCGGATCACGGTCGGCGAGGCGCCCCGCATAATACCACCCCCCCAGAAATCCGGTGAGATAGGCCAGCGCGTACCAACGGATGCCATATTTTGCCGTAAAATGAATGGCGATCGGGTCAATCTTGGGATAAGGAATCATGTGTTTACATAACTATATTGTCTAATAAGGTCGGAAATCACCCTAGCGAAACTCACGGGTCGCGTCACGAGATTGCTATGCACAGAGCGATAAAAAGATTAAAACATTGCATAAACTATCCATCCCGTGATAGAAAGGCAAAAAACTTGGTGAGATATTATGAGAAGTAGCCGCGATAACCTCAAATTTATGGACGATTTGGCCAAAATGGCCGGCGGTGCCGCGCAATCGTTTGGCGCAATCCGCGGCCAGGTCAAAGCCCTCGTCAACGGGTTTCTGGCCGAAATGGACCTTGTCACCCGCGATGAATTCGATCAGGTCGAAGCGCTGGCGCAAAAAGCCCGCGAACGGCAGGTTGCGCTGGAAAAACGGCTCGCCGAACTCGAAAAAAGCCTGAAGGGACAAAAGCCGAAAACGGCAAAAACCCAAAAGACGAAGGGAGCGAAGAAATGATCGGCGCCCCGTTTGAACTTTCCCACGACAGCAACAACCCCGTCGACATGGTCGAGGAACTCGCCGAAACCAAAGGCTGGGACTTCATCCGCCACGACGACTGCACGCTCGACATGTCGCTGCCGGGACAAGTGGCAAACATCAGCGTCTGCCTCGAATGGCAGGACGAATTTTCGGCGCTGCTGATCTCCTGCTCGCTGCCGATCGAGATTCCCGCCGCCAGCTACGAAATGGCCGCCGTCGCGCTGGAAAAAATCAACCAGAACCTCTGGCTCGGCCACTTCGACCTCGCGAACCAGAACATGTTCCCGACCTTCCGCCACACGCTGCTGCTGCGCATGGTTCCTTCGGGCATCGCCATCGACCTCGTCGCCGACGTGCTCGACATCGCCGTGGCCGAATGCAACCGTTTCAACTCGACCTTCCGCCTCGCGGCGGCGGGCGACGTCCGGCTGCACGACGACCTTAACGCCGCGGTCTTTGAAACCATCGGTGAAGCTTGAACGTCCTGCTTATCGGTTGCGGCAAGATGGGCGGCGCCATGGCGCGGCGCTGGCAGGATAAAAACATCTGCGACAAACTGGTGATCGTCGATCCCGTTGCCTCGTCGATAAAATCCTTCACCGACATTTCCAAAGAGTTTAAACCCGACGTCATCGTCTTTGCCGTCAAGCCGCAAACCCTGCCCGACATGGTGGACGATTATCAAGCCTATCCCGACGCGCTCTTCGTGACCATCGCCGCCGGAAAACCGATTGCGTTTTTCGAACAGCACCTCGGCACGGGAGCAAAGATCGTCCGCGCCATGCCCAACACGCCCGCCGCCATCGGCAAGGGCATCACCGTTGCCGCGGCCAGCAAAAACGTCAGCGCGGCGGAAAAAGACAAAGCGACGAAACTGCTCGGCGCGGTGGGCGAAGTTTTGTGGGCGAAGGAAGAATCCCTGCTCAATCCCGTGACTGCCCTTTCCGGCTCCGGCCCCGCTTATATCTTTTTGCTCATCGAAACGCTGGCGAAAACGGGCGTGGCAATAGGGCTGAGTGAAGACATGGCCGAAAAACTCGCGCGGCAAACGGTCATCGGTGCGGCCGCGCTGACGGAAGCGGATGCAGCCACGGATGCCGCAACCTTGCGCAAAAACGTCACCAGCCCCGGCGGCACGACCGAAGCCGCGCTGAAAGTTCTGATGTCCGATGCGGGGATTCAAGACTTGTTCAACCGCGCCCTCAAAGCCGCGACCCGTCGGGCGGAAGACCTTTCGCGCTAAAACCTAAACCGGTAAACGGACAATCACCCGCAACCCGCCCATGTCGCTATCGGCGAGCGACACCTCGCCGCCGTGGGCGTGGATGATATCTTGCGCGATAGACAATCCCAGCCCGACGCCGCCGGTTTTCTGGTTGCGCGATTTTTCAAGGCGGTAAAACGGTTTGAAAACCTCGGCGTGTTGCTCCACCGGAATGCCCGGCCCGTCGTCGTCGACCGTGATCTCGACCGCTTCCGGCTCGGTTGTCAGGCCAATACGGACATGGGTCGCGTATTTGCAGGCGTTGCTGACGATATTGCCGAGCGCGCGCTCGATCGCCACGGGGCGCGCGCGCAAGGGTGCATGGTCGACATAGTTTTCCGTGATATCAGCGCCCTGCCGCCGCGCGTTCGCGGCGATGCGGGCGAGAACGGAGCGCATATCGACCAGTTCCGTCGGCTCGTTGCCGCTGCCGCGCGCGAAGGCAAGATAGCCTTCGAGCATTTTCTCCATCTCGTCGAGATCCTGCCGCAACTCGTCGCTGCCGGCAGAATCTTTCTGCATGGCCAGTTGCAGCTTCATGCGCGTCAGGGGCGTGCGCAAATCATGGCTCACGCCCGCCAGCATCGCCGTGCGCTGGTCGATCTGGCGGCGGATGCGGTCGCGCATATCGAGGAACGCCCTTCCTGCCTGGCGCACCTCGCGCGCGCCCTCGACCTTGAAGGTCGCAAGGTCCTGCCCCTTGCCCAGTTTTTCCGCGGCCAGCGCGAGCCGGTGGATCGGGCGGATCTGGTTGCGCATGAAAATCACCGCCACCGCCATGAGGAAAACCGAACTGCCGATCAACCAGAGAATGAAGATATACATGCGCGGATCCATCAGGCGGTCGTCGGAACTCAGGAACCTGACGACGCGATGATGGTCGATCTGCACATCGACCTCGAATTGCCTTTGCTTCGGGTGGTCGACGATGGTGAAAGGCTCGGACAGCGTCCGTTGCAGATATTTTTGCAGCTTCGTCTCGACGCTGTACCATGTGATGCCGTCAAAAAAGATCGCGTGACGGGCGGCTTCCCGCTTGCCCTCGATGGAGATTTGCAAGCCGAGGTTCTGCCCCGCCATGTCAATGATCTTCTGCACGTCGGCATTGGTCGGCGCCATGCGAATCTCGCCGATAACCATGCGGATCTCCCCCGACAGCGAGGATACCAGCGCGTTGCTCACCCGCTCCCACGGCTGGCTGATGAAGATGTAGGCGACGATGATCTGGATCAGCATGATCGGCACGACGATGATCATCAGCGACCGCCCGTAGAGCGAACGCGGAAGAACTTTCTGCTTGATCGTTTTCCAGCGGTAAGCCATCAGTCAATTATCCTCAATCCGCCCACAGCACATATCCCTTGCCGCGCACGGTCTGGAGATATTTGGGCATCTTCGGGTCTTCCTCGAGCTTTTTGCGCAGACGCGTCACCTGCACATCGATGGTGCGCAAGGTTCCGATGTCCGCGGCGTCGATGCCGCACAGTTGCGCCAGTTCCTCGCGTCCGACGACCTCGCCCTTGCGTCCCGCCAGCGCTTTGAGCAAATTATGCTCCACCTGCGTCAGCGGCAGACGTTCATCGTCATCGACCAGTTCGCCGCGCGCAAGATCGAGCGTCCATTTTCCGCAGCGCAACGCAGCCTCCATCCGCGCCGGCGCGGCGGCGACGCGGCGCAAAATGGCATGCAACCGGAGCAACAATTCGCGCGGCTCGAACGGCTTGGGCAGATAATCGTCCGCGCCCGCTTCCAGTCCCTCGATACGGTCCTCCGTCTCGCTGCGCGCGGTCAGCAGCAGCACCGGCGTTTGCAGCTTGTCCGCCTTGAGGGACTTGGTTAGCGCGAAACCGTCCTCGCCCGGCATCATCACGTCCATGACGATCAGGTCGTATTCCAGATATTTCAGCTTGTTCCGTGCGTCCGCCGCATCGACCGCCGTCGTCACCAGAAACCCGCTTTCCACCAGAAACTGCGACAACAGCTGCCGCAGGCGCTCGTCATCATCCACCACCAGCACATGCGGCAGTTCGGAAAGACGGCTGAGGCGGTCGCTTTGTGGGTTTTTATTAGACATAATAATTAATAAGTTGGGGGTGGAAACACATACGAATATCCTGTAGAAATCAAAGTCAAATTTAGACAGGAAACATAATCATGGCAACCATCCCATACGATGACCGCGATGGATTTATCTGGGTTGACGGCAAAATGGTCCCCTGGCGCGAAGCAAAAGTGCATTTTCTGACCCATGCGTTGCACTACGGCAGCGGCGTTTTCGAGGGGATCCGCGCCTATAACGGCCATCCCTTCAAGCTGAAGGAGCATAGCGCGCGCCTGATCGAAGGCTGTAAAATTATGGATATGAAATGCCCTTACACGGCGGACGAACTCAGTGCCGCCTGCATGGAGGCCGTAAAGGCCAACAACGTCGTCAACGGCTACATCCGTCCGCTGGCCTGGCGCGGCGCGGAACAAATGGGTGTCGCGGCGCAGCAAACCAAAATCCACGTTGGCATCGCGGCCTGGGACTGGGGCAGCTATTTCTCCGCCGAGGCGCAGGAAAAAGGCATAACGCTGAAAACCTCGCGCTGGCGCCGCCCGCCGTCCGACTCCGCGCCGGTGCATGCCAAGGCCTGCGGCCTTTACATGATCTGCACGATCTCCAAACATGAGTCCGAACGCGCCGGATTTACCGACGCGCTGATGCTGGACTACCGCGGCCGCGTCGCCGAGTTGACCGGGGCGAACTTCTTTATGGTCGTGAACGGCGAGCTGCACACACCGGAAGCGGATTGCTTTCTCAACGGCATCACCCGCCGCACGGTCATGGATCTTGCGCGGAAAAACGGCATCAAGGTCGTCGAGCGCGCGATCATGCCGGAAGAGTTGAAAACAGCGCAGGAATGCTTCGCCACCGGCACCGCCGCAGAGATCACGCCCATCGGCAAAATCGACGAGACGACCTATCAGGTCGGCCCCGTCACCAGGCTGCTGCGCGATGCCTATGGCACGCTGGTACGGACAGCTCCCGCCGCATAAAAGAGGATACAACGGATGCAGATCAGGAAGAATTTACGCGCGCTTACAAGAGCCACGGCAGGCATCGTCTTTCTGCCCGTCGCCGCCACGCTGGCGGGCGTGCAAGGCCTTGTCGTCGGCCCGCTGACGCATAACGACACCTTCATTCCCGGCATGATTTACGGCGGCCTGCGCCGGATCTTCGGCTACAAGGTCATCTTCAACAAAGCCTCCGCGCCGCTGGTGCAGGACAAGCCCGTGTGGTTTCTCTCCAACCACCTATCGTCCATGGATTTCATCCCCGCGGGCGTGATCCTGAACGGCTCTTTCGTCGGCAAAAGCGAAATCTCCAAACGGCCTGGCATGGCGCCGATCGCACGCGCGCTGAAGTTCATCGGCATCGAGCGCAAACCTGAGTTCAACGCGCAGTCGCGCGGCAAAATCGCCAAAAACTTCAACGCCGGCCGCAACACCATCATGTTCCCCGAAGCGACGACGAGCGACGACGGTGACGTCAAGCTTTTCCACGCCGGCCTGCTGACGCTCATGTTCGGCGCCGCCGCGGTCGATAAGAGAAACCGCCCTGTCAGCCTGGAAAAAGACGTCGTCGTGCAGCCCGTCGCCATCCAGATCAAATCCGTCAACGGCAAGGACGCCGCGAAGGACAAAGAATTGCGCAGCCTCTACCGCATAAACAATGGCAGTAAAAAAATCAGCAAAATCTGGCGGAGCCTGCAGGTCAAAAACGTCACGATCGAAGTCACGGCCTTCGCGCCGCTCGATCCCAAGAAGTTTGCCAACGCGCAGGACCTGGCCAACGCCGCCGCGCGCGAGGTTGCCAAGGTCATTAATCCCGGTCAGACGACCTTCAAAAAAGCCGTCATCCCGGACAGAAAAGCATCTTGAAGAATTGCGTGAGGCCTAGCCGTTCGCGCCGCTAGATATCAACCGTTCGCTACGCTCAGGCCGCCCGCGCCCATCTGCTCGCCCCAGAAAGCTTCGAGGTCGCGCAAGACCTGATTCATGCTTTCAAGGCGCGTGTTTTGCAAGCCCGCGGGTTCGAGGCGTTCCTCGTGCTTCTTGTAAAGCTCGGTCAGCGCATCGTCGAGCTTGCGGCCCTTGTCGGAGAGTTTCACGCGGATGGAACGCTTGTCGTGGATGGAACGCTCCTGCACGAGGTAGCCGTTCTCCACCATCTTTTTGACGTTGTAGGAAACGTTGGAGCCGAGATAGTAGCCACGCACCGTCAGTTCTCCGACCGTCAGCTCGTCGGTGCCGATGTTGTGCAGGATCAGGCTTTGCACGTTGTTGATGTCAAGGATGTTGGCACGCTCAAGCTCGACCTTGAGGATGTCCAGAAACTGGCGGTGCAGGCGCTCGATCAGGTTGATTGATTCATAATATGGCATCATAGCATTATGTCTCCTGCTTTTAATTCTCTTACAATAATAAGATACCTACGCTTATAAGACAAGCTCTTGCGCGCCGAGGCTCTGGAAACAGGCCTCGACCTCGGCATCCTTCACTTTTGCGATGGTATCGGGATTCCAGTGCGGATTGCGGTCTTTATCAATGAGTGCGGCGCGCACGCCTTCATAAAAGTCGGGGCGGTCGATGCAAGTCTGACTGAGCCGATATTCCATAGCCATAACATTTGCAAAATCCATCGCTGCGCCGCGCCTGATCTGCTGCAACGCGATTTTGAGGCTGCTCGGCGAAACGGCCTGCAACGCCTGCAGCGTGCCCAGCGCCCATGGCGATGCGTCGCGTTCCAGCGCGGCGAAAATCTCCGCGATGCTGTCATGCCCGAAACAGCTGTCTATTTTTTCACGGACCGGAACAAGATCCGATACGGGCGCAGGCTCTTCCGAAAGACGGTTCAAAATCACGGTGAGATTTTCCGGCGCATCGGCAATCTCCTCGCGCAGTTCCTGCATCTTCGCGTGCGGCACGAAATGCGTGGCGAAGCCGATGTAAAGCGTATCAAAGGTTTTGGCGCGCCTGCTGGTGAGCGCGAGATACAAACCCGTTTGTCCGGGGCAGCGCGGCAAAAAGTAGCCGCCGCCGACATCGGGGAAAAAGCCGATCGTCGCTTCCGGCATGGCGAAAACGGCGTTTTCGGTCACGATACGGTGCGAGCCGTGCGCGGAAACGCCCTTGCCTCCGCCCATGACGATGCCGTCGACCAGCGCGATATAAGGTTTGGGATAAGTGAAAATGCGGTGATTGAGCGTATATTCGGCGCGGAAAAATTCTCCCGCCTCGGCGCGCGCATCGCCGCCCTGCTTCACCGCCTCGGCAACGCTTTTGATGTCGCCACCGGAGCAAAACGCGCGATCGCCCGCGCCGGTAATCATGACCACCTTGACCTTGGGATCTTTCGCCCAGTCGATAAGCTGGCGGTCCATGCGCTTCACCATGTCGAACGTCAGGGCGTTCAACACCTTCGGGCGGTTGAGCGTGATCACCCCCGCGCCGCGTTCGACTGTAAAAAGAATTTCCGGTTCGGACATATGCTGTTTTCCCTCATTTTGCCGCCAAAACCTAGCACAAAAAAATGTTGACACAGAGGAGGAACTAAACTAGAACAAAGAGAGAATATTTTGAAAGGAAAAGCATCCATGCTGACCAAAAAACAACGCGACCTTCTCATTTTCATCAATGATTACATCCAGACAACCGGTCTCTCGCCTTCGTTCGAGGAGATGAAAGCGGGACTCGACCTCAAGTCCAAATCCGGCATTCACCGCCTGATCAACGCACTGGTCGAACGCGGTTTTCTGGCGCGGCTGCCCAACAAGGCCCGCGCGCTCGAGGTGCGCAAACTGCCGGAAAACGTGCCCGCCGCCTCCAACGCCAATCATCCCGCGGGCCGCCCGTCAGTCACGCAGAAAAAATCGGCTGGCACGCCTGAAGATCACAACGCCGAAGAAGTCGCGCAACTGCCGCTCTACGGCAAAATCGCCGCCGGCACGCCGATCGAAGCTTTGCGCAACGAACAGGAAACCATCGGCATCCCCATGAGCATGCTCGGCATGCAGCCCTGCTACGCCTTGACCGTCGAAGGGGATTCGATGATCAAGGCCGGCATCATGGACGGCGACATCGTCGTCATCGAAAAATGCGACCGCGCCTCGGACGGAGAAATCGTCGTCGCCCTCGTCGACGAGGAAGAAGTCACGCTGAAACGCCTGCGCCGCGAAGTCGGCTCCATCGTGCTGATGCCGGAGAACGACGCCTATCAGCCGATCCGCCTCACGCCAAACCGCGTGCGGATACAGGGGCGGATACGCAGCCTGCTCCGCTCATACTAAAAATATATAACCGGATAATAAAAAAGCCGCCCCGTCTAAAAACATCGGGGCGGCTTTTTTAATACAGTGCGAACCGGCGTTTATTTACCGTCTTTCAGGGCGCGGATGTCCTGAACTGCGGTTTCAAGCTGGTCTTCGGACAGGATGCCGGGCTCCACCTTATTCCCGATCACAAAGGACGGCGTGCCGTGGATGCCAAGCTCTTCCGCCAATTGCTCGTTCTTCTCGATCTGATTTGTGATCGCCGGATCTGCGGCGTCTTTTTCCATCTGCGCGGCATCCAGACCGACCTGCTTGGCGATGCTCCTCAGCACATCGTCCGTGATCGGCTCCCTGTTGAGCATCAGAGCCTTGAAAAACGGATAATATTTGCCTTGCCTCTGCGCGGCCAGCGCCCATTTCGAAGCTTGGATCGACGACGGCCCAAGGATCGGAAAGTCCTTAAGGACCAGACGGACGTTTTTATCATCCTGCAACAAGGCCTCGACCGTGGGGAAAGCGCCTTTGCAATAGTGGCAGTTGAAGTCGAAAAATTCCACGACCGTAACATCGCCCTTCGGATTGCCCGCGACCGGAGAGTCGGTTCCCGTCAGGGCTTTCTTGTTTTTCTGCACATTTTTCTCTGCCTGCTGCGCGTCTTGAGACGCCTGCTGGCTGGCCACCTGAAAGCGGTAATTGTTCACGGAGTCCATGATCAGCTTCGGATTCTTGACGATATAATCATGCACGATCTGCTCGACCTGCGCCTGCGTTACCGGCTGGGCCGCCTCCTTCGCCTTCTCTTGAAGCAGGGCCTGATCTGCCGCCTGCGCACTCGGCATTCCCGCGAAGACGGTCAGGAGCAGCGCCGCAAGCGCCAGCCCGGAAAAAGCAATCTTTTTAATCGACATGGTGGATAGTCCTCTGCTGTTTGAATTATTCACGGCTTCCTCCTGAATCTGCTGGTTAGCTCCGGCAAAATCAATCCTTTTCTCCGGTTTTCATCCTTTTTTGTCCGTATGCCCTAGTAAATCCAGAATATCCAGCGCACGCTGATAGGCGGGCGTTCCTTTTTTCAGGTCCATTTTCGCAAGGGCCGCTTCGCGGTGCGCAAAACCTTTCTTGTTTTCCAGCACCGCCTTCTCCGCCAGCTCCAGACGCGACTGGCCGATATCCCCCAGCCGGCCATAGGCGACCGCCAACAGGTAGCGCGACGCCGGATTCCGTTTTTCCGTCTCCAGCGACAGATTGAGTTGCCGGGCCGCCTCGGCCAGACGTGTTTTCACGTCTTTATGCGACTGCAGCAAAGCCTCGGCATATTCGATGCGGATCAACCCCGACCACGGCGCGAGCTTCACCGCTTCGGCATAGGGCGGAATGGATTCTTCGATATGGCCGTTCTCGTAAAGGATCTGCCCCTTCAACTCGTAAAAAAACGGATTTTCCGGCTCGGCCTTGATCAGCGGTGCGAGCGTCTCCAGCGCCTTCTTCTCGCGGTCGTCGCGGAGCCAGGCGACGGCGTGGCCATAACGCGTCGCGATGGAATTGTCGTGAATGGCCAGTTCCCTGTTCGGATAGAGATAGCCGCGCAGCTTAGCCACCATACGGGCGTGCATCTCGTTCCATCCCTGCGGAATTTTCCCCGGCGGCCCCGTATCGACGGCGTGCTGAAGGGCATCGACGCGGTCCTGCGTCAGCGGGTGCGTCTGCAAATAAGCCGATTGTTCGGACTCGGGCAGCAGCTCCTGCGTCTGCAATTTTTTCATGAAGCTCAGAAACCCCGTGACGGGCAATCCCGCCCCCTGCAAAAAGCGGATGCCCGCGCGGTCGGCGGATCCTTCCAGCGTGCGCCTGTACTGAAGAAAGTTGCGCGTCAGCATGCTGTTGCCGCCGCTGCCAATGGCGATGCCCGCATCGGGCGAATGCCCCGCGATCCCCACTGCAACGCCGAGCAAAGCGGCGAGAATGGCTTCCGCCGACAGATGTGATTCATCCCTGGCGCCGCGGAACAAATGTCCGTCGGCGATGTGGCCGGTTTCGTGCGCGACGACGCCGAGCAGCTCCGCCGCGTTCGACGTTTGGAGGATCAGGTTGGTGTAGAGAAAAATATTCTGCCCGCCCGCGACGAAAGAGTTCATCTCGTCGCTCTCGACGATGAAGAACTTTATATTGGACGGCACCAGCCCCGCTTGCTTGAAGATCGGCGTCGCCATGGTTCTCAGGTCATGCTCGGTTTCCGCGTCGCGCAGAATGGTTATGCCGGCGGCCTCGGCCTGCGCGACACCGATACAGCCCAGCAAAACGAGGCAGAAGAGAAGTTTTCTGACGAGTGACATCTTTTTTCTAATTCAGGAACATGCCCTGTGCTGTGTATGCGCCCACAACGTCATGCGTGTGCCAGTCCACCAGCTTGACGTAAGGGTAACCTTCTTTCAGGTACGCCATGTAATCGACGAGCAGCTTGAGCGTACGCCGCTGATCAAGGTCGGACAACTGATAGAATCTCGGCCCCAGTTCGACGGTGGGTGACGACCACGCCGACAAGGACTGGTCGACAAAAATGCCGGCGTTGTAAAACTTGCGGATGGCAATCACGGGCGTCCAGCGCGCATTCCATTTGGCGGGATTCCAGTCTTGGCCGTCCCACTGGTGCGGATGCTGCGTCAACGGGTCGCTGTTGCTCACCAGCGGAGAAAACCGATAGTAGTCCGGTGTGCTATAATACCAGTCGGGCATCACGGTCGTTCCGGCAACGGTGCGGTTTGCCGTACGGTCGGGTTCCGTGAAGGCAGTGGAGGGCTGTCCCGGCGCGCAGGCGCTGACGAGCGACACTAAAAACACAGAAAAAACAGCTCGTAACGCAGCTTTTGTCGTCGATGGCATGATTCGATCCCCCCTACCTCAACTTAACTATATAAACAAAAAGTTAAGGCTTACTGTATATAATGGAACTATACGCGAAAATGGGGGGATGAGCCATATGGTTGATGCTCTTTCTATCGCCCTGAGTGGGCTTATGGCACAAGACCAGCGCCTTTCAGTGTCGGCTAACAATATAGCTAATGCGGACACTACGGGCGCGCTGCCGACGCCGCAGGCACCGGCCACGACCGTTTACAAACCTCTCACTGTGAATTACACGTCTCAGGTTGGTGGCGGCGTGCAATCTCATGTTACGTCAAATCCTAACGGTTACAGCCCCGTTCCCGATCCAGCCAGTCCTTATGCAAACAGCCAGGGGTTGGTCGCCGCGCCAAATGTTGACCTGACGCAAGAAATTGTGAACCTCCTTCAGGCAAAGCTGCTTTACAGGGCAAATATCGATGTCATAAAAACGCAAAAGCACATGATGGGCGATCTGCTCAACACGATCAGCTAAATTACATAATATTCTAATTTACTATTTTTTTCTGAAAATTTCGGTTGACTCTCTTTGTCCATAACCGTATTCCTTACGGCTATTGGCGGCGCATAAAGCCGTTGTCGAAAAAAACCCAAACACTTTACACGTGGAGAAAGATGATGAACCCCGATTTCAATAAATTCCTTGATGCTTTTAACGAACACGCCCTGCGCCCCATTCTCGAGGCCGGTAAAGAAAAACTCGACAAAGCACTCGACTCCATGTCCAGCCAGGACATTACCCGCGCCGTCGAAGACGCCTACAACATGATCAACGGTGCGAACGGCATCGACGGTCTGATCGGCAAAATCGACACGACGAAGATCGCCGACGCCGTTGACCAGCTGAAGTTCAAGCTGCAAGACCCCAAAGTGTCCGAGCAAGTCGCGACCGCGCTGAAGCAAGTCGCCAACCAAACATCGGCTGAACAGATCGAAAAGATCATCTTCAAAGCCGTTGAAAAAGCGCCGCTGGAACAGCAATTCGCCGCGCAAATGCTGATCGCGCAACTCGGCCCTGTCCTTGACGACATCAAGGCCGCCAGCGTCGAAGACGTCGCTCAGCAAGTCCGCTCGCTCGCCAACAACCTATCCGGCTACGATGTCGCCGAGCAAGTCAAGCAACTCATCCAAACGGGCGTGCAGCAACTCGACAAGCAGTCGGGCGACCTTTCCGGCCAACTCCCCAAGCCGCAAGAAGTCGTCGACACCATCCAGGGCCTCGGCAAAGCCGCCAGCGAAACGCTGGGCAAGGCCGCCAAAGGCACCACGTTCGCTGAAACCCTCAACGCTCTGAAGGAATTCAACGACAAGGTTCTGGAACTCGGCAACAAGAAGCTGCCGAAAAGCGACAACGACAACACGCCTGCCGTGAAGAACCCGGCCCCGAAAGGCCCGAAAAAAGGCAAAAAAGGTCCGAAAAACGGCGGCTGGAAGATCTAATCCACAGCCTTAAAAAGCAAGATTTCTTCTTTCCATTCCCTATTGGAAGAAGAGGTTGGACGGGCAAAGGCGTTTCGCCTTTGCCCGTTTGCTTTTTTCCGCCACGGGGCTATATTGGGGCGGAAATTTTGACCGAAAGGAACACGACATGTCCGGTACCAAGACGTCAGGCGTCAAGCTGAAAGCCGCGACAAGCCCGCTGAACATCGATGAACTGGCCGCCCGCTTCACCAGCCGCAAGGCGAGAATAGGCGTCATCGGCCTCGGCTATGTCGGCCTGCCGCTGGCCTGCGCCATTTGCGACAAGGATTTCCGCGCCACCGGCTTCGACGTCGATCCCTCAAAAATAGAAAAGTTGAACAAAGGCGAGTCCTACATCGGCAATATCCACAACGACCGCGTGGCCGGCTTCGTCAAAAGCGCAAAGTTCACACCCACCGGAGAATTCGACGCGCTGGCCCACATGGACGCCATCATCATGTGCGTGCCGACGCCGCTCGACCGCAACCGCGAGCCGGACATGACCTACAT
>JAJZFS010000083.1 GCA_021805245.1 Pseudomonadota bacterium | reverse complement strand
GATCATGCAGGAAGTCGCGGGCTATAAAGAGCAAGTCCAGAAGCTCGAGGAAGAATCCAAAAAAGTCGACGACGAAGTCAAAGATTTTATCAGCCGCCTGCCGAACATTCCCGACGAAACCGTGCCGCAGGGGGCGGATGAAAAAGGCAATAAAGAAATCCGCAAACACGGCGAACCGCAGCGCATGAACAGCGCGAAGGAACACTTCGATATCGGCGAGGCGCTGGGCGGCATGGATTTCGAGACGGCGGCGAAGATGTCGGGATCGCGCTTCGTGCTGCTGAAAAGCGGAGTGGCGCGGCTGGAGCGGGCGCTGGCGCAGTTCATGCTCGACACGCACACGCAGGAGCATGGTTATACGGAGATGGAAGTGCCGTTGCTGGTGCGTCCGGAGGCGTTGTTCGGTACGGGTCAGTTGCCGAAGTTTGAAGAGGACATGTTCAAGACGACGTCCGGTCATTATCTGGTTTCGACGTCGGAAATCTCGCTCACCAACACCGTGCGGGAATCCATCCTTGATATCGGCGAGTTGCCGCTGCGCCTGACGTCGCTGACGCCGTGTTTCCGCTCCGAAGCCGGCGCGGCGGGCAAGGATACGCGCGGCATGATCCGCCAGCACCAGTTTTATAAGGTCGAACTGGTCAGCATCACCGCGGCGGACCAGTCGAAGGACGAGCATGAGCGCATGACGGCGTGCGCAGAGAATATCCTCAAGAAGCTAGATCTGCCGTTCCGCACGATGGTGCTTTGCACCGGCGACATGGGCTTTTCGGCGCAAAAGACCTACGACATCGAGGTCTGGCTGCCGGGGCAGAACGCCTATCGCGAGATTTCGAGCTGCTCCAACTGCGGCGATTTTCAGGCGCGGCGCATGATGGCGCGCTATAAATCCTCTGGCGACAAGAACACAACATATGTGCATACATTAAACGGTTCCGGTGTCGCGGTCGGCCGCGCGCTGATCGCCGTGCTGGAGAACTATCAACAACCGGACGGCAGCGTCGTCATTCCCGACGCGCTGAAGCCCTACATGGGCGGTATCACCAAGCTGGAGCCGGTGGCAAAAAAAGGAAAGGTGGCTAATGCTTAAATTCCCGACAAAACTGTCTGAGGCGCGGATTCTCATTTCCAACGACGACGGTATCCACTCCGACGGCATCAAGGTGTTGGAAGAGATCGCGCGCAAACTGACCCCGCACGTCTGGGTGGTCGCGCCGGAAAACCAGCAGTCCGCGGCGGGACACTCGCTCACCATCCATATGCCGTTGCGCGTCAAGAGGTACAACGAAAATCATATTTCGGTCTATGGCACGCCGACTGATTCCGTTCTTGTCGGATGCCAGATGATTATGAAGGAATTCCAGCCGGACATCGTGCTTTCCGGCATCAATCACGGCCAGAACACCGCGGACGACGTGACCTATTCCGGCACCATCGCGGCGGCGATCGAGGCGACGCTGATGGGCGTGCCGGCCATCGCCTTCAGTCAGGATTTTGACGAGCATGGCGGACATCCGGAATGGGATCTCGCGCGCAAGTACGTCCCGAAAATTTTGAAGGCTTTTGAAGGCAAGGAATGGGAAGATAACGTGCTGATGAGCGTGAACGTGCCGATGCACAGAACCGGCGTGACGCCGGAGATCAGGGTGCGGCCGCAAGGACATTACAGCATCGAGGATCAGGACATGGTCGAGAAGATCGATCCGCGCGGGCGGCCTTATTATTGGGTCGGCGCACCGCCGAAGCGTAACGAGCTTGACCAGACGAACGACGTCGGCTCGCTCAAATCCGGACATGTGACGATCACGCCGCTGTCTTTGAACCTGACGCACCATCCGACGCTTGAATTTTTGGGGAATGTCTTCAAATGAGCCTGCTGGCGCGCAAGATCCGCTTGATCATGAAACTCCGCAAGGCGGGGATTACCGACACGGCCGTTTTGGGCGCCATTGAGCGCGTGCCGCGCGAGGCGTTTATCCCGCCGATGTTCCATGATCAGGCTTATGAGGATATTGCGCTGCCCATCGACTGCGGGCAGACCATTAGTCAGCCTTTGGTTGTCGCCAGCATGACGCAGGCGCTGAAAGTCAATGACCGCCACAAGGTGCTGGAAATCGGCACCGGTTCCGGCTATCAGGCGGCGATCCTTTCCAAGCTCTGCCGCCGCGTTTACAGCATCGAGCGTCACCGCCCGCTGTTGCAAACGGCTGAGCGGCGGCTGACGGATTTGCGCGTGCGCAACATCACCTGCAAGGCGGCGGACGGCATGAAGGGCTGGATAGAGCAGGCGCCGTTCGACCGTGTCATCGTGACCGCCGCCGCCGCGACGGAGCCGCCGGAGGCTTTGCTGGAACAGTTGTCGGTCGGCGGGATTTTGATTATCCCGATGGGGCGCGATAAGGCGAACCAGTTTATCTACCGCATCACGCGGCAGGAAGAGGGGTATGCGTGCGAGCAACTCATGCCGGTGCGCTTCGTGCCGTTGCTGCCGGACATTGCGCGGAATCCAACAGCGCAGCAGGAACAGGCAGACCCTTATAGCTTTGCCGCCGACTCCTTTGCCTTCCAGAACTGACATGCGCGGCGCACGTTTCTCTTCAGCCATCGCCATTGCTTTGGCCTTGTGTCTGACGGGATGTGACAGTACGCCGCATCAGCTTGCACCGGTCATCAATCTGGGGGTGCGCTCCGATGCGCCCAATGGCGCCATCATGGTCAGGGCGCGCGACGATTTGTGGGATATTGCGCGCCGCTACCGTTTGCCGCTGCGCGGAATTATCGATCTGAACAATTTGCAGCCGCCTTATGCTCTGCATGCGGGCATGCGCCTGAAGCTGCCGGCACCTGTCGATTACCACGTGCGGCATGGTGATACGTTGTATAGCATTGCCAACATGTTTAGCGTTTCCATGTCGCAGATGGTCTCTGTCAATGATATGCGCGCACCTTATATATTGCGCTCCGGTCAGGTCTTGCGCATACCCTTTATCGTGCATGGGAGGCGTGTGCACGAACGCATCGTCGAAACACGGCGGCCGCGCAACGTTAAAAGGGCTGGAGGATACATACGGCATAGGGAACACGCGGCCCGTGAACGCTATGCGGGGCCCATGCCGTCAACTTTCATCTGGCCTGTGCGGGGCAGGATCATTTCCGGTTACGGCTCCAAAGGCGGAGGGCTTTATAATGACGGCATCAATATTGCTGCGCCGCGCGGCACGCCCGTGGCGGCTGCGGCAAATGGCGTCGTGGCGTATGTCGGGGATGCCTTAAAAAGCTACGGGAATTTGGTGCTGATCCGTCATGGCGGCGGCATGATGACGGCGTATGCCCATTTGGCCGCTATCCGGGCCAGAAAAGGCATGGCGGTGCGCAAGGGGGAAGTGATTGGCACCGTCGGTTCTTCGGGCACTGTTTCGGCATCGCAACTTCATTTTGAAATCCGCCGCGGCGCCAGAGCATGCAATCCCCTAAGCTATCTAAAGTAGTCCTTCTGTGGGGTCTAGGGAATGATCGTATCGTTTGACAAGCCGGGTTCAGACGGCGTCTCGCCGCCTGGAGACGGAGCAGGATTTTTTTTCTCCTGTTTAAGTTCCTGAGCCTTCTTCAGTTCCTGTTCATGCTTCCACTGCAGGTATTCGGGGGCTTGTGAGGCGGAAGGCGGGGGCGAGTTTTTGACGAACGTGTCGCCCTGAAGAACCCACTCGACTGGTTTGATTTGCGCTTGCGGATCAAAAAACAGATATATTTTCCCGTTTACTCTCGCAACGTTGATGTTGTTGTCGCCGATATAATGCATTGCGGCTCTGTATTGGCCCTTGCGTCCGACATAGATTGTTATCGGGCAACCATGGGCGCTGCAGAAAAAGCTGCCTCTCATTTCCACGAATACAAGGTTCTCGTTGTTCGCCGTGTCCTCGCTTTTCCCAATATAAACGTGAAGGCTCGGGTCCACGCCGGAATTCGGATGTTCCTGCAGATAGTTTTCAGCGTCCTTTTGCGTGGCAAAGGCGACTCCGAGATCAGGCTCCAGAGACGGATCGTCTTGCATCATGGCGAATAGTTTATTTTTCTTTTGTGCGTAGAACAGAATCCGCTTTGAATCGTTCAGCCTGCCTTGCTGTTCTTTGCGGAACTTCTCATCTGCTGCCTTGTAGCGCTGCAGAACTTCGCGCCAGTCCTGACCGAACGCCTGCTCCGCCTCATAAGGGCTTATGGCGTTCCCGACGTCATTGTCATTATACTGCGCCCGTGCGGCCTGCCGCGGCACCATGAGGCAGACAAAAGACAGGGATAGGATCAGCGCAATCTTCGTGCGCTTGAAAAATATATGTTTTCCTGCTTCTTTTCTGGACATCGAATTTATAGCCTTTCCGTTCTGACAGGAGACGTTATTGCTGCGGAGCCGACTCCGACTCATTGCTGTTCGACTGTACGTTGAGTTTTAGCGCAGCACGGGCCGCCAGCAGCGCGTTTATCTGTTCCTGTAACTGATATATATCCTGCATTTGAACCGTAGTATAGGCGTCAACGCTGGCCTGTTCCTGCTTGATGGCGCCTATGTCGTTTTCCACCCGCGTGAAGTATCTGGGGTCGTAAAAGCGTTCTTGCGTCATGGTATCCATGATTTCGTTATAACTGGGCGTAGTCGACGCGCATGCTGTTCCGGGCGGGTGCGCGGCAGAGCAGTCGGGGATCCCCACGGACTCGCGGGTCTCCAGGATTTTCTGGGCCATTGCCGTGTCTGTGGGGGGCAGCGCGGCACGGCGCGAGATGATCCCGCCAACGACGCTCGCGGCGATGTTGTTGATGGCTTCCAGATGTTGCAGGCTGATGATGTATTCTTCCCCTTGCGGCGTATTGATAACGGCTGTGGGCACGCGGTCCGGGATGAACGGCTCGATGAGATTTATCAGCATCGCCTGCGCGGCGGCATAAATATGCGGGTTGTTCATGTCGAGCGTGTCCTGGAGCAGGAAACCTTCAACGTTGATGTCGCCGTTCATGACGATGCCGTTATTGGGCGCGGTATTCGGATTGCCGGGGCAGACGTTGATGCCGTCGTTGCTTTTAGGATCGAAAAATTCATTGCAGTACTGGTCCCAGCGAATGGCTATATCGTAGCCGTTGGCGCTGCCGAAGTGCGCATATGAGGAGGGGCTGCCGGCTTGTTTTACATCGACGCCCTCCAGACGTCTGTCCATATCTTGCACAAACCCTTGCGTGAGCGGGATGGCGGTCAACTGGTTTTGATCAAGAGCGGTAATGGCGGAGCCTTCGACGCAGACCGATTGGTTCGGCGTGATGCCCTGATGGGACGTGAGGCGTTCCTCCTGCTCGGCACGTGCGGCGCGCGTGGTATCGACGGCATCCATCATACGCCCCAGTTCCCACGTTTCAAAGATGCGGTACGAGTAGAGCTGGGCCGTCATATCCTTCAGCGACGGCAAGAAGGATTTCTTCCACCAGTTATCCAGATACTGCGGGAATTTCGGATTGGGCGGTTTTGCCAGGCCGCAGGGATCTTTTGCAAAGTTCCCCGTCAGCACGGGATCGCCGCAAGGGCCGTTGTAGTTGTTCTTCGGCACGTTCACCGGCGGCGGCGTGTTCGACGGACAGGCCGCACCCTGCACGGGGCATGTCGTGTCGGCCCATCCCGTGCCCGTCGGGATGTAGGTACTGTTAAAGTCGAGAAAATATTGCGCGCATGTCGTGCCGTTCATGTCCTGACCGTTGACGCCGTTTTGCACCCAGTTCCGCGTGCCGCCGGCACCGCAGAGGTTCGCGGCACCGAGCAGCCCTGCCTGCGTTATTTTATAAGACTGGCCGTTGATGACAATCGTTTTGCAGAGGTAGGCCGCCATGCCCAAGGCCAGCAACTGGTTCCAGTTGCCTTTCGTATAGTTAATGATGGCTTTATCCTGACATTGGCCTACATTGTTGTTGAAGTTGTAGGTCGCGGTTTGAAGATTGCTGAGGCTGCAGGTGTTTTTCGCCGTCGTCAGGTTAGCGCCGCAGAATTGTATCCATCCGCAACAGCCGATGCCGTTGCATATCGAGTAGCTGTCATTGCTTTCCGCGGAGCCAAGCGCCCAAAAAAAATCGCCGGAGCAACCGGTACCCCCGCCGCACCCGGTCGCTGCATGGCACTGCCCCCCTCCGGAACAGCTTTGCTGGCTGCCGTTAACGATGATGTGGGGGCTAGCGCTCGGGGAGCCTGAAGGCGGAACCGGGGGGCTAGCGCAGCTGCCGACACCGGTTCCGAAACCGGTTCCGAAACCGCTTCCGAAACCGCTTCCACCACTGGCTCCAAAAGACGAGTTGTTGGCAAGGAAGAAGAACGACGTCACGATCACGACAATAAGGAGATACAAACGCGCCTCGGGGGACGTCAGTTTCGTCCCCGCGGGAGATTTGCGATTCCCGTTCATGTCCCTATCCTGCATAAGCAAACATACCCCACGTACGCCGTATCTTACCAGTATAACATATTTTTAGCTTTTCAGACATTTATTTAAAATTTTATGTAGAATTTATGCGCGTTTAAACAGCGATCTAAGCGATTGTGAAATATGAGAAATAATATCCTCTGCCGTCAGGCCTAAACCGTATATTTTTGCGGCCTCTCCATGGAGCCAGACGCCGGCGCAGGCCGCCATAAAGGGCGGCATTCCCTGCGCGATGAGTCCGGTGATCAATCCTGCCAGAACATCGCCGGAACCGGCCGTGGCAAGGGTCTGCGGGGCGTTGGTGTTGATGACGGTCGTGCCATCCGGTGCGGCGATGATGGTATCGGAGCCTTTGAGCAGAACGACGGCGTTCGCGGTTTTCGCGGCTTTCAGAGCGCGTTCCGGCTTGCTGCCCTCCAGTATGCCGAACAGTTTCTCGAATTCGCCTTCATGCGGCGTGAGGACGTATTGTGGCGACAATTTGGCGAAAAGTTCCAGCGGCGCGTCTTTATAGGCGGTGAAAATGTCCGCATCCAGCACGCCGGATTTGTTGATGGAGAGCGTGGCGTCCAGCGCCTCGCGTAGCCTGTCGTCTACACCGGCGCCGGGGCCGAGTAATATCGAGTTTTTCCGTTCGTCGCGCAGCAAAGCTTTCCATGTTTCGAGATCATCGCATTCATCGACCATCAGGCTGGCGCGGTAGCAGCTGTAAACCGCCCAGGCTTTCGCGGGGCTGGCGATGGTGACAAGACCCGCGCCGGCTTTTTGCGCGGCGGCGGCGGCAAGGCAGGCCGCGCCGGTGCGTTTTTCGCCGCCGAAGACGAGCGCGTGGCCGCGTGTATATTTATGGCTTTCGGCATCGGGGCGCGGGAAGTGTTTCAGCCACAGGGCGGGCACCTTTTCAAAACAGTGCGTTTCCGCCGCGGCGATCATGTCGTCGGTGATACCGATGTTGGCAACGCTGACCGTGCCGCACAGGCTTTTGCCGGGCAGCAGGACATGCCCGTATTTTTTGCGGCAGAAGGTGATGGTGAGGCGGGCCTTGAGCGCGCCTGCATCGGCCGCGCCGGTTGAGGCGTTGACGCCGCTTGGAATATCGATCGCCACGACGGGAATTTTCCGCGTGCGGATTTTGTCGAACAGGATGACCAGTTCCGGCGCGAGCGTGCGGTCGAAGCCGGTGCCGAAAACGGCATCGACGACGAGACCCGTTTTATGTACGGAGAGGTTCGAGTCCAGTCCTTCGATCTCGTCGCTCCATTTTTGCGCCGCGAGGACGGCATCGCCCTTGAGCGCGTTGCGCTTGACCATGCAGGCGACGCGCACCGTCCAGCCCAGTTCCTTGAGATGCTGCGCGGCGATGAATCCGTCGCCGCCGTTGTTGCCGGGCCCGCAAAGGACGAGTATGGGGCGGGGCTTGAAGCTTTTGGCGATCGTTTCCGCCGCCGACCTGCCAGCGGCTGTCATCATCCCGATGCCGGAAACGCCTTGCTCCATGGCTTGCGCTTCAGCTGCCTTCATTTCTGCTGCATCAAGAATTTCAAACATAATGCGCTATTCTAAAGGAATAAGTTTTGAAAGAAAGGTTGTAAATAATATTCATATTCCGATGGCGGCCTCCGGCGGATCAGGGGCTTTACCGCAGGCGGGCTCTTCGCTACGCTGGGGGCATGAAAAAAGAGGATATTTCAGACGCAGATCACGACCTTATCGCCGCCGCCGTCGCGGCGGTGAAGAACCCCGTGCAACATCCGTTCGGGGAAAAAGCGCCCGCGCTGGTCGGCGCGGCCGTGCGACTGGATGACGGCAGCATTGTGACGTCCGTAAATCTTATTGCCGATGTCGGCGGTCTGTCGATTTGCGCGGAGCCGATCGCGATCGCCGAGGCGGCCCGGCGGACGGACAAAAGAATAACGGAAATCGTCGCCGTCTATCACGTGCCGGGGCAGGAGCCGCAGGTCGTGTCGCCGTGCGGGCGGTGCCGCGAGGCGATTACCGATTATGCGCCGGAATGTTTTGTCGTTCTGCGCACGCCCGGAGAGCGGAACCTTTTCAAAGTCAAGGCCACCGACATCCTGCCGCTGAAATATGCGGAGTACTGGCGCGACGGCAAGTTTATCTGAGCTTTTTCAGGCGGCTTCCAGTTTTTTCCCCACCGTCTTTTCGCGTTTTGGCGCGGTGTCCTGTTCCAGTGCGCGTTTCAGCGCTTCCTGTTGCGGCACGTCGTCTTTTTTGACCGAAACGATGAAGTTGTTCACTTCGTCTTTCAGTTTCATCGACTGCTCGGAAAGGCCTTTCGCGGCGGTCAGCATTTCCGCGGCAGCCATGCCGGTGCTTTCCAGCGCCTTGCTGACTTCCGTGATGTTCTTTGACACCAGCAGCGTTCTTGAGGCCGCTTCCTGAACGTTACGCGAGATTTCCTTGGTGGTTATGCCCTGTTGTTCAACCGCAGCGGCGATGGAGGCTTGGATGGTATCGATGCGCTCGATGGTGTTGCCAACCTTGTCGATGCTGCTGACGGCGGAGCGCGTGGCGTTCTGGATGCCGGAAATCTTCTGCTGGATTTCTTCCGTGGCCTTGGCGGTCTGGCTGGCGAGGTTCTTGACTTCGGAGGCCACGACGGCGAAGCCTTTTCCGGCATCGCCCGCGCGCGCAGCCTCGATGGTGGCGTTGAGGGCGAGCAGGTTGGTTTGTCCCGCAATCTCGGAGATCAGGCTGACGACATGGCCAATTTTTTCCGAGGCTTCGACCAGTTCCTGCATTTGCTCGTGCGTCAGTTTCGCATTGCCGACGGCCTCTGTGGCGATGGCCGAAGCTTCCTGCACGCGCCGTGCAATTTCACTGATGGAAGCGGACATCTCTTCCGTGGCGCTGGCGACGGTTTGTACGTTGGCCGAGGCCTCGTTCATGGCGTCGGCGACGGCCCTCGCCTGCCGCGTCGTGGATTCCGCCGTGGCGGAGAGAGAGTTGGCCGAGTTGCTCATCTTCGTCGATGCCGTGCCGACGACGTTGACGACGGAGCCGATGGAGCTTTCAAAATTGCCGGCCAGCGCGTTCATGGCCTGCGCTTTTTCCTGTTTTGTGCGTTCTTCCTGGATTTTTTGCTCTTCTTCCAGCCGCTTTTTCTCGATGGCGTTTTTCTTGAAAATTTCTACCTTGCGCGCCATGCTGCCGATTTCCGTGGCATCTTTTACATAGGGCACCTCGGCATCCAGTTTATTTTCCGTCAGGCCGCGCATGACTTCTCCTAGTGTGCGGAGGGGTTTTGTCGCGATACGATAGATGAAGTAGGAGGCAACGACGTTCAATGCAACGCTGACGATCAGTTGTAGCTCAAGATCGTGAAAGAGCGCGAGGCTGTGTTCGGCGCCGAGGGTCTGATGAATATGCAGGTATGACTTGATACCGAAGGCGATGCCCACCAAAGAGAGCGTAATGGCGATGGTTTGCAGGCGAACGGATAAACTGCTGATAAATCTTTTGATGTCCATATCTGCGAATGTCCTCATCTCGTTAAATTGGGGAAACAACTCTGAGCGCATCATACCTTTGTGTGGCTTAATGTTCGTTTAATCGGGGATCGGCACCCCGCGCCTCTGCGGGGCGAGTCGGTGTAATTGGATGATTAATTGACATAATTTATAACAATTAAATAAATAAAATCAAATAGATAACATTTTTCTTATCGGAAACGTTTGAAAATTTTCCCATTCGGGCGTACATTCTGGCGATAATTAACGAAACATTAATGGCAGTCACAAAGATGAATAGCAACGATAACCAACTTTATGTTGTGCAATGCACAAAGGACAATCTCGAGGATGTGCACTGCATGCTGGTGATGTCTTCGCGCGTTGTCGACGTTGACTTCGTCAATCACTGCATCAAGACCCCGTCTCTCGACAATCTGACGAAGCGGCGCCTGAGCGATGCCGGCGCCAGTTTCTGGCAAGAAACGAACTGCGTGATCGCGAGCCAGGCGGTACCCGCCAGACGCAGAGTCTAAGCCGCTTCAGGGCGGATATTTTTTATAATCTGAAAACTTTGTTAAATTGCCTCGTCCGGCGGCAGCAAAGCCATGATCTGTTCCTTCAGCAAGGAACCGTTGCCGCTGATGAGCAGGATTTTCAGGCGGTTTGTCGCTCCTGACAACAGAGAGATTGAAGATTTCGGCAGTTTCCAGCTTTTCGCAAGGAAGGCAGTCAGCGCTTTGTTGGCTTTTCCGTCCTCCGGTGGCACGTTGACGGAGATTTTAAGTGCTGTCTTTCCGTCTGCCGTCTCCATAAGACCATTGAAGCCGCTTTTGCGCGCATTGGGCGTCAGGCGGACGGTGACGGTGAGGCCGGAGGGGTGCAGCTTAAAAGGCATGACGGACTATACGGCGCATGGCGTTGCTCTTTCGTTCAGGTTATATTTACAATAAAGGGTATGTCTGTGGAAGCAACGGAAACTTTGACGATTACGGCTGACGACGCGGATAAGGGGCAGCGGCTTGACAAGGTACTCGCTCTGCACGCGCCGCAGATGTCGCGCGCGCGGCTTCAGGCTTTGATCGCCGCGGGACATGTGTCTTGTGCGGACAAGGTCTTGGAGGATGCCTCTCACAAAGTGAAAGCGGGAGATGTATTCTGCGTTGTTATTCCGCCCGCGGTCGAGGCCGTTCCGCAGCCTCAGAAAATCAGGCTTGATATTGTTTACGAGGATGACGACCTGCTGGTCATTAACAAGGCGGCGGATATGGTGGTGCATCCGGCGGCGGGCAATCACGACGGCACACTGGTCAATGCGTTGCTGGCCTATTGCGGCGATACGCTGTCCGGCATCGGCGGCGTGAAGCGCCCCGGCATCGTCCACCGGCTCGATAAGGAAACATCCGGTCTGATGGTCGTGGCGAAAAACGACAAAGCGCATCAGGGGCTCTCGAAGCAGCTTGCGGCGCGGACGCTCAAGCGCACCTATCAGGCAATCGTCTGGGGCGACGTATCCCCGGCGTCGGGCCGCATAGAGACGCAAATCGGCCGCAGCAAGACCAACCGCAAGAAAATGGCGGTGCTGGCCTCCGGTGGAAAAACGGCGGTGACGGATTATAAAAAGCTGGAAAGTTTCGGATTCACGGCCTCTTTGGTCGAATGCCGGCTGCAAACGGGCCGTACGCACCAGATTCGCGTCCATATGGCGCATATCAAGCACTGGCTTGTCGGCGATCCGGTTTATGGGCGGTCTTCGGCGCAAAAATTCCTGCGGTTGAACAAGGCCGATCCGGCGCTGGCTTCAGCGCTGCTCGATTTCCCGCGGCAGGCCTTGCATGCCGCCGCTCTTGAATTTATCCATCCGATCAGCGAAAATAAGGTCAGTCTGGAATGTGCGCTACCGGAGGATATGCAAGGGTTGTTGCGCGTTCTTGGAACATACAAACAGAAACGATCGGGATAAAATGACAGACAACAAATTATGGCGCCAGTTGCTGCAAGGGCAGGAAGTCAATCTGCATGAGGTTGATCCGAGCTTGCACCGCGTACGCGTGTGCATTGGCTGGGAAGCGCCGGAGGAAAGTCAGGGCTTCCCCGTGGATCTTGATGGCAGCTGCTTTTTGATCGGACGTGGCGACCGCGTGCGGCATGACACGGACTTCGTTTTCTATAACAATCTGGAAGCGGATGGCGGCCTCGTCAAGCATTACGGCGACACGCTGGAGGGGGGCGAGGGCGATCGCGAGATGATCGATATCGATCTTGAGGGCCTGCACTTCGATATTGATAAAGTCGTCTTTACCGTGACGATCCACAATGCCGAGGAACGTCAACAACATTTTGGTCTTGTGCGAAACGCGTATATCCGCATTCTCAACCTCGATACGAAAGAAGAACTGACGCGTTTCGGCCTTACAGATGGCGCCGCGAGCGACAATGCCTACGTTTTCGGCGAGATGTGCCGTGAGGGCATGGGGTGGAAATTTGTTGCCCTTGGGCAGGGCGGGAACGGCGGTCTTTACAAGATTGCGCACGATTTCGGCGTCAACGTCGCCCCGATGTAAAGAGAGAGCATGGAAGAAGACGACCAGAAACGGGCGGCGAAGCTTTTAAAGCCCTACCGCAAGCAGATCAACGATATTGATGCGCAACTTTTGAAGCTGCTGGCAAAGCGTTTCGGCGTCGTTTCCAAAGTGGCGAAGATCAAGACGAAATACGGCTTGCCGTCCTTTCTGCACGACCGCGTCGAGGAAGTGCGCAATACCCGCGTGGCGGCGGGCAAGAAACTCGGCCTGAACCCGCAGTTCCTTTATGCGCTGTACTCGTCCATCATTTACCAGTCGTGCGGACTGGAAGATGAAATCAAGTCGCGGTTGTCCAAGAAAAAGAAATCGAAGAAGTGAGCATGCCGCCGGAAACCGCGCAGGAAGCGGGCGGCGACGGCCTTGCCGCGCGGCAGGCGGCATTTTCCCTGTTGAACGAGATTTTTTTCCGTCGCCGCAGCTTTGACGAAGCGATGACGGGGGCGCAGGGCTTCGGTGATTTGCCTGCGCGGGATCGCGCTTTTGTGCGGCTGCTGGTTGCGACGGTTCTCAAACGCACACGGCAGATGGATGCCGTGCTGGCGCATTTTCTGCACGAGCCGTTTGACGCGCTGAAGCCCGCCGGTTTGATCAATGTTTTTCGTCTTGGCATCGCGCAACTGGCATTTCTCGGTACGCCGCAACATGCGGCGGTCAATACGACGGTGGAGCTTGCCGCGGCGGAAGGTATCGCGCACCAGAAAGCGCTGGTCAACGCAGTGATGCGCCGCCTTGCGCGCGAAGGTTTCCCCGAAATGAGCGATCGCGATGCCGGAAGGTTCAACACGCCGGAATGGCTCTGGAACGCATGGATGAAAGACTACGGCGTCGAGACTGCCCTTGATATCGCGGCGGCGAACTTGGGCGAGGCGTCTTTGGATATTTCGGTGAAAAGCGATCCGCGGCACTGGGCGGAGAAGCTTGGCGCGACCGTCCTGCCGACTGGTACGCTCAGGAAGCCCCTAGGCGGGTTTATTCCCGATATGCCGGGCTATGCAGAGGGCGCGTGGTGGATTCAAAACGCGGCGGCGGCTTTGCCGGCGAAGTTGCTGGGTGACGTCAAAGACAAAACGGTCGTCGATCTTTGCGCCGCGCCAGGTGGAAAAACGGCGCAACTTGCCGAGGCAGGCGCGAAAGTCATTGCCATCGACCGTTCCGCGCAGCGCGTGGTGCGGTTAAAAGAAAATATGCAGCGTTTGCGGCTTGATGTTGAAACAGTGATTGCCGACGGTGCGACATGGCGGCCGCCTGCATCTATTGATGCCGTCTTGCTTGATGCGCCATGCACAGCAACAGGAACAATCCGGCATCAGCCCGATATCCTTCATTTGAAGGAGCCGAAAGATCAGGAAAAACTTGTTGCCTTGCAACGCCGGCTATTACGCAATGCGGTGGAGATGCTGAAGCCGGGCGGCATGTTAATTTATTGCACCTGTTCCATCCAGAAAGCCGAAAGCGAGGATCAGGCGGAATGGGTCTTGTCGCAAGGGCTACCGTTGCAACGTACACCCGTGACTCATAACGAGATTCCAGAACTCCTGGAAATGGTTACGGAACGCGGCGAAATCCGCTGTTTACCGGGTCACTGGAGGGATTTTAACGGAATCGACGGTTTCTTTGTTGCCCGATTCGCCAGAGTCTGATATAAAACTCTTATGAGTCAAGGGGTTCGCATAGCGCCATCCATACTATCGGCAGATTTTTCAAAGCTCGGAGAAGAAGTCCGCGCTGTGGACGAGGCTGGCGCGGATTATATTCACATTGACGTGATGGACGGACACTTCGTGCCGAACCTCACCATCGGCCCCGTCGTCGTTGAATCGATTCGCAAAGTTTCAAAAAAAATTTTTGATGTTCATCTGATGATTGCGCCGGTCGATCCTTTCATCGAAGGCTTCGCCAAAGCGGGCGCGGACATCATCACATTTCATCCGGAAGCGGGGCCGCACCCGCACCGCACCGTGCAACTCATCAAGTCCTTCGGCAAGAAGGCTGGTATTTCTCTCAATCCCGCGACGCCCATCGACGTGCTCGATTATCTCCTGCCGGAGATCGATCTTGTGCTGGTGATGACGGTCAATCCGGGATTTGGCGGACAAAAATTTATTCCCCTGCTCGACAAGATCAGGACTATTCGCGAACGTATAGGCAATTGCGGTCGCGCGATTGATCTGGAAGTCGACGGGGGCATAAACGCCGAAACAGCACCAGAGGTCATCCGGAATGGGGCGGATGTACTTGTGGCAGGCACGGCGATCTTCAAAGAAAAAGACTACAGAGAGGCGATACAACGCCTCCTCAACTAACTTTGGGGACTGCGGGAATGGGCCCGTAGTTAATGATATATGGGGAGTGTTCTTCGGCGGGGGCCGGAGGGCAAGATGAAAGGATGCTGCTGACTGAAACGGGCCTTATCTTTCGGGGCGTGAAGCCACTGCTACGCTTGGGCTCCATCACGAAAGATATGGCGATAGGAGACTTCTTTCCGCAATTGGCTCTGGCGCCGCGCGCGCCGGACCAATTGCGGATCATTCCTCCCGATGCCTGGCCGGGCGATGCTGCGCGCGGACGCGACATGGTGTCCGGCCTTTTCAGTTTCGCGGGGCAAACCATCGAAAGAGAGAATTTGTCATGGAAGCCTGAAGGCGCGACGGCGGAATGGATCGCCGCGTTGCACGGGTTCGAATGGCTGCGCGATTTGCGCTCGGTCGGCGGGGAGCGGGCGCGGCGCATGGCGCGGGATATGGTCGCGCTGTGGATCGAATCTTATCCCAAATTTGACCAGACGGCATGGCGCGCCGATATCACGGGCGCGCGTCTTGCATCATGGATCGCGTTTTACGGTTTCTTTTGCGCGACGGCGGACGAGACGTTCCGCAAGAATTATTTTTCCAGCCTGGCGCGGCAGGCAAGGTATCTTGCAAGGGCGCTGCCCGGTTCATTGACGGGCTTGCCTCTGATGCATGCCTTGCGCGGACTGGCCTATGCCGGCCTCGCGCTGGAGGGCGGCGATGCGCGTCTGGAACAGGCTTTCGGCATTATCATCAAGCAGATCAAGGAGCAGATTTTGCCGGACGGCTCGCACATTTCGCGCAGCCCGCAGCAGGCGTTCGAATTTCTGCAATGCCTTGTGGATCTGCGCACCGCGCTGATCGCGGCGAAGCTGGAAATGCCCGAAGAGCTGCAGCATGCCATCGACCGGATTACGCCGGCGATCAAATTCTTCCGCCACGGCGACGGCAGTCTCGCGCAGTTCAACGGCGGCCAGGAAGGCAACGCGCATCTTTGCGATGTGACCCTGATGCGTTCCGCCGCGCGCGGACGGGCGATGAAATCGCTGCCGCAGGGGGGCTATGAGCGCATCTGTCAGGGGCGTTCCAGCCTGATCATGGATACGGGCGTGCCGTTATCTTCCGGCTACAGCGACCGCGCCCATGCGGGGCTGCTCAGCATTGAATACAGCTATGGCCGCGACCGGGTGTTCGTCAATTGCGGCACGTCCGGCGTGGATGGAAAATGGCAGCGCGTTTTACGCTCGACGCTGGCGCATTCGGCGCTGGCCGTGGACAGCCGCAACGCCTGCCAGATCAACGGCGAAGGTCCGTTGTTCAGTTATCCGCACGTGCGCGCCAGCCGTCAGGAGAACGCGGATATCGCCTTGATCGACGCCGTTCACGACGGTTATATGCCGCGTTTCGGCTTGAATTACACCCGCCGCGTGCAATTGCAGGATATGGGCGAGACGCTGCGCGGCGAGGAACAATTGTCCGGCCGGACGGGCGTTCCGTTTGCCGTGCGTTTCCATGTGCACCCCGACATCTATGCCTCGCTAGAGGATGGCGCAGTGATGCTTTGCGCGAAAAGCGGCCTGTGCTGGCGGTTCAGCGCTGCCGGTGCGGATGTTTCCATTGAAGAGAGCGTGTATGTGGGCACGGATGAAAATCCCGTGCCGACCTTGCAAATCGTTCTTTCCGGCCAGACAGGTATGTCGCCGACAATTGTACGCTGGGAAACAAGCCGCGAGAGTATCTAGTGCATGGACAGGAAAGCTCTTTTCGGGCGTGCTGTTGGAGTGTTGCGGGAGAATGACTGCGGCGCATACACCGTGTCGGCGAAGAGCTTGTATCCGGTTCAGTGGAACTGGGGTTCCTGCCTGACGGCGCTCGGGCAGGCGCATGTTTCAGCACCGCGCGCCTGGACGGAGATCGAGACGCTCTTCGCCCGCCAACGAGAAGGCGGCATGGCGCCGCATATCGTGTTTCATGTACACGATGACGGATATTTTCCTGGCGCTGCCGTCAGGCGCACAAAACGCGGCGAGACGGAAACATCCGGCATCACCCAGCCCGCCTTTGCAGGTTTCGCGGAATATTACGACCCAAGCAACGGGTCGGCGGGCGGCGGTACGTGTTTTACGTTGACGGCCGCGATGGTACTGGAATTTTTACAATATGGTATGGAGGAGGATTAATGCTGACGATATCACGGAGTGGTTTATTCGTTCTTATACAGATTTTTATGGTTCTGTGGCTCACGATCCTGGTGAACTCCCGCAAGGAGGCCGAGCGTATGCGGATAGAGGAACGCAAGAAATACGGCCGGTGGGACGATGCCTACAAAGAAGCCCTCGGTGAGGGCAAGTTGGAATATTATGCTTGTATGGCGGCGGTGAAGGCTGTCAATGGCGGGTCGGAACTTTTGAAAATCTGGGACAATACCTACGATAATGCCATCAAAGCCGGTATTCGGAAATACAAGGCCGGCAAGAAGGCGACAGAGACGGTGCGGAAAGCGGCGCACGGCGATTGATCTTCTAACGCCTTTCGTTCGGGCAGGCGTGCGACAGGCGTTCATATTCCTTCCGCGTATCGATCTTCATCTGACGGATCTGGCGGGTGCGCTGCAGGGCGGTGGTCACTTTGTCCATCGCCTGCGACAGCTTTTTCGATTCGTTCGCTTGAAAGTCTTTGATCTGGGTTTGTTTAATGGGACGCGGGTCGTGTTGTGGCACGAGGGCGGATACGGCAGCTGACTTTATGAGAGGCAGGTACGTGTTGACGGTGCCGACGTCTGCCGCGACGTGGCGCATTTCGTGGGTTATCGTTTCTCTGTACAGGCAGCTGCCCGGTACGACTTTGCTGCTGATATAGATGACGGGCGTGTAGGTGATCGTGATGCGGGCGTCTTTCGTCCGCACGCAGGCGGTGTGAAACATCATTTGTTCGACGGCAGTGAAGTCGAGATCGTATTTGATGCTGAAGGTGCCGTCCGTGATGCCATCCACATGCGGGAACTCGCCGCCGTAATCCGGCGAGATGGACTTTTGCCGCAAGGCCATCATGTGCGCCGTTGACTGCGCCAACTTGATTTGCGGCGGGTTATTGTAAAAGAGCATGGCGATATGCGGGGCGTGCGGTTGCGTACAGGAAAAAATGCCTGCGAACATGCGTCCGGCGGAAAGAGGGAGGCCCATGATTATTTTTCCAGCCTGCCGAGCTCGGCCAGAACGTCGCTGCTGTGACTGATCGGGTTTACTTTCGTGTAAACCTTGCGGATGACACCCTTGGGGCCGATCAGAAAGGTGTTCCTTTTAGACATGATATGCCCTTTGTGCATCCCGAGGGAGCCGTAGTTGTCGCTGACGGCGTGGGTCGTGTCGGCGAGCAGGTCGAAGTGCAGGCCCTCTTGTTTGCGGAAGATTTTATGCGAGGCGGCGTCGTCGACGCTGATGCCGACGATCACGGCGTTTTTCGCTTTGTATTTTTTCAGGTCGCGCTGGAAGTTGTGCGCTTCGATCGTGCAGCCGGGGGTCAGGTCTCTCAGGTAAAAGTAAAGCACGACCCATTTGCCGCGGAACTGCTTTAATGAAACGTTTTTGCCGGCCTGATCGGGGAGCGTGAAATTCGGCGCATATGTTCCGGCTTGCGGTACCGACGCAGATGAAGCGGCCCGTGAAAAGGACAGCGTCGCAAATATCACGAACAACGTCACCGCGGCATATCTGATTCTCGGCATTGATGCGCCTCCTGCTGTTTTTGTTTTTTATTTAATAACATTCCGGACAAGACGAGTCATTCATGAAAATACCCCTAAAAACATAATTTCTAGAAAATACCTGTGTTTTTAGGGGTGGGGCAGAAATCTGAAGAATTTTTAATGTGTGCGCCATATGGGGACATGATGGCCGGCGTCATGATGAGGGTATAGCCGCAATCGCAGCGGCAGAGAAATGTAAGGAGAATAATGACATGAAAAAACAACGCAAACTGGCACAGACGCTTTTCGTCGCTGCCGCGGTTATCGGCCTGATGGGAACGTTCTCGGGAACGGCGCACGCCGATGATGACGACCGGGGCTGGCGCCACCATGAAAGATATGAGCATCAGAGATATGCCCGTGAAGACTATGACCGTGATGCGCACTGGCGTTATGAGCGCCATGTCGAGTATCGCCATTATTATTACGACAGGGACGGGCGTCTGGTCGTTTATTACAACGATGTCCGGCCCACGTTCTTCGAACCGCGTCCCGTGGTCGAGCCGTCGGGCTTTAACATCGTGATTCCGCTGGATATCCGTTAAGCGGGCGTACCGGGCGGCAATATCTCTTGTTGCGGCCCGCCGCGCAGCGACTGGAAAAGATGCAGCATGGCGGCGATGCCGATCAGTGGCGCAACCAGATTGAGGAAGGGCACCGTCGCAAAGAAGCTGATAGCCACGCCGATCAGGAGAATGGTGTGGCGTGCCTTCTTCTGCAGGTCTTGAGCCTCCTCGACGCTGACGCGCCGCCCTGCGATCATGCGGAAGAACTGCATGCCAAGCAGGTAGCCGTTCATTCCGTAATAGACGACGATGTAGACTGGAGGGATCAGCCAGAGTACGAGGCAGAGGATATTCAGGGCAATCGCTTTGATGGAAAACGTGACATCATGCATGATGGTCGGCCAAAAGGGCGGCTCCGGCGGCTTGAGGTGCGGATAGTCCTCCCTCTCGATGATATTGGCGATCCGGTCGTCAAAAAAGCTGATGAGGAGGGGATACAAAAGCGGAAACAACGCCCACGCCGCCATGACCCCGCCCATACTGGCGATCAGGTGCATCATAAATCCGGTGGTGCTGCTCGTGCCGATATAAAGGCCGACCAGCACCGAAAGTCCCCATGCCAGCGCGCTGAAGCTGATCAGATAAGCCAGCAGGCAAAGCAGAAACAGCTTCAGGATGCCGGGCAAAAGGAGATTGCGCAGCGACTTTGACAAAAGTGTGACGAGCATGGGATTTATTAATCCGAGGCGAGCCGGTTCCGCATTTGCTTGATGACGCCCTTGATGCCGGCGCTGCCGGCCAGAGCGCTGAACTCGGAACGCAGGGTCACCAGAAGGCTGACGCCGGCGATCTTGATATCATGGACCTGACATTGGTGGGACGACTGCTTCAGGATATAGTCGACCTGCGTGTTTTCTCCGGAGTTTTTTCCATCGCCCTGTCTTTCAATCAGGGACTTCACGTAGATGCGGTCGCCCGACTGCGGCACGACCGAGAGCACTTTTATGTTCTTGATCTTTTCGGCATCGTCGTCATGGAACTTCGAGACGTAGATGTAGGTGAGGTAATCCCGGAAGGTTGAAAGATACGGCTGTCTCTCCTGCTGCGGCGCCGTTCTCCAGTATGGCCCCAGCGCGAACTTGCCGATCCAGTTGGTATCGACGGCTTGTTGAAACAGCTTGGTCAGATCCGTCCGCTTTTCGACGGGGGTTTCTTTCGTGTTGTGGAAGATGTTCAAAATGCGCGTCGTCATGGTCGTGGAGAAGGTCTCGCAGGCGCTGGGCGCCGCGGCGTTGGCCAGAGCCGGCGCCGTAAGCGTGAAGGCGATTGCGAATAAGAGGGTTTTTGCGTTTTTCATGTTTGTTCCTTTTCGTGTTTAATTTTTGTTGAAAGCTTGATGTTGCAGGTATGCGGCACGCGTCATGGTGTAGGGGGCGATAGACTGGTAGTACAGCTCGTCGATGGCGTCGTCGTTCTGGTCGCGGTCATTGACGGTTTTTGTCGACACGAGCGCAATATCTTCCGGCGTGGTGGTGATCCAGCCGACGGGGTCCATGAAATAATCGGCGACCAGGCCTACCGTTCCGCGCACCGTCGAAGGGCCGATGACCGGAAGAACGACGTAATCGCCTTCTCCGGCGCCGTAGCGCTTGAGCGTTTTGGAAAACCCTTCATCCTGATATTCGAGCCCTTTGGTCTTGGCGTAGTCCCTGAAGCCCAGAAAGCCGACGGTGGTGTTCAGGAAGAATCTCCCCGCCGCCGTCATGGCGACGTGGGGCTTCAGTTGAAGGACGCCGTTCACGAAAGCCAGAGGTTCGGTCAGATTTTGCAGGAAGTTGTTCACGCCGTTGCGCACCGGATTCGGCACTTTAGAATACTGCCGCTCGATGGGCCTGAGAATAAGTTTGTCGGTTGCGAGATTGAAGGAAAAGACGGCCTTGTTAACGGGCTTGAACGGGTCGCGTTTGCTAAAGTCTTGTACGCCGTAGGCTGCTGCGTCATCATCCTGCGCATGGGCGATGCCGGGGTTTGAAAGGCCGCACAGCAACATTGCTCCGATGAAGACGATAAATAAAAGGTGGCGGACTTTGGGCATTAGAGGCTGCGTTTCACTTATACGTCTTGTTTTTCTTCGGCAACGTCTCTCTTTGAAGCTGCGACGCTCTGACGACGCGCTTGTGTAGTAATGTGGTAGCGAGGGCCGGGATTGAACCGGCGACACAAGGATTATGATTCCTCCGCTCTACCGCTGAGCTACCCCGCCATATTAGATTTGAGCAATTTATGCTGTTCGTGGGGGTTCTGTCAAGTTCTTTAAGACCTTGCTTTAAAAGATAAAATTATATAATTTCCCCTGTATGAACGAATATGAGAAAAAAGTGCGGGCTTTTCACACCGCGACGGGATCGGCTGTGGATGTGCCGTTCTCGGCGGAGTTACTGGCCTTCCGTGATCGTTTGCTGGTAGAAGAGCTGACGGAATTGCAGGCGGAGATCGCGCGCGGCATCGGCGAAATCACGGAGAGGGGCGGCGTGACGCCTGAGACCAAGGCCAGCCTGATGAAGGAAATGGCCGATGTGCAATATGTGCTGAGCGGCATGGCGGTGACTTTTGGCCTGCCGATCGACGAAGTGTTCAGCCGCGTACACGAGAGCAATCTTTCCAAGTTCGGCGAAGACGGCAAGCCCATCCTGCGTGAAGACGGCAAGATCATGAAAGGTCCGCACTATCATCCGCCAAAGCTGGATGATCTGCTCTAGGCCGCATTTTCCAATTGTGTATTTTCCGTGGCCGTGATCCAGCCGCCGCCGATGACGCGGTTTCCTGCATAGCAAACGCAGGCCTGCCCCGCCGCGATGCCGAAGGCGGGTTCGTTCAAGACCACTTTGTCGCCGAGCAGCGTGGCGGGCATGGCGGATTGCGTGGAACGCAACTTGACGTCCACTGTAAGGCCTTCCGGCGGAATGTGGCTAAGCCAGTTGCAGTCCTTGAGATAAACCGTATCGCGCGCCAGCGCTTCATACGGCCCGACGACGACCTGATTTTTGTCAGGCCGCAGGCCGACGACGAACAGCGGCGTATTGTTCTCCGTATGGCCGCCGCCGATGCCGATGCCGCGCCGCTGGCCGATGGTGTAATTGATGATGCCGTTATGCTGACCAAGCACGCGCCCGTCGATATGTACGATATCGCCGTTTTGCAGCGCGCCGGGGCGAAATTTTTCCACCACACGGGCGTAGGAGCCGTTCGGCACGAAGCAGATGTCCTGACTGTCGGGCTTTTCCGCGACCATAAGGCCGAGGCGCTCCGCATGTTGCCGCGTCATGTCCTTTGACCAGCCGCCGAGCGGGAAGCGCAGGAAATCAAGTTGCTCCTGCGTCGTGGCGAAGAGGAAGTAGCTCTGGTCCTTATGCGCATCGACGGCGCGGTGCAGTTCAGCCCTGCCGTCCGCGTTAACAACGCGCTGGATGTAATGCCCCGTCGCCATGCAGTCTGCGCCGAGGTCGCGGGCAGTGGCCAGCAGGTCTTTGAATTTTACATTCTGGTTGCAGCGCACGCAGGGGATCGGTGTTTCGCCGTTGAGGTAGCTGTCGACGAAATCCTCGATCACGCTGTCCTGAAACTTGCTCTGGTAGTTGAGCACGTAATGCTCGAAGCCCATCTTTTCCGCGACGCGCTTGGCATCGTGAATGTCCTGACCCGCGCAGCAGGCGCCCTTCTTTTTGAGCGCCTCGCCGTGGTCGTAGAGCTGGAGCGTGATGCCGACCACCTCATAGCCCTGCTCATGGAGCAGAGAGGCCACGACGGAACTATCGACGCCGCCGGACATGGCGACGACGACGCGGGTATCTTTGGGGGCCTTGTCAAAGCCCAGACTGTTTGTCTTTGGCGTATTCATAACGAGGAGAAATATACCTTTTTTGCACAAAAATGCAAGTATTTACCATATTTTCTTAATTCGGGAGATACGATTGTGCTACAGTGAGTGTGTAAGGGTGCTGGATCAAGGGGGGGGGCGTATGCAAGACAGCGGAAAAGATCATGTGCTGGATTTTACGCCGGAGAGCGGCTTTGTCATTGAGAAACTTGCCGCTTCCATCGTCGATATGATGCGCGAAATGGATATGGATGCATGCCTCAATCTTCCTGACGGGACTGTCATCGATATCGAGAAGGAATGTACCAAGAAGGACATTATCGACGGCTACAAGAAATACATCGCAAGCAGTATTTCCGCGCGTTCAGTAAGCAACAAAAACGAAAAAATAGAGTAAATGGGGCGACTGATGGGGATCGAACCCACGACATCCTGGACCACAACCAGGCGCTCTACCGCTGAGCTACAGCCGCCACAAACCGCGCGTAAACGCGCAAGGTAATGCCTATACCGCGATTATCTGCAAAACGTCAAGATCATAACATATAAACGCCACAAAGCACAAAATTTAGGCAGATGTCTGATTTTTGTGCATTTGGAAGTGCGTTCTCACAAAATAAATTATTATATTTCAAATACTTATATAGTTTTTAAAACTGGCACGCCCCGTGCAAAGGAAGGGCGACTTTTAAGGTACAAGACGTATGAAAAAAATTGAGGCCATCATTAAACCGTTCAAGCTCGACGAGGTGAAAGAAGCCTTAAACGCCGCCGGCGTTGCGGGGATGACCATCACCGAGGTGCGCGGATTCGGGCGGCAGAAGGGTCATACCGAACTTTACCGCGGCGCGGAATACAAGGTGGATTTTCTGCCCAAGGTCAAAGTCGAGGTCGTGGTCGAGGACGGACAGACCGATGACGTTGTGGAAGCGATCCAGAACGCGGCGCGGACAGGTCGCATCGGGGATGGAAAAATTTTTGTGAGTGCCGTGGAAAACGTGATCCGCGTGCGAACCGGAGAACGCGGTAAAGAGGCAATCTAACAAGCAACGATCAACCAAAAGAGGAGATAACAATCGTGGCGAAGACAGTGAAGAAAACAACGGCAACAACAAAAGAAAAAGCGGCGGGGCAAAACGTTGCGGCGTTTTTAAAGGCGTTGAAAGAAAGCGATATACAGTATGTGTCATTCCGCTTCACGGATATCCGCGGCAAGCTGCAGCACACGGCGCAGCATATTTCCACTATTGATGAAGGGTTGCTGCATGACGGCGTTATGTTCGACGGCTCGTCCATTGCGGGCTGGAAAGACATTAACGAGTCCGACATGATTTTGATGCCGGATCTGGCTACGGCGCAAATCGACCCGTTCACGGCGCAGCCGACGATGAATATTTTCTGCGATATTTACGAGCCTTCGACAGGCGCGCCTTATACCCGTGATCCGCGCTCAATCGCCAAGGCGGCCGAGGCGCACCTGAAATCCAGCGGCATCGCGGACGAGGCGTTCTTCGGGCCTGAAGCCGAGTTCTTCATTTTTGATGATGTGCGCATCGATGTGAAGATGAACAAGGTCGCTTATGAGATCGACAGCCGCGAAGGCCCTTATAATTCCGGCACGAAATATGAAGAAGGCAACCTCGGCCACCGTCCGGCGGTCAAAGGCGGCTATTTCCCCGTGCAGCCGCTGGACAGTTCCAACGATGTCCGCGCGGAAATGCTGACCGTCCTGGCCGGCATGGGCGTCGAGGTCGAGAAGCACCACCATGAAGTCGCGCCTTCGCAAGTCGAACTGGGCATTAAATTTTCCACGCTCGTCAAAAGTGCGGATAACCTGCAGCTTTACAAATATGTCGTGCATAACGTCGCGCATGCCTATGGCAAGACGGCGACTTTTATGCCGAAGCCGGTCTTCGGCGACAACGGCTCGGGCATGCACGTCCACCAGTCGTTGTGGAAGGGCGTAAAGCCTTTGTTCGCAGGGGCGGGCTATGCCGATCTTTCCGACACCTGCCTTTATTACATCGGCGGCATCATCAAGCATGCCAAGGCGCTGAACGCCATCACCAATCCGACCACGAACAGCTACAAGCGTCTCGTGCCGGGGTATGAGGCGCCTGTGTTGCTGGCTTATTCGGCGCGCAACAGGTCGGCGTCATGCCGTATTCCCTTCGCCGCCAATCCCAAGGGCAAGCGTGTGGAAGTGCGGTTCCCCGATCCCGCGGCCAACAGCTATCTCGCTTTCGCAGCGATGTTGATGGCAGGTCTGGACGGCATCAGGAACAAGATCCACCCCGGTCAGGCGATTGACAAGAACCTCTATGAGCTGCCGCCGAAAGAGCTTGCAAAAGTTCCAACGGTTTGCGGCAGCATGCGCGAAGCGCTTAATGCGTTGCGTGATGACCACGATTTCCTGCTCAAAGGCGATGTTTTCACCAAGGACTTTGTCGAGAGCTATATCGAATTGCGCATGGCTGAGGTGATGGCCTACGAAACCATGCCGCATCCCATCGAGTTCTCGATGTATTATTCGGTTTAAGGAAGCCTGGACGCGACGGCAAGCGGAAGGCGGGGCATAAAGCTCCCCTTCCGCTTCTTGTTGCAGGTCAGTGGAGGCTTTTGACGATCATATCAAAAGCCTGCGTGTTGCAAGCCCATGTATAGAAATTATCCGATTCTGTCGGCGTCAGCAGAAAGGCGAATACATACCAGCTCTTGCTGCCGAGGACGACGAGTCTGACTTCCTGATCGTGCGAAGTCTGGCTTTTCGTGGCCACTCTATAGGTTTCATAGCGCGAGAAGAGAAAACGTTTTGCAGCGGGCGTCTTCTCCGATGAAACCAGTTTTGTAAATGTTAGTCCGAGGAAGCTGTTAAAATAGGCCTTCATACGAGCCGCCTCTTTTTGGAGAGAGGTTTGGGCGTCTCTCCTGACAACCATGAAGCGGATCATGCCATCGATCTGTTTCCGCTTGCCCCGGCCGGCGGATTCGTTGAACAGTTGCATGTACATGCTGTTATTGTCGCTAGTGTCTAGTCCGTTGGGAACCCATGATACCGGATAAGAAAATCTGACGGCATTCGCAAAGCTGAATATTTTTTGCTGTTCGATCGGGTGATCCGTCACCAGAATAAATTTAAAGCTATCCAGCGCTTTTTGGGCGATGAAGTTCAGCGGGCCTGTAAGGTACAGCGGGCACTCGAACTTGACGAGTATGAGGTTATTGCCATTGATCGCCGCCAGTGCGTGAATATAGAGGGTATCTCCATTAATGGTCGTGATGCATTTGGCGGTGGCTTTTTTGTCGCTGATGGCCACCAGCTTGCCTTGCGGTGTGCAGCTGCTGCTATAGATATAATTTTTGAGCCAGTTTTTCGCGCTGATTTCGTGCGTAAGCTGGATAGACTCAATAACGGCGCTGGCCTTCATCGTATTGATGACGGGGCTTTGGTAACGCGCGATTTCGCTGATGATCTGCGCATTCAAGCCCCCTCCGACGGAGTCGGATTGAATGGTTTCCTGGGATGTCCAGTCTTTCGGCAGCAGGATGCTGTATTCGAGTTCAGGGTTGTTGAAAGGGATTTTGTGGAAGACCTTGGCGACATTTTGAAAGGCCTTGTCATCCTGGATAGGGTATATCTGGGTCAGAGAAGGCGCGACCGGCACTTTCTTGGCAAAAAACCTGCTGAACCATCCGGCGTTCGCCGTGTTTGGTTGGGTCAGGGCTATCGCAGTAAATAGCAGACATGCAAGGGCGATTTTTTTGAAAAATTTCATGTCAGTCCTCTTTGCGTACGATGGGAATGGGGTGCCTGTTTTCATCTATGGCCACATAAGTGAAGTCTCCCGTCGTGACCTGACGGGCTTTTTCTTCCTGTCTGCCGCGGGCCCAGCTTTCGATCCGGATGGTGATGGAAGTATGTCCGATGCCGAGCGTTTTGCAATAGCAGCTCACTTCGTCGCCAACGAAAACCGGCCTTTCGAAGGTCATGGCTTTTATGCCCACCGTCGCCACACGCGCACGCGCGGTTTGCGTGGCGATGACGCTGCCTGCAAGGTCCATCTGCGAGAGCAGCCAGCCACCGAAAATATCGCCATTGGCGTTCGCATCGGCCGGCATGGCGATGGTGCGGAGGGCGGGGCTGCGATCATAGTCCGGTCTTTCATACGACATTCCAGTAATATATCCTTAGAAACCGTCTATAGACAAGCGGTTGCATACGTTGTTGCCTTTGCACTATGAAATAAGTAATCTAGGCCTTTATGAAGGACAACTTGAACAAAAAGAGCAGTTATTCGGCGGCTGATATCGAAGTTCTGGAAGGGCTGGAGCCCGTCCGGAAGCGTCCGGGCATGTATATTGGCGGGACGGATGAAGCCGCCATGCACCATCTGGTCAGCGAAATTCTCGATAACGCCATGGATGAGGCGGTCGCGGGATATGCTTCGCGCATCGAAATTGCGCTGGATACGGGCAATCGGGTTCACATTAGCGATAATGGCCGTGGCATCCCTGTGGATAAGCACCCCAAGTTTAAGGACAAGTCGGCTCTTGAAGTCATTTTCACCATGCTTCACTCCGGCGGCAAGTTTAGCGGCAAGGTCTACAACACCTCCGGCGGTTTGCATGGCGTTGGCTCCTCGGTGGTAAATGCGCTTTCCAGCGAGATGACCGTGCAGGTTGCACGGGACAAGACTCTCTATGAGCAAAAATACAGCCGTGGGCATGTCATGTCTAAACTTAAGAAGTTGGGCGCGGCAAAAAATCACGGGACTTCAGTCGAGTTTGTGCCTGATCTTGAGATTTTTGGTGAGGAAGCGGAGTTCAATCCCAAAACCATCTATAAGTTGGCGCGTTCCAAGGCTTATCTCTACAAAGGTGTAGAAATTGCCTGGCATTGCGCCCCCTCTTTGCTGAAGGATGTACAGGACGTTCCACAAGACGATATAATAAGATTTCCAAACGGGATACTTGATTATCTTTACTCTTTGCTTGAAGGAAAAACATCACTCACGCCGAAGCCTTTTTACGGCGCGGTGGAGTTTCCGGACGGTAATGGGCGTTGCGAGTTCGCCATTGGCTGGACGGAAGATGAAACCAGCGGCTTTTTGAGTTCCTATTGCAACACCATTCCGACGCCGGAAGGCGGTACACACGTGCAGGGGTTGCGCGCGGCGCTCTCCAGGGCGTTGAAGAGTTATGGAGATCTTGTAAATAATAAAAAAACAGGCATTCTGACGCCGGACGACATCTTCGGCTCAGCGACGATATTATTGTCCATATTCCTGCGCGACCCGCAGTTTCAAGGCCAAACCAAGGAAAAGCTGACCTCGGCCAGCGCGACGCGGTTGATCGAAAACGCGGTTAAAAGCAACTTCGAGCATTGGCTGACGGGCGATCCGGCGTCCAGCAAATACCTGTTGGATTACCTGATCAGCGTTGCCGAGGAGCGCAAACGCGGCAAGGAAATGCAGGAAATGTCGCGCAAGTCGGCGACGCGGAAACTGCGTCTGCCCGGCAAGCTTGCCGATTGCGCAAAAAAGACATCTGAAAACACGGAGATTTTCCTCGTCGAGGGCGACAGCGCGGGCGGTTCGGCCAAGCAGGCGCGGAACCGTGAATTGCAGGCGATTTTGCCTCTGCGCGGCAAGGTGCTGAACGTCGCCAACGCCACGTCGGAGAAGATCCGCGCCAATCAGGAAATTTCCGATCTTATTCAGGCGCTCGGCTGCGGCACCGGCAAGGACTTCAACCTCGACAAGTTGCGCTACGAGCGTGTCATCATCATGACCGACGCCGACGTGGATGGCGCGCACATCGCGGCGCTGCTGATTACATTGTTCTATCAGGAAATGCGCGGATTGATTCAGGCAGGGGCGCTTTATCTCGCTTTACCACCGTTGTACCGTCTTTCCGCAGGCGGCGAGAGCGTCTATGCTCGCGACGACGCGCATAAAGATGAACTGATGAAGACCGTTTTCAAGGGCCGGAAGAAAGTCGAGATCAGCCGCTTCAAAGGCCTTGGCGAGATGCCCGCGCCGCAGCTCAAAGAGACGACGATGGACATGAAAAAGCGTAGCCTGATGCGCGTTATCCTGCCGGAAGCCGAGCGCAGCAATGACGCTTTCAAAAAAGCCGAGGGCGGAACAGCGCAGCTCATAGACCGTCTGATGGGCAAAAACCCCGAGGCGCGGTTTGCCTTTATACAGGAAAACGCCGAGTTCGTTCAGGACATCGATATCTAAAAAAACAGAGCCTTATTCGAAGGTGATCTGTGCGCGGCGGTTACGCGGCTCGCGCACGTTGTCCTTCGTCGGGACAAGCAGTTTATGCTCGCCGTAGCCCTTGACGGCAATTTCCTTCTCCGGAATGCCGTGCTTGACGAGATAAGTGCGGACGGCCTTGGCGCGTTTGAGCGAGAGCTTCATGTTGTAACGCTCCGGACCGGACGTATCCGTGTATCCGGCGATGTCGATTTTCTTGATGTCGTTGCGGCTCGTGATCTCGCGCACCACGCTATCCAGAACGGCACCGGCGCCGGAGTTGATGTTGTACTTGTCCCAGTCGAAGAAGGCGAGGAACGAGGCTTCCTGCAGGGGAACCAGTGTGCCGTGCGCCGCGGGTTTGACGGGCGCCGGGAACTTTTCCGTTTTCGGCGCCGGAACGACCGGGGGCAGATTCGGCATCGGCGCGAGTGCGATTTGTTGTTGCAACGCGTTCATGGCGATCTGGTAGCTCTGCTGGCAGGATTCATTATCGCCCGGGAATTGATTGATGTTTGCAGCCCAGCAGTCATAGCGGGTCTGGGCGATCGCGGCCTGATAGGGCGCCAGGCTCACACCGCCGCTTGCCAGCGCACTCACGAGTTGGCTCCGTGCAACGGCTATCGCGGCGGGATTAGGACCGCTACCGAAAACTTCCGGATCGTTTTGCAGCATGTCCGGCGGAACAAGCTGACCGTTGACGGCGGCCAGGCCTTTTTCGGCGAAATGCTTCGCTTCCGAACCGCTCTGGCTGTCCGCCAGCATGCGGTATTGGATCGCCAGTTCTTTGGTGTAGGGAGAGCCGACGGGCTGGGCGTTATCGAGCATCTCGACCGATCCCATATAGTGTGAACAGCCTGCCAGAGCGGCGGCGGCGGCGAGGGCAAGAATTCCATTAACCAGCTTCATATTTCGACTCCCTATTATACCAACAAGATATTACACATTTCTGCTTATCGAGGACAGCCCTGATTTGCAACGTGTTTCCGGTAAATGTTGACATAAAAAACACCTTTGCGTTGCAAACAGGCATGGAATATACTATGTCCACGCATAATCCAACGCGGGTGTAGCTCAGTGGTAGAGCGTCAGCTTCCCAAGCTGAATGTCGCGGGTTCAAATCCCGTCGCCCGCTCCAATGCTTTCAATGGCTTGGCCAGTGTTGTCCTTCTTACTCTCTATCCCGTCTGTGATTTTCGTCTGTGAAACGCGCCGGACTTGAAGTGGCCTTAACGGTTCAATGGCTATTTCAACGGCTTCTAATCGCGACATGTTTGATATGACTCGTCGAGTGCGGGGAAGAGCAGGGGCTTGGTTTGCAAAATTCTATTTATCATGACATGCGAGATTGCACTCTTTTGAGTCTGAAAATTGTTCGTTGAACTGTCCGTAGAACGTGTGAAAATGTGAGTCTATTTGTGAAATAGCGGACGTAAAAAGTCTATATTTTTAAAGGACGTTTTCAACCTTGGCCAACTCCCAAGCTGAATGCCGAGGGTTCGAATCCTGCCGCAGTTCCAATACCCGATGTCCGAATTATGCACCGTCAACCTAGTTGGACAGTTGAAGAGGTATTCCGAAGCTGATATTTTGGGCCAATACGCACACTAGTTGGAGATCGGTGATGTTTCACTCGGACATAGACAGGGCAAAAATAGCGCAGGAATGGGATTTCAATGGTGTGGATTATATGAACCATGGCTCATTTGGTGCCTGCCCGCGCGCGGTAAAAGAATTCCAGAGCAAGCAGCGCGACGCCCTGCAGCGCAACCCGATGGATTATTTTTCCGACGACACCGTCAGAAATATGGCCGAGAACCGATTATTCTGGGCGAGTTTTATTGGCGCGGATCCCGAGGGCGTGGTGCACATGGAATGCACGACGCAGGCCGTGAATACAGTCATGAAATCCCTTGCGCTGCGGGGCTATTTTAAAAGCGGGGATGAAATCCTGCTCACCAGTCATGGTTATAACGCTTGCAACAACGTCGCACGGGAAATCGCGGAGCTGACCGGGGCAACTGTTATAGTGGCGAAAATACCCTTTCCGATTGCAGAAGCCGGACAGGTGACGGGAGCCATCCTTGCCGCCGTCACGAACAAGACGCGCCTTGCCCTCATCGACCATATCACCAGCGAAACCGCGCTTATCTTTCCGATTCATGATATTGTTGCGGGCCTGAAAAAGCACGGTGTGGAAACGCTGGTGGATGGGGCTCATGCGCCAGCCCATGTGCCGATTACCCTTGAAAAACTTGGCGCTGCTTTCTATACGGGCAACGGACACAAATGGCTTTGCGCAGCGCCGGGTTGCGCATTTCTGTATGTGCGCGAAGACTTCCGCGACCGCATCCGTCCCTTGAGCACCAGCCACGGCGCGAACGACACAAATCCCCACATATCCGCCTTCCAGAAGAACTTTGCCTGGACGGGTACGCGCGACACCACGGCGTGGTCCACGCCCAAGGTTGCTTTTGAAACGCTCAGCGGCTTTCACCGCGACGGATTGCCGGGGCTCATTAGTGACAATAAAAGGCTGCTGCGTTACGGCTATAAATTGCTTTTGGATGCCCTGGGCCAAAAACCCCATGCGCCGGACGATATGCTGGGAACGATGGCGACGCTGATACTGCCACCCGGCGAACCTTTGCCTTTGCGCAACGATCTGCGCCAGCGCGATAACTTCGTAACCCAGCTGTGGTGGGCATCTCCCTCCATCGGCGTCGGGCGCATCCTGCGCATTTCTGCGCAGGCCTACAACACGCCGGAGCAATACCAGCGGCTGACGGCAGCTCTCTTTGCCGGACTGAAGCGGGAAAAAGGCAGCGTAAAATCAGCCTTAAAAACATGGGTCAAAAAAAGATTGATCAAAAAGGTATGAAGTTTCTGCACCGTACGCCGTCAGATGATTGGGGACGCAGAGCGTAAAAAAATAGGTCGTGGGCCCAAACTTTATCCCGAAGGTGTTAATCTATCGGTTTTCTACTTCGCCGCCCAGATTATCGCCTTCATTTTTTCTTCGACGTCGGCAGCAATGTCTTTTAGAACGGGAGAGGCAGAAAGCGATTCCATCATGGCCTTGGGCGGGATCATGCCGATTTTCACTTTTTTGTCTTTGTCTTGCCAGACGGACATCCGGCACGGCAGGGCCATATTAACGTCCATGTCTATGGCCAACACTTCTGACGCCTGCACGGGATTGCAGATTTCAAAAACCCGACATTCTTCCGGCAGGTCAATGCCCTTGCTTTTCAGTATCTCTTTCAAATTATAAGTATGCAGAATACCAAAGCCGTTCGCCTTGATCGATGTTTCAAGGTCTCGTGCCGCATCATCGATCGTTTTCTGTGTCTCGGAAATATATTTCATACATATACCTGCTTATTTTGCTTTTGATTTTAGTTGAATCGTTTTACCGGCCACCATGAATTTACCTCTGCCCATATGATGCAATGTTTTCGGGCTTTTCTTTTCCGGATCAATCCATGCTGCGATGGCCTCAAGGACAAAAAAGTTATATCTGTCCGCCATCCTCGCGTCAACTACGCGGCATTCAATATTAGCGTAACACTCTTTGATCAGGGGTGCTTTTACGCGTGATGCTGCAACCGGGGTCAAATGGAATCTTTTGAACTTGTCGGTATTGTGGCCGGAGGTGTTGCCGCATCCCGCCACTTGTTTTGCCAATCCAGCCGTCGGGATATTGATGACGCATTCCTTCGTTTTTTTTAAGGCATCAAAGGAGAAATTCCGGTTACTAACAATGCAGCCGACGAGTGGCGGCTCAAACTCCATCATCGTGTGCCACGACTGGGTCATAATGTCTGCGCACTTCCCGTTGAAGGTTGTGATAAGAACGACGGGCCCGGGTTCCAGCAGGCGGTAGACTTCAGGCAGAGGATAGGATTTTTGGGCCATTATTGCTCTACTCCTTGTTCACCAAGCGCACAGATTCTTCCTTGCTTTGAAAAAGACATTAAACTATAAGCGCTTTTAATAATGATTGATCTTAATCAAGATTCCCACAATGGCTCTTAAACGGTTGCCATACGTTCTTTAGTCTTAAGTGGGGATTTTATCCTGAACTTCAAGAGGCCTCATTTTCGCCAGCTGATCGACAGCCGCGCGTTGGTTTGTGTTTCCGACGGAGAAATGTGAGCTCCTGTTCTCAAGAGACACTGGAAACTTAATATTCCGTCACGCAAAAACCTGTTCGTTAAACGCAGATATATCAAGGAGCGTTTTAAGGTGGGCCAATCCTTAAGTTGAATGTCACGGATTCGAATCCCGTCGCCGCTCCAATAAAAAGAGGGCCGGAAACAATTCCGGCCCTCTTTTGCATTCTGTTTGCATTGCTTAGGAACAGGCGAACTTCACGCCCTTCACGATTGTGTCGGCGTTGAACTTGACGGCCGGAACGGCCTTGCCCGCGCTGCTCCAGGCATGAACGAATTTGGTTGCGAGCGCATCGTGCGGGATGCTCTTCATGGCTGCGAGAGAAGCGGTTTTGTTGGCGGTGATGCCGTCAAAGCCGTAATGCTGCAGGTAGAGCATGCCGCGCATGGCCTGCTTGTTGCCCTCGTGGGCGGCCTGCGTGAACAACTGGAGCGCAACGTTGCCGTTTTTCGGCACGCCGCCGAGGCCATTCTGCGCGTAGAAGCCGAGATCTTTCACGCCTTGCGCCTGAACGTGCGGGTTGTTCGTCAGGGCAGCGCGGTGCATGGCGTCATGCACGGCTGCCGTGACATGATGTCCCTGGATCAGGTTGTTGAACTGTTGAACCGGCGACAGGCAATGCACGGGCGCAACGACTGGTGCGACGGCGTGTTGAACCGGCGCGACGGGCGCTGTGATAACGGGCTGAGCCGGTACCGCAGCGACATGGGGCGCAGCTTGCACGACGGGCGCTTGTTGTACTGGCGGAACGACCGCAGCATGGTGCACAACCGGCGGAACGACGGCAACGGTGGTGGAATGTCCCGTTAGGGCGTTCCAGCCGTTCTGGATGATTCCGTTCTCGAAGCCGAAGTACAACGCGGAACCGATCAGGGCGGCGACGGTGCTGATGCCGAAGACCTTGCGGCTCTCTTTCGAGGTAAGCTCTTTGCAGTGCGCTTTGCTGAAGTAGGGGGTCAGTTCGGCACCCTGTTTGCTCAGGCCGCGGCGTTTGAAGGCATCATGGACGAGGGTGGAGCCAACGCCGACGGAAACGCCAGCGATGATCATGGTTGCCCAGACGGGCGCGCCTGCAAGGGTTGCACCAAAAACGGCACCCGTTTGCAGTGCGGCGCTGACGCCGGCGCCGATACCGGCCTTGACGACGAAGTTGAATACTTTTCCAAGGAAGCCTTTTTTTGGCGCTTGCGTTGCGACAGCCATTTCTTCCACGGCTGCTGCCGGGGTGGCTTCTTCGGGCGCTTGCGTGACGCTTTCCGTGACGGCAGGGGTTGTTTCTGCGTCTGTATTGTCGTTTGCGCTGGTGACGGTGGGCATTTCGGTTTCAGTCTCTTGGGGCTTGTGATCTGGCTCGTTCATGGCTTTCTCCGTGGCAGGGTTTAAATAGGCTGAACCTATACTGGGTGCGGTTATGTATTAACATAAGTATTAAATTTATGCTCACATAAAACACTAAGATTATTGATTCTGTCAAGGTAAATTCTGTAAAAAGAATGCCTGAGAGACTTTTAAATACTGCACTTTTCCAGTTATTCACTTAACTATTTGTTTTTATGAGTTTTTATGTGTATTCTGCGCTTGGTCTCAAGGGGCGCAGAAAAGATACATGGCGGTAGATGATATAAAATCTTTGGTAAAGCAGCTGCCGGAAGGATTCGTCTGGGGCACGGCAACGTCCGCTTATCAGGTCGAGGGCGCCGCCTTCGCCGACGGCAAAAAGGCGAGCATCTGGGATGATTTTGTGCGCCTGCCCGGAACGGTCAAAAACGGCGACACGGGCGATACGGCCTGCGACCATTATCACCGCATCCGCGAAGACGTTGCGCTGCTGGCGGAGCTGGGGGTGAAAGCTTACCGCTGTTCGCTCAGCTGGCCGCGGCTTTTGCCCGACGGTACCGGCGCGGTCAACATGCGGGGCGTGGATTTTTACAAACGGCTGCTGGGTGAGCTGCGAGAGAAAGGCATTACGCCCTATGTCACGCTTTATCATTGGGATTTGCCGTTGGCTTTGCAGGGAAAGGGCGGCTGGCCCAATCGCGCGGTTCTGGACTGGTTTGAAGAGTATGCCGGCGTTGTGCTGCAACATCTTGGGAGCGATATTCCGAATTTCATTATTTTGAACGAGCCTGCCGTCGTCGCGTATGTCGGCCATTATGAAGGCATCCACGCGCCGGGGCTGAAAAGCGCGGCAGCCATGTACGCAACGATGCACCATCTCAACATGGTGCATGGCCGCAGTTACCGGCAGATCAAGGCGGCTTTTCCGGAGGCGAACGTCGCTTCCACCTACACGCACTTCCCGATCTATCCGCTGGACGGCAAACGCGAGAATGCCGCTGCGGCGGCATTGATGATGTCCGTCTGGTCGGACGGATTTTTCGGGCCGGCATTCAAAGGGGAATATCCTGCCAATATCCGCGATTTCGTCGCGCCTTATATCAGGGAAGGCGACCTTGAACTGTGCCATGCGCCCGGAGACTTTCTCGGGGTCAATCATTATTGCCCCGATTATGCCGTAGCTGTCGAAGAAGATATCCCTGCGCGGCTGACGTTCGCGCACAATGCCGGAAAAATAGACCCGATTGGCACAACGGATCTCGGCTGGCCCATCGTACCCCAAGGGCTTTATGATGCGCTGATCGACCTGAAAGAACGTTACAACCCCAAGCGCATCATTATCACCGAAGGTGGCGGCGCATTTAATGACATGCCGGACGGGGGCGGTAAAATCCATGACCATAGGCGGATCGATTATTATGCCGCATATCTCGAGGCGGCCTTTCGCGCGCGGCAGGACGGCGTGCCGTTGGAAGGCTATTTTGCATGGTCATTTCTGGACAATTTCGAGTGGGGCGAGGGCTATGGGCCGCGCTTCGGTCTGGTGTATGTTGCTTACAATGACGGCCTAAAGCGTACGCCCAAGGACAGTTTTTACTGGTTCAGGGATTTGATCGGAAGATAGGGCGCGCTATCGGTTGCCCCATGAAAAGAGCCGCGCAAAACCCGTTTTGGCAGGCGCGGATGCGGCGGCGCTGGGCAGTTCGCTTTTGCGGCGGTCGAATTCATCCTGCATAAGTTTTTCGAAAGGCGTTCCGCTAAAGTCGAACATCGGCTTCCATTCTTTGGCGGTGATATATTTGACCTTGCCGAAGTCGATGACGCCCGTGAGATGTTTCGTGTCCGGATCGACCAGGATGTTTGCATACCAGAGATCGTCGTGCGTGGCGAATTTGCCATCCTTCATGGGCAGGGCTTTGGCCATGCCGACGACAAAATCTATCAGCTCTTTTGCCAGCGTGCGCTGTTGATCCATCGTCAGGTCGTGCCCCATCTGTTCGCCGGGAACCTTGGTCATGCCGAGGAAAAAATGTTCTTTGCCGATCGTGGTGAGTTTCGGTATGGGCAGGCCGCTGTTTTCAAGTTGCTTCAGGACGTTGCATTCGGTCTCAAAATCATCGCGGCATTCGCCGCTAATCTGCCGGGGGCCTTTGAAGACTTCATCGCCTATGATAATCGTATAACCTTTTTGGCCTTGTGAGGGGAAATAGGCGTTTTGGTCTTTGAGATCCGGCCTCTCTTGCAAAATGGCTTCGAGGAGGTCTGTACCGCTGGATCCCTCCGGTTTTGCGCCGGCTCTGTTAAAGGCTTTTGCTATCATGGCTGACCCTTGATATATTTTCTATAACGTTGACTATACACTGGCATGGAAATAAAGGCAATAAATTATATGGAAAAATAATATTTCTGTAATTATTGACGTCTTTTTAAGAAATATGTATAATAATATTGAACTGTTACTATATCAACATCCACATGGCGGTCTTCAATGGCACAGTCTCAAGTGCAAAAATCGCAGGTTTTGAATTTTTTATGGCTGAATCTCGACCTTCCGGCGAAGCCCGACCCGGAGGATGGTTCGATCCGCAAGCCGCTACCGGAAGAATATATCGGAAATGTGCGCGCGGCAGGCAAGCGGCATCCCAATGCCGAAGTCGATCTCTGGGTGGATTCGAAACGGCTGACGGAAAAACAGATGGCCTATCTCAAAGCCATCACCGAGATGCATTTGCCGAACGTCCACGTCAAGGACCTGCGCACCATTCCCGCCTATGACAGCGAGAAACTTTATAATCAGGGCGAGACCAACGAACATTGGCGGAGCGGGTGGTCGGGTAAAATCTGGCTGCAGGTCGATGCGGCGAAGATTCTGATTTCCCTTCAGGGCGATTTCGATCAGGCCTTTTTCGCCGATCTCGATCATGCGCATTTGGATATCGAATCCGACAAGGTTCAAAAGATGATCGGGAAGCACGGCCTTCTGATCGGTAGCAGCAGTGAGCATTCTGTCAGCATAGAAAACCAGCTTTGGGGGTTCGATCGCCGTCAGCGCCCGTTTTTTCAAAAATATTATAAGACGGCCTTGAAGTCCGCGTATCAGGGCGAAAATGGTTTTCTCGATTTGTGGAATATGGCCGGTAGCTTTAAAGAAAAGAAAAAAGCATGGTGGGGCGGTAAGAAAAGCGTGCGCGTGCCTTTGTCTGAAATCTGCATGCCGATCGGCAGTAAAGGACTCGCACATGCCGTGCAGCCGGGGCATGAATGGAGTGGCGGGGCTGGCACAAAGCCGGCGGTTATTCCCCCCGCTGTGCTGGAAGCTGTTTTCGGCGCGGCGGCCAAAGCCGGAACAAGCGTGATAAAAGGGCAAATATCTGCTGCGCAGAAAGTCGCGGTCGCAAAACCATTGCAGCGGAAGCCGTAGGGGAATCTGATGCCGAAGGTGGAAAAATCGCAGGTTTTGAATTTTTTATGGCTGAACCTTGATCTTCCGGCCAAGCCAGACCCTGAAGACGGTTCGATCCGCAAGCCGCTGCCTGAAGAATATATCGAGAATGTGCGCGCGGCGGGGAAACGCCATCCCCAGGCAGAAATCGATCTCTGGGTGGATTCAAAACGCCTCACGGAAAAACAGATGGCGTATCTCAAAGCGGTTACGGAGATAGACCGCCCGAACGTCCATATCAAGGATTTGCGCACAATCCCCGCTTATAATAACGAAAAGCTTTATAATGAAGGCGAAACCAATGAAAACTGGCGGGTGGCATGGTCGGGGAAAATCTGGCTGCAGGTCGATGCGGCGAAGATACTGATTTCTCTTCAGGGTAATTTTGATCAATCCTTTTTTGCCGATCTTGATCACGCGCATCTGGATATTGAATCGAAAGAGGTTCAGAAAATGCTCGGTCGACATGGCCTCATGATTGGGAGCGCTTTTGAGGGAGGGGCCAGTATAGAGAACCAGCTTTGGGGTTTTGAGCCCCGTCAGCGGGTGTTCTTTGAGCAATACTATGAGAGGGCTGTGCAGTCTGCATATAATGGATTCAATGGTTTTGGTGACTTATGCAGTATGGTGAGCGGTTTCAAAGATGGCGACCACCCCGTACCGGAGCATGAAATCTGCCTGCCCATCGGCAGCAAAGGGCTTGCGCATGCTATCCAGCCCGGACACGAGTGGAGCGGCGGAGCGAAGGCGGCCAAGACGGAAACGAAGTTAAGCGCGTGCTGGCGCTGGCTCACCGGACGTAAAAAAGCGGACGATCATTCCAGCGGGTTTGCCGTTATTCCTGCTGATAAGCTTGCAGCTATTTTTAGCGCCGCCGATGCGAGAAAGAGCGTGACGCCCGAGAAAGTGCCTGTACCTGCAGCGGCGGCGGGAACCATGAAGCAGAGCGTGCAGGGCGGAAAACCGACAGTTTAGCCGCAAACTTCTATCCAAGACGTTTGACTTCAAAGGCGGTTTCGCTAGACTGTGGGCATTGCGTGTTCACCCGTTCAGGAAGTACGTTTTTTCTATGGTTCTTTCGGTTTCCAGCCTGCGTAAAAGCTACGAGGGGAAGACAGCCGTCGACGGCGTGTCTTTTCAGGTCGGCGCGCATGAAGTCGTCGGCCTGCTCGGGCCCAACGGCGCGGGGAAAACCACGACGATCAGCATGATCCTCGGCGTTCTTTCTCCCGGCGGCGGCACGATAGAGATCGACGGCATAGATATTTCCGTTTCACGAAGCGACGCATTGGCGCGCACCAATTTTGCCGCCGTTTATGCGGCGCTGCCCGGCAATATGACCGTCATGGAAAATCTGCGCGTGTTCGGCCTGATGTATGATGTGCAAAATTTGCCGCAGCGCATCGAGGAACTCGTCGACGCGTTCGAGCTTGCGCCGTTTCGCCACCAGAGGTGCGGTGCACTTTCATCGGGCGAGCAGATGCGCGTCAATCTTGCCAAGGCGATGCTGAACAGCCCGAGGCTTTTGCTGCTCGACGAGCCGACGGCATCGCTCGATCCGTCCGCCGCGCGGGAGATACGCGACAAGATCCGAGCTTTCGCGGCGGAAAACGAGAGCGGCGTTCTGTGGACCTCGCACAATATGTATGAAGTCGAGGCCGTGTGCGACCGCGTGCTTTTCATGTCGCACGGCAAAATCCTGCTGGAAGGCGATCCGCGCACGCTGCCGGCCCGGCATGGCAAGGCGACGCTGGACGACCTGTTTATAGCTGTCGCGCGCGAGCCGCTGACTTTGGGGGAGATCTGACATGAACCCGCGTCGCATCTTCGCCGTTTTCCTGCGTCAGTTCTATTTGATGCGCGGAAATTTCCCGCGGTTTCTGACGCTTTTCATCTGGGTCGTGCTGGACATCATACTTTGGGGTTTCATGACGCGCTATCTCAATAGCATGGTGGGACATTCCTATAACTTCGTGCCGGCCATTCTCGGTGCCGTTCTGTTATGGGGCTTCATGAACCGCGTCATGATGGGCGTCGCCATGGCTTTCATGGAGGATTGCTGGGCGCGGAACTTTCTTAACGTCTTTGCCTCGCCCATCACCATCGGCGAGTATGTCAGCGGTCTGGTGCTCAGCAGCATCGCCACCAGCACCATTGGTCTCGCCATCATGCTGGGGCTGGCGACGCTGATTTTCGGGCTGTCCGTCTTCTCGTATGGGATTATGGCGTTTCCGTTTCTGTTGGTCCTGTTTATGGTTGGTATTGCGCTCGGAGTTTTCGCCACGAGTATCATGCTGCGTTTTGGCCCTGCGGCGGAGTGGCTGGTCTGGCCTATGCCCGCCGTTCTGTCGCCATTTGCGGGGGTCTTCTATCCGCTCTCCGTGCTGCCGCACTGGATGCGGTCCGTTGCCTATATCCTGCCGCCATCCTACGTGTTTGAAGGCATTCGCACCATTGCCCGCGGGCACGCCATGGCACCGGACCTGCTGGTGCGGGCCATCGGGCTTGCCATCGTTTATATCCTGCTGGCGGTGCTGTTTTTCATGCGCACCCACCGCATGGTCGTACACACGGGGCGGCTTGCCCGTTACAGTGCTGAGGGGGGCTAAAAGGCCGCTTTTGCGGACGTATTAGACCTTTCACTCGGGGGCGGTTATATGGTACCTTCATGAGAGCATTATTGTGGAGGGACCTTCATGCTGGATAACGTTCTATCATTTCTCGGTTTCGGCGAAGAGCCGCCGGAAACGGAAGAAGTGGGCATCAAGCGCAAGCATGTCCGTCTCGATGGCAGGAGTGTACGCATCGCGATCGGTAAAAACATATATCCTGTTCATGACTGGGACATGAGCGGTATTTCATTTCATACGACGCCGGAAAACTACGTGAACCTCAAAGAGGTGGTCCGGATGCGGATTGCATTCCCCTTTCCGCATGAGACGGTGTACCTGGAGCAGGAGGCGGTTATTCGCCGCTGCGCCCACCGCGGCGTTTCGGCGGCTTTGTTCACGGCCATGGAACCTGCGGTACGCCATCAGTTGGAGCGTGTGATCGATAACTATCATGCGCAGGAATTCTTGAGATCGCAGCAGGTTGCCTGAGCATGGCGATAAAAACGCACTACGCCATTTTGAAAGTGACACAGGATGCACCGGATGAGGTGATCTCCGCAGCTTATAAGGCCTTGGCTCTGAAATATCATCCGGATAGGGCGGGAGACAGTCCTGAAGCCATGGCGGTTATGCAGGAGATCAATATTTCCTACAAGATTCTCTCCGACCCGAAAAAGCGTGCGGAACATGACCGGTGGATCGCCCAGCAGCGGCAACAACAACGGGAGCAGTCGACGGGTGCCGCTTCTGGTGCGGCGCAGAAACCGGACGCAGGCAAAACCGCCGCCAAGCAGAATTCCGGTGGCGGAAAGTCCATGGAGGAAGCCAATAAGTGGAAAGCCTGGGCCGATAAAACGGCGCAGGAAGCAAAGGAAGCGCAAGAGCGCGCAGACAAGGCGCGTGCCGATCTTGCCAAGGCGGTGGCGGCGGATCGCGCCAAGTGGGAAGCCTGGGTTGAGAAAACGACGAAAGAAGCTCAGGACGCCAAAGAAAGGGCTGAAAAGGCCGCAGAGCAATCCGCAAAATATGTGGAAGCAGCCGTGAAAGCCCGTGTACATGGTGATGGTGCTTAGGCACATGGCCCGACAGTGGGTGACAAGAGGACTGCCAGTTCTATCCGTTCTTGCTGTTTGTATGGCTCTTACGGTGCCGGCGCGGGCGGAAAGTTTTGACGTCTGGCTGCAAGGTCTACGAAACGACGCCGTGAAGGACGGCATCTCCCTGAAACTGGTCGAGAGGGCCTTGCCTTACACGCTGACGCTGGATGACAGGGTTATCAGGCTTGATCATGCGCAGCCGGAGGGTGGCATGATCAGTTTCCAAAGGTATAAAAGCCGGATCATTACCTCATCCCGTTTGAGAGAAGGGCGATATAAGATACTGGAATATAATGGGCTGCTAAAAAAAATAGAGCGTTCCTATGGCGTGCCGTCGCAGTATATCGTGGCGCTTTGGGGCACAGAGACGAGCTATGGCAGAGACAGTGGTCATTTCGAAACGATCCGTTCCCTTGCAACTTTGGCCTATGCAGCAGACAGGCCGGCGTTTTTCCGTATGGAACTCTTGGATGCATTACATATTGTCGATGAAGGTAATATTAGCCTGCGGCAAATGAAGGGGTCATGGGCGGGTGCGATGGGACAATGCCAGTTCATGCCCAGCAGTTACAGAAAATATGCGCGCGACTACAATCAAGACGGAAAGCGCGATATTTGGCATACCCAATCGGATGTATTCGCCTCGACGGCGGCTTTTCTCGCCGACAATGGCTGGCGGATGAACGAGCCTTGGGGGGTTCGTGTCTTCCCGTCAAAAAATTTTAATGCTAATCTGATAGGGGTGAATATTAAGAGGTCACTTAAATTTTGGCGCAGGCATGGGCTGCGTATTCCGCGTGTGTTTTCGCCGCATGAAACTTTATCTGTTGTCCAGCCGGGCGGCAGGGGGTATAAAACCTACGTCGTCGGCACAAATTACAGAATTCTCTTACAGTGGAATAACTCGACGTATTTTGCGACGGCAGTCGGTCTTCTGGCGGACAGGCTGAAAAGCTGAAAACGACTGCTGAAATAAGGCAAAATATGGTTTATGCTCGGCACAAACGCATCACATGAACGACAGGGAAAGTCTGAACGGCATGAGAATTTTTAGTAGCTCTTCTTGGCGCTTTGCAAAAGTCGTGCCGTTGTTGGCGGGAATATTGCTGTTGTCAGGCTGTTCCGAAACGCAGCTGGTGACCCATTGGGCCAAGGAAGTCAACTGGCCAGGGCAGCAGGTTTCGCAAGGAACATACAAAATTGGCAGCCCCTACAGGGTCGGCAGCGTTTGGTATTATCCGCATCAGGATTTCAATTTGGACGAGACCGGCATCGCCTCGTGGTACGGGCCTAACTTTAACGAATACCGCACCGCCAACGGAGAGATTTTCAACCAAAACCTGCTGACCGCCGCGCACCGGACGTTGCAATTGCCCTGTCTGGCACGGGTGACGAACCTTGAGAACGGGCGTTCGATCCGCGTGCGGA
>JAJZFS010000001.1 GCA_021805245.1 Pseudomonadota bacterium | reverse complement strand
GGGCGCGGCACCTTCTCGCAGCGTCACGCCGTGCTGACCGACCAGACGACCGAGGAAAAATACGTGCCGCTGTCGCACATCGATCCCGAACAGGCGAAATTCGAGGTGCATGACAGCCCGCTCTCCTAAACGGCGGTGATGGGCTTCGAATATGGCTATTCCACCGCCGATCCGCGCACGCTGGTGCTGTGGGAGGCGCAATTCGGAGACTTCTTCAACGGCGCGCAGGTGATCGTCGACCAGTTTATCTCGTCCGGAGAAACCAAATGGCTGCGCATGTCCGGTCTCGTGCTGCTGCTGCCGCACGGGCTTGAAGGGCAGGGGCCGGAACACTCGTCTGGCCGTCTGGAACGCTTCCTGCAAATGTCGGCGGAGGACAACTGGCAGGTTGCCAACTGTTCCACGCCCGCCAATTACTTCCACATTCTGCGCCGCCAGCAGCGCCGCGATTTCCGCAAGCCGCTGGTGCTGATGACACCGAAGTCTCTGCTGCGTCACAAGCTTTGCGTTTCTCCGTTGAAGGATTTCACGGGCAAGGAAAGCTTCCACCGCGTCATCCCCGAACACGTGAAGCTGAAAAACGTCAAGCGCGTGGTGATTTGCAGCGGCAAGGTTTACTACGACCTGCTGGAAGCGCGCGAAAAGCAGGAGATCGACAACGTTGCGATCGTGCGTCTGGAGCAGTTCTATCCGTTCCCCGACAAGCCGCTCGGCGACGCGCTGAAGCAATATCCGGATGCCGAAATCGTCTGGTGTCAGGAAGAGGCGGAAAATCAGGGTGGCTGGACGTTCGTCGACCGCCGCATTGAAAACGTTCTCGGCCAGATCAAGCACAAATGCAAGCGTGCGTCATACGTTGGCCGTCCCGAGGCGGCTGCGCCCGCGACCGGCACGCTCAAGAACCATATCCATGAACAGGAAACACTCGTCAATCACGCTTTAACGCTCTAAAAGGAAATAAAAAAATGGCAACAGAAATCGTAGTTCCGTCCCTCGGCGAATCCGTGACGGAGGCCACTGTCGCGAAATGGCTCAAAAAAGTGGGTGACACCGTTGCGGTGGATGATCCGCTGGTGGAGCTGGAAACCGACAAGGTGACGCTTGAAGTCAACGCCAAGGAAGCGGGCGTGCTGAAAGAGATCAAGGTCGAGAGCGGCGCGAACGTCGAAGTCGGGGCGGTGCTGGGGTCGATAGCGGCCGGCGGCGCTGCCGCGGCAGTTGCGCCCGCAAAGAAAGCCGAAGCGCCGAAAAAGACGGAACCCGTCGCGGCGAAAGTCGCCTCCAAGCCCGTCAGTAACGACGCTTTCATGTCGCCCGCCGTGCGCAAGCTGGTAGATGATAGTAAAGTCGATCCGGCGGGCATTTCCGGCACGGGCAAAGATGGCCGTCTGACCAAAGGCGATGTGCTTGAAGCTTTGGGAGTGCCGAAGTCTGCGCCTGCGGCGAAAGTGCCTGCGGCGCCGTCCGGCCCGCGCAATAACGCCGACCGCGAAGAGCGCGTGCGCATGACGCGCCTGCGCCAGCGCATCGCCGAACGCCTCAAGGACGCGCAGAACACCGCCGCGATCCTCACCACCTTCAACGAAGTGGATATGAGCCACATCATGGCCCTTCGCGCGCAATATAAAGACGGCTTCGAGAAGAAGCACGGCGTCCGTCTCGGCTTCATGTCGTTCTTCGTCAAGGCGGCGGTGCAGGCCCTGAAAGATTTCCCCGCTGTGAATGCGGAGATCGACGGCACGGATCTCGTTTACAAAAACTACTACGACATCGGCGTGGCGGTTTCGACGCCCGCGGGTCTTGTCGTGCCGGTGGTGCGCGATGCGGACAAGAAGAGCTTCGCCGACCTCGAAAAAGAGATCGCCGACCTCGGCAAGCGCGCCCGCGACGGCAAGCTGAGCATGGATGAACTGACCGGAGGCACCTTCACCGTCACCAACGGCGGCGTGTTCGGCTCGCTGATGGCGACGCCGATCATCAATCCGCCGCAGGCGGGCATTCTCGGTATGCACAAGGTCGAGGAGCGGCCGATCGCCGTCAAGGGCGAGGTCGTCATCCGCCCGATGATGTATATCGCGCTGTCGTACGATCACCGCATCATCGACGGCCGCGAATCCGTTTCGTTCCTCGTGCGCGTCAAGGACGCCATCGAGGATCCGCAACGCCTGTTGCTGGACGTTTAACCGAGAGATTGCGCGCCGCACCCTTCGGGAATGCGAGTTATGGATATTATTGTCCCGCACCCCCTATATTTTCCGCCCGATATGGGGTATGAAACAGTATGACCGATTTGCAATTGAACATCGAACCGAAGCCGTCCGCGGGTGCGCTTTTTGTCAGGGATACGGACGAGGCGCATTTCGAGCAGGACGTCCTGCAGGCCTCGATGGAACGGCCGGTGATCGTCCTGTTCCAAACGCCCACGAGCGCGCTCTGCAAGCAGATGGCGACGGCGCTGGAAAAGCTGGTGGCGGGCGCAGGCACGGTCACGCTGGCGCGGGTGGATATTTCGCAGAACCCCGGCCTTGCGCAGGCCCTGCGGTTGCAGGCGGTGCCGACGGTTTATGTCTTTCATCAGGGCCGTCCGGTTGATGGTTTTACCGGCGCGAAAAC
>JAJZFS010000041.1 GCA_021805245.1 Pseudomonadota bacterium | reverse complement strand
GGGCCGACGAGGCACAAAATCGGCCCCTTGACCTTGTTGCCGGCGCGCAGTTGCACCGCGAGATATTCGAGGATGCGTTCTTTCACCTTTTTCAAACCGTAATGGTCTTTTTCAAGGATGGATTCGGCGATCTTGAGGTCTTTCGACGTTTTGGAGCGCTTGTTCCACGGCAGCGACACCATCCAGTCGAGATAGTTGCGCACCACCGTCGCCTCGGCCGACATCGGCCCCATCTGGCGGAGCTTTTTCATCTCGGCGTCGCACTTGGCGCGGGCTTCCTTGGTCATGCGGGCTTTTTTGATTTTTTCCTCAAGCTCGGTGAGTTCGTCGCCGCCCTCTTCGCCTTCGTTCAGCTCTTTCTGGATGGCCTTCATCTGCTCGTTGAGGTAATACTCGCGCTGGGTCTTCTCCATCTGGCGCTTGACGCGGCCGCGCACGCGCTTTTCGACTTCGAGCACGCCGATCTCGCCTTCCATGTAGCCGAAGATCTTCTCCAGCCGCTGGGCGACGTCCGCCGTCTCCAAAAGCTTCTGACGCTCGGAGATTTTCAACGACAGGTAGGAGGCCACCGTATCCGCCAGCTTCTCGGGATCCTCGATCTGGCTGACCGAGGAAATGATCTCCGGCGGAATCTTCTTGTTCAGCTTCACGTACTGCTCGAACTGCGCGGTGCAGGTGCGCATCAGCACCGTCGCCGAATCGCCGCTGACCGGCGCCTCGGGCACGGCGGCCGTATAGGCCTCGAAATAATCCGTCTTGTCGGTGTAGGTCGTGATCCGGATGCGGTTCTGCCCCTCGACCAGCACCTTGACCGTGCCGTCCGGCAGTTTGAGCAGTTGCAGCACCACGCCGAGCGTGCCGACGTCGTAAAGGTCGCCCGGCGTCGGGTCGTCCTGCTGCGGCGCCTTTTGCGTGACCAGCACGATCTGCTTGCCGTTCTGCATCGCGCTTTCGAGCGCGTGCACCGACTTCTCCCGCCCGACGAACAGCGGCACAATCATATGCGGAAAAACCACGATGTCCCGCAAGGGCAGTACCGGGTACTTTGTGCCTGCTGTGTCTTGTGCTTCTGTCATGTTCTTCCTTTTCTGCTTATTCTTGCATTATATCATGGCCAGTATGCGCCCTGATTTCTTTATAATTCGAAAACATAGTTTTACGAAATGACGTAAATCCGTCCCGCCGCGCGGCGGACATGATAATTACATTTTTTCTAAGTTTGTAAAGCGCTTATGCAGCTTTCTTATCATTATTGTCGAAGGGCTGACGCTCGACGATTTCGTCGATCAGGCCAAAAGCCTTGGCGTCTTCTGCCGACATAAAGTTGTCCCGCTCCAGGGCATCCTCGATCGCCTTGATCTTCTGACCGGTATGCTTGACATAGATGCCGTTCAGACGGCGGCGCAGGCTCAAAATCTCCTTGGCCTGAATTTCGATATCGGTCGCCTGACCTTGCGCGCCGCCCGAGGGCTGGTGCACCATAATCCGCGAATTGGGCAGGCTGTAGCGCTTGCCCGCCGCGCCCGCCGCCAGCAGCAGCGAACCCATCGAGCAGGCCTGCCCGATGCAGACCGTGGCGACGTCCGGCTTGATGTATTGCATCGTGTCGTACATCGCGAGACCCGAGGTCACCACGCCGCCCGGAGAATTGATATAAAGGTAAATGTCGCGTTTCGGGTTTTCAGATTCCAGAAACAGCAGCTGGGCGCAAATCAGCGCGGCCATGTGGTCTTCCACCTGCCCCGAGAGGAAGATGATCCGCTCTTTCAGCAGGCGCGAATAGATATCGTAGGAGCGCTCCCCGCGCGCCGTTTGCTCGATAACCATCGGTATCAGCATGCTTGCCTGTTCTGGAATGTGCGTCATATCCCCCCCCCTGGGTGTAAAACGATAAAGTGGCCGATCATCTCTGACCGGCCACCCTATATTAGCAAGCTTGAAAGGTTAGTTTAAAGGACTTTTTTTTACTGCCCGAAACGGCGGTTCTGGGCAGGTTTGTCGTCATTCGAAGCCTTGCTCGCCTTGGCTTCGGCAGCCTTGACGGCTTTCAGCTCGTCCGTCCAGAACTCGGAACGCTGGGAAAGCTCGACGATCGCTTCCGCGCGGCGGCGTTCGCCGATTCCGTCGTTGTCAGCCGTACCGAGGAACATTTCCTTGAGTTCCTGCGTCGGCTTGCCGACGACGTCCGCGTCTCTCTTGTCCTGAGCGGCCTTGAGGAACGCATCCGCAGAAGCGTCGAACGGAGCTTTTTTGCCGCCATTCGCGCCTTCATAAATTTTCTCGATGAAGCCCATTTTCTTGGCTTGATCAGCCGTCAGCCAGGTGTCCTTGGCGCAGATCAGATCCCAGAACTTTTCGTTCAGGCCGATGTGACGGATGTAAACCGCTTTCATGTCTTCGAACAGGCGGCGGGTCACTTCGAGGCTGATTTCCTGTTCGGAAAGTTTGCCTTGGGTGCCGCTGGCGATCGAGTGGATCATGAGCTTTGCATTCTTGGACATCATGCGCTTGTCGCCGCCCGCCATCAGGATCGAACCCATGGAGGCTTGCAGACCGAGACCAACCGTCGTGATCGGCGCACTGATCGAGCGCATCACGTCATAGATCGCGGTGCCGTCGATGACGGAGCCGCCGGGGGAGTTGATCAGCATGTCGATGTTCTTGTCTTTGTCGTCGAACGCCAGGAAGCGCAGCTGGGCCATAACGACCGCGGCCATTGCAGGCTCAACCTGACCGTTCACCATGACGATACGCTCTTTCAGAAGCAGCGAGAAAATATCATAACCCGTGCCGTCTTTGCCGCGCACGGAAGGAACCATAACGCCCGCAGCTTCAGCCGCTTTGGTTGCGTCTTCAATCATCTCCGGCGTGTAAACGGATTTCATTTGGCGGATCAGCGCGTCTCGCTCTTGCTGCTTGATAAAATCTTGTTTCATTTTCATAGGGCCTTTCTTGCTCGTTGTTTTATTTGTTTCTCGCTCGTTCAGTCATAATCGAAGTTTTTTTATAGTCTTTATTTCCGTTTCTTACTTTTCGTCATGACTTTTTGAAGCTTTTTTACTCGGCTTTTTTGCAGACTTCGCTTTCTTCGGCGATTCCTGCTCGGCAGCCTTCGTTAATTGCTCAATATCGACTTGACGTGTTTCTATATTACAACTTTCCAGAACGAAGTCAACCACTTTATCTTCATAAAGCGGCGCTCTTAAGCCTTCCAGAGCTTGCTCATTTTGTTGATAAAATTCAAAGACTTGACGTTCTTTCCCGGGGCAGCGGCGGGCTTCGTTAATAACTGCCTGCTGCATTTCCTCGTTGGTGACCTCGATTTTGTTGATTCGGCCGATCTCGGCGAGGACCAGACCCAGCTTGACGCGGCGGTTGGCGATGTCGCGGTATTCCTCTTTTTCCTCTTCGGAACCGTGCTCGTGATCGTGGCTGTGATTGTGCTCGTGATCGTGCATCAGCTGGTTCCAGATGCCTTCGAACTCGGCTTCGACCATGCCCTCGGGCACGTCGAAATCATGCGTTTCGTCGAGCGCGTCGAGCAGGCTGCGCTTGATGGTGACGCGCGAGACCTGATCGTAGTCCTTTTGCATTTGCTGTTCGATGACTTCTTCCAGCTTGGCGAGATCTTCGAAGCCCATGCTCTTGGCGAATTCGTCGTCGAGCTTCGCTTCGGTGGGCGCGCGCAGTTCCTTCACATCCACTTCAAACACCGCCGCGACGCCGCGCAGTTTTTCTTCGCCGTAATTTTCCGGGAAGGTCACCTTCACGGTTTTGTGGTCGCCGGCTTTCGCGCCGACGAGCTGGTCTTCAAACGTGTCGATGAAGCTCTTGGTGCCGAGCTCGAGCGGGAAGCCTTCGCCCTTCATGCCGGGGAACGGCTTGCCGTCGACCGTGCCGTCGAAGTCGATGACGACGATATCGCCGATCTTCGCCGCGCGTTTTTCTTCAACCTTTTCGGAGCCTTTGTTGCTGGAGGCGATGCGCTTCAGCGTTTCCTTGACGGCCTTCGCTTCGGGCTTCGCCGTCAGCTTTTCCAGCTTGATCGATTTGAGATCGGCCAGCTTGATTTCCGGCAGAAGCTCGACCGCCATCGTGTATTCGAGGCCGTCTTTTTCGTCGAAGGTCTTCACTTCGATTTTCGGGCGCATGGCGGGACGCAGTTCGTTTTCGTTGATCGCCTTGATCGAGCTGTCGCTGACGGCGACTTCAAGCACCTCGCCCATCACGGCCTTGCCGTATTTTGATTTCAGCAGCGCGAGAGGCGCCTTGCCGGGACGGAAGCCCGGAAGATTGACGGTCTTGCCGATTTCCTGCAGACGCTCGTTGATCTTCTCGTCGATCTCGGCGCCCGTCATGGTGACGGTGTATTCGTGCTTGAGGTCTTCTTTTTTCGTCTGTGTGATCTGCATCGGATAAGCCTTCTTCTCGGTTATATATATAATGTCTCTTCGCCTGCGGACTAACGTCCGCATCCGGTGGGCATCTATGGTGCGGGCGGAGGGATTTGAACCCACACACCTTGCGGCACTGGAACCTAAATCTATTAGAATCATCAATAGCTAGCAAGTTTTTTTCGTAAAAACAATGAGTTCCGTGATATCATAGGGTTATAGGCCCTGGACACACTCTGGACACACTTTTAGACACAGGAGAATCGCAGGTGACCACACACCAAATGTTCGATGGAAGGGTGCAAATATACCGCAGAGGACACAGCCGTTTTTGGCAGTGCGCCACCCGTATCGAAGGCCGCCGTTTCCGCGACAGCACAAGGGAAGAAAACCTTGATCGGGCGAAGGACATCGCCGAGGAATGGTACCTCGACCTGCGCGGCCAATTGCGGCGCGGAGAGATCATAAAAAAGGAACGGAAGTTTAAAGAAGCCGCAGAAAACTACCTGCGCGAAATTCGGGTGCTCGCCGCCTCCACCCGAAGCCCCAAATATGTCGAAATGACGGAACTCCGTCTCAATGTCCACATTCTCCCCTTCTTTGGCGACAAATCCCTTTCCGAGATAAACAGGGGATTGGTTCAATCTTATCGCGTCAAGCGCGGGGAAGAGACGATTGCAAAATCCGGCAAGCCCCCTGCCCGCAGCACAATGACCCAGGAAATCGTCATTATCCGGCAGGTGCTGAAATACGCAGAAGGGAGAGGCTGGATTCCATTTGTTCCCAGCCTGTCCCAGCCTTACATGACCCAAGGCAAAAAAGGCCGCAGGGCATGGTTCTCGCCGGAAGAATATAAGCAGCTCTACACAGCCACGCGCAAACGTATTACAGACGGCGCGAGGCCCGGATGGAAAAGCCATTACGAAGATATGCACGACTATGTGCTGTTCATGGCGAATACGGGGCTTCGTCCCGATGAAGCCTCTAAACTTGAGTTTCGCGACGTGAGTATTGAAGACGACGACGCCACGAAGCAAACCATTCTCGTTATCGACGTGCGCGGCAAAACGGGCGTCGGCTTTTGTAAAAGTATGCCGGGAGCCGTCGAACCGTTCCGCCGATTGCAAGAGCGCAGGAGAAACGAATTTTTAACCAAAGAAATACCAAGAGAACTTGAACCAACGGATAAGGTATTCCGCAAGTTCAAACGCGGCCTCTTCAACCAAATTCTTCATGAAGAAGGCCTGAAAACAGACCGTGACGGACAACAGCGCACAGCATACAGCTTGCGCCATACATACATATCCACCCGCCTGATGGAAGGCGCCAACATTCACCAAATCGCCAACAACTGCCGGACCAGCGTCAAGATGATCGAAGAATTCTACGCAGCTCATATCAAAGACCGTCTGGATGCCAGCGCCATTAACGTGCGTCGCCCGCGTCGCGCCAAACGTGCACAGCCAAGACGCACGGAAGTAAACAAAGATTCTGAAAAGATATAGCCATTTAACCTATAGCAGAAAAATCAAATATCTCATATTCTCTCAAATTCCATGCGCGGGCGTGGCGGAACTGGTAGACGCGGCAGACTTAGGATCTGTTGAGGCAACTCGTGGGGGTTCAAATCCCTTCGCCCGCACCATCACCCACAGGGCAGAACTGCCCTTCCCCTTCTTGCGAAGTGCGAACTGGACAGGTCGCACGTTGTCCGAAAAAAACCGTACGGGTTTTGGACATCGCGTTTTTAGTTCTTTAATAAAAAACAAAAATAAAGAGCCAGCGCCTGATGCGCTGGCTCTTTTATGCGCCCCTCTAAAAGCGTGGCGGGCAAGGCCGAAGCACCTGTTTCCTGCGGAGAACCGCTTGGATATTTGCCAGCGAGATCGATGTCAGCGGGCAATGCGCCGCCGAGAGATTGCGGCGGACGAGATCGGCGATAATGCTGTGATACAGCGCCCGCAGTTGCGCTTCGGACATGTGTTCGAGTTCTTCTTTCGTGATGATAAACATTTTCTGCTCCTGTCTTTTCCGGCCACGACCATCGCGGCCTCATGCGGCAGACAGGGCAGTGCGTTCGGTTGCGCGCACTTAAGGCGGAACGCAGTGGAGAAGCCCTTAGAGGGCTTGCGCCGATAAAACCGAACCGATGCAGGATGCGAATGAACAGGCCGTGACGTGGCCGGAGCGTCAGGGGCAGTGCGCCGTCATCACGCGCTCGAAAAACCCGATTTCAATGAACGAAAGCTTTAAGTCGGCCAAGAAGGACGTCATAACAATCCTCACCGCTGGCGAGTGCATTGTTTACAGGCGCGGGCGAAAGAGGGATAATGGTCTGTTCTTTTTAGAAGAACATTTAAGGTTTACTTCTTGCAAAAAGTTATCAGACAAAAGTTTTAACCCCTACACGGCAGGGAAAAATGAAAAAGGAAACAAATGGTTTATTGATATGATTGACCTGAACGAGGCCGAAAAAATATTATTCGCAAGCGCTACTGAAGGTTATACGGGGCTTTATGAGGCTATTTGGGAATTAAACACGCTTTATCCGAAAGAAACGCTGGGGGAAAAATACAAAGCTGCCGGACATGCCATACGTGCATTATTAGATAGAAAATTGATAACGCTATTTAAAGCATCCTCCTACTTTGGGACTGGCGGTACACCCACTTATAGCGAAGTTGTATTTCAGGATTTGGATAATATTTTAAACAACCCAGTGAGCTGGTATCCCGAATACGGTAACGTCACTTTTGTGTTTGAGTTAAAAAAAAACGAGGAATAAATGAAAACACGCTATTTAATTTTCAGCATTATCTTTCTAGCGATTACTTATCAGCCAGCACATGCAGATCAAACATCTTTACCAGCGTGGCTTAAGAAGACTCTTGCAGAACAACGGAATCGAACTTACCCATATGTAATCGAAGAAGTTACCTATGATAATAAACGGGCTTTTGAATTTGACCGTACTGATGAATTTGATACTGGAGATGAACATATTTTAAAAGACAAAGAAGGCAAAGAAATTTGCAAATTTGGTGGATACGTAGGCCGAGTTACATCTGGTTTATGCGACATTGACAAAATCAAATACGTACGAACATTGACCCCGTCAAAAAAGTAACTCAGTAGATTCTTACTTCACCCGCCCTGCTTGGCGGGTAAATTTCTGATCTATCAATGCGTTCCCCTTGCCCTCTGGCCGCAGCTTCCGCCGCTGCAACGGCTCCTTAACCTCTTGCATGCCCCAATCTCTCTGAAAGTCTGCTTCAGCTGCGGGAAGGATATGAGGTTGTCCCCTGCCCGCGCCGCGTTGCGGCCTGTAACGCCTTCGTGGATGGTCGGCGGCGCATCGATGGCGCGGTCTTTGTGGCTGCGGTGGTCTACCCTCTCCGCTATGCCCGCGGCTTCGAGCGCGGCATTGACCATGCCCGCCCACGCCGCCCGCATATACTCGACCTCCTGCCCGCCTGTTTTGCGGTCATCGAGGACGCGGGTTTTTTTGCCGAAGCCCTCGGGCGTGACTGCGCGGGTGCTGAACATGATATGGGCATGGTGGTTGCGCTCGTCGCCGTCTTTGGACGGCAGGTGTATCGCCGCATCCACGGCGACACCGTAACGCGCTGACAGCTCGCGGCAAAACCGCTCCACAAGCCCGCGCCGTGCCGTCGCCGGCAGGCCTGCCGGCAAGGCCAGCTCCCACTCGCGGGCGACGGTAGAATTGCGCCGCTTCTCCGACCACTCCGCCATGTTCCACAACATCGAGCGGTCGCGCATCCAGGGCGGCGCCAATTCGGGCAGGACGATCAGGGACGGGGTGTCGGGGCTTGCCCTGACCGCACGCAATTGACCGTTGTTTACGTAGTAAACAAAAGGTTAATTGCATAAGTGCGCTCTTGCAGAGGGCTAACCTTTCTTTAATTATTCCAGAATGTGGTTTATAGGGGGTTAATTGGGGGGTAGGGGGCTATCATGACTGATTATACAGCGTTGCGCGACCTGATTACAGCTCAGGCTGAAAATGACCCTCAAGGCCAGTCCACACAGAGAAAATAACCCTCATTTCCCCGAATGTAAATTATCCGACTTAAATTTTATCTCTTGCGCCCAAGTGTGCACATCTCTCTGTGTGTTACGCATCAGCCCAATAGTTGTTGTATTTAGGCCATCTGCCGTAGCGTCTAGCAGGTTATTCTTTTTGTTAACCTCAGAACGTATAGATGAATCTGTTGCATCGCTATAAAGAGCAAGTCCCGGAGAATTTGAAGAACAATAATTCTCTATTATAGAAATCATCTGCTGGTCTGTAATCCCGGAAAGAATGTCGGATTGGGCATCCGTTTCAAAATCCGAATACGCAGGATAATAGTATTGCAGCGATTGGCTCGACCAATATATAGCGCAAGACTGGTCATAAAAAGTATAAAAATCCGACATCACTTATATCCTTATATTAAAATATCCATCATGTTTTTGACGGTCTGTCGTACCGAAAAATAATCGACCATGCCCCCATGCCCGCGCCGTAAAGAAGCAATGCTCCACTAAACTGGGATACTACTCCCAAAAAACAAATGATGGCTCCATACAACAGCACTCCAGCGGGGCCAGGGTCGTGCATAAACAGATAATCTTTTAGCAAAGTCAAATAACCAAGATTCCACATCATTACCAACAAACAACCCATTCCACCGCAAAAAACTTGCAAAGAAAAAGCTTTTACAAAGTTTATAAAAGTCAAATCCTTTTCCCTTCTAAAAAAAGGGTGTTCCTTTATAAAAGTGCCTTCCCCTTTCTTCACATGAATCAAAAAAAGCACAAAACACAGAAAAGCAATTGTCAGAGAAACAGGTTCCATGATCCGTTCATAGTAGTAAGCGTATAGACCGACAGTTCCGGTTTGCCACAATATCTTGTCGTATAAGGCTTTTATATAAATCGAAGCGTCGAGCCCTTTATAAGCAAGAAACACGAAATACGCCAAAAGAGGCGCACCGGTTAATATGCCTACGCAACCTGTGGCCACTACAGCCACATTAGTAAGATAACGGTCTGCTCCTGCAACATTATCGTAGTTGGTGCCCGGCAGCACTCTCAGAAACTTTAACCGCGCATTCACAGTTGGCAATAACGGAAACATCCGCTTGAGCGTTGCGCGCAGTCCTGTACCTTGGTCATCCGCCTCCAGCAACGGTTCCATACTTTCCACAGGCTTCTGCGGATGCAATGCATCTTCCTGTTCAAGAAACACGCCCAATCCCGATTCCTTATCTTTTTTCATTTCAAATCCCGTAAAAGTTAAAACCAAACATCACTTTGATTCTAACTTAAGCGATTCGTAGCATATAGCGATAAAGGATGTACCTACCCAGTTGGGCAGGTAGTTATGGGTAGAGGCTAACGCATTTCATGAACATTCCCTACATATGCATGTATATTCTTTATTCTGCAATACTCGCGATTACTTCAACACGTGATGGAATCAGCCCCAAAGATGCAGCCTTCAGCACAGCGACACGATCGTTCTGAACATCCAGTTTTACAAAAATGCTTTTGAGATGAAATTTCACTACATGCGACGTCACACCCATGATAATCGCAATCTCGGATCTGGATTTTCCCATCGCATACCACATCAACACTTCCTGCTCCCTCTCCGTCAGTATGACGCCTTGAGATAAAGTCTTCTTCGCCTCAAGATTCAAAAACGCCTTGTAAAACTGCCTGTACTTCTGCAGATCGATCACGTCCGCGTTATGCTGGGCGCGGGTATGGCCTTGATCGATGGCAGGCCAGTCGATCACCCTATTCCCTCCCTTGGCCTCCCTTGTCGTCTATGCCAACACCATCGACAAGACCGAGACGAACGAGAACGGCGAGGACGTCGAGCGGAGGATAGCCTTCATGCGCGGCTACACCGTGTTCAACGTCGAACAGGTGGAAGGTCTGCCGGGGCATTACTACGCCAAGCCTGCCGATCCCCTTCCGGTCACGGAACGCATGGCCGCGGTGGAGAACTATATCACGGCCATAGGCGCGGACATCCGGCATGGCGGAGACAGCGCTTACTACGCGCCCGGTCCGGACTTCGTGCAAATGCCGCAATTCGAGACCTTCAAGGACAAGGAAGGTTATTACGCGACGGTCCTGCACGAGCTGGTGCACTGGTCGGGTGCGAAGCGCCGCCTCGACCGCAACTTCGGAACAGAAAAATCAGGTGGGGGCAAATTCGGCAACGAACCTTACGCCCGCGAAGAGCTGGTGGCGGAACTCGGCGCGGCGTTCCTCTGCGCCGATCTCGGCATCACGCCGGACGTCAG
>JAJZFS010000097.1:3450-43455 GCA_021805245.1 Pseudomonadota bacterium | reverse complement strand
CCGCCCGCCTTTCTTCAAGAGGCGGCTGGCAGAATTCAGAATCGCGGCCTGCTTCTGGTTGAGTTCCTCTATGCTTTTTTCAGACTGGCGGAATTTCAGATCCGGATTGCGGCGCAGCGTGCCAAGACCGCTGCAGGGGGCATCCACCAGCACGCGGTCTATCTTGCCGGAAAGCCGCTTGACCTTGAGATCGTTCTCATGCGCGATCAGCATGGGCTGGATGTTGGATGCACCCGAGCGTTTCAATCTCGGCTTGAGGTTGGCCAGGCGCTTCATCGGATCGAAGGCCAGCACGAAGGCGGTGATGAACGAGACCAGCTGGCCGGTGGTGCTGGCGCCGATGATGATGCGGTGCCCGCCGTAGATGATGATGGTGGCGATGGCCAGACCGACGAGCGTTTCGGCCATCGGCGTCGTCGAGGCGGAAATGCGGAACGCGCGGGTGAAAAGCCCGAAAACCTTCTCGACCGTCTTGTTGACGCGGCCCTTCTCGTAATCCTCGGCGCAATAGGACTTCACATGCCGCGCGCCCTGAAAGGACTGGTTGAGGATGCTGGTCAGATCGCCGTTATGCACCTGCATGTTGCGCGAAACCTTGCGCAGGCTCGTGCCGGTGCGGTGGACGAAATAGAACGCCGCCGGAAAGACGAAGATCGAGATCAGCGACAGACGCCAGTCCTGATAAAACATCACGCCGACGAGAAAGATGATAGTGAAAAAATTCTTGCCGATGCCGGTCATGGCTTCGACCGTCGCGGTGCGCATGGTCGACGTGTCGGACATGAAGCGCGACAGCAGCTGCCCCGTCGGGTGCGCGTGGAAATAGGAAATGTCGGCATGGATGAGATGCGCGAACATGTCGCGCTGCACGTCGCTGATGACGCGTTGCCCCAGCCAGTTCATGATGACGGCGTTGCCGTAGGTGACGAGGCCGCGCACCACGAACACCGCCAGCACGCCGAGCCCCGTCGGCCACAGCAGTCCGGCGTCCTTGGCGTTAAACACGCTGTCGAAGATCGGCTGCATGAATTTGGCCAGACCCGCCGTCAGGCCGGCGGACATCAGCATCAAGACCATCGCCCCGCCCGCGTAACGCCAATAGGGCAGCATATAAGTGCGCGCAAACCGCAGCATCAGCGGCACGGACGCGGTATGCTCCGGCAGGATGTCGTTTTCCACCGGCGGTTTTTGTTGCACTGCAAGCTGCACGGGCGCGGCGGTTTTTTGAGGGTCACTCATCGTCAACAGTTAATGCTTTCTAAAGGGATACCGTATTATATTAAACTAACCGGAGTTTAGTCGCTAATTCCGGCTCTGTAAATAATAAACATAACGTCACTTACAGGCAGAATATGTTCGGAAATAACGGCAACGGCGGAGAAAAAGACGGCAGCGGATCATCTGCCCCGCCCCCTGCACCGCAGCACCCCCCGGCGTCCGGCGAGGCGAAGCCGGTGCAAATGTCCGCACCGCCCAAAATCGGTCTCGCCCTCGGCTCCGGCCTCGCCCGCGGCTTCGCCCACATCGGCGTGGTGCGCGCGCTCAAAAGACACGGCATCGTGCCGACGGTCGTCTCCGGCACGTCGATGGGCGCGCTGGTCGGCGGCGCCTATCTGGCCAACAAACTCGACAGCGTCGAGGAATGGGCCTACACACTGACACGCGGAAAAGTCCTCCACTATCTCGATTTCAAGAGCGGCCTTCTGATCGGCGCGGGCGGCATCATCGGCGGCGAGAAGCTGGTCAAGCTGATGCTCGAGAATTTCGGCGAGATTCGCGCCGAAGACCTGCCTTATCCCTTCACCGCCATCGCGACCGACCTCGTCACCGGCCACGAAGTGTGGCTGCGCCGCGGGCGGCTGGTCGACGTGATGCGCGCCTCCTTTTCGCTGCCCGGCGTCTTTCCGCCCGTACCGTTCAACGGCCGCTGGCTGATCGACGGCGCGCTGGTCAACCCCGTGCCGGTTTCCGCCTGCAACGCGGGCGGCGCGCGCATGACGATCGCCGTCAACGTCAACGGCGACATCATCGGCAAGGTCCGGCATCCGGGCGACAAAATCCCGACCGTCGCCGGTTTCGACCTGCTCAACGTCGCGGGGCCGCACACCGAGGACGCGAAAAAATCCGGCCTCATCAACCGCATCTTCCGCCGCGAGGCCGACCATCCGAGCGTCTTCGGCGTCATGATCTCCTCGCTCAACATCGTGCAGGACAGGCTTTCGCGCTCAAGGCTCGCGGGCGACCCGCCCGACGTGCTGATCACGCCGCGCATCGGCCACATCGGCCTGATGGAGTTCGACCGCGCGGAAGAACTGATCGCCGAGGGCGAAGCCGCCGTCGAACGCGCCGTGCCCGACATCAAGGCCGCCTACGCCGTGCTCTGCACGGAGTATAACGAGGTCGAAGACGGCCTGCCGCCCGAGGGTTACAAGCCTTAAAGCGATGTGATGACTACTCTTTCATCCGCGCGCGCAAAAATTATTCTTTCATACGGGCGCGTTCGCGTTCCCGCAGGGCCGCCTCCGGCGTTTGCCAGACGAGGCCGTCGAGCACCCAGGTGGGGCGGATGCCGCCGTAGCCGAGCGCCAACTGTTCCATCATCTTGCGTTTTTGCTCCGGCAGCATGCCGGGCTTGAACGACGAGGCATGGATGCCCGCGGTGATGAAGGCGGTATCGAGATCGGCGCCCGCGCCGCCGGCGATGTCGTGCTGGATGCTGTCGCCGATGACGAGAATCCGCGACGGGATAATGTCTTCGAACAGGCCGAGGCAGTAGCGGAAGATCGTCTTGTGCGGCTTGCCGATGTAATGCACCGCGCCGCCCAGCTCGTTATAGCGCGCCGCGACGGCGCCGGGGCCGGGCGCACGCTCGTGCCCGTAGAGCGTCACCATGTCGGGGTTGGCGCAGATCATCGGGATGCGCTTGGCCGCCGCCGTCTTGAAAACGGGGTCCAGATCCTCGAGCTTCATCGCCGCGGCGTCGAAACTGTTGATCAGGATGAAGTGCGCGTCCTCGATATTCTCCACCGGCACGACATCGAGGCCGCTGAGCAGCGACCTGTCGTCGGGGCGCGAGATCATGTAGCAGTTTTCGCCCAGCCCCTGAAACGGCGGATCCTTCTTGTCTTTCAATCCCTGCCACGCGACTTCGCCCGCCGTGACGACGGATTTATAAAGGCCCGGCTTGATGCCGAGCTTTTTGAGACGCTCGACGTTGTCCTGCCCGCGCTTCGCGGAGTTGGAAAGGATGACGACCTGCTTCTTGCGGTTCTTCAGGTGGTTCAGCGTGTCGAGCACGCTCTCGTACGGCTGCAGGCCGTTGTGCAGCACACCCCACTGGTCGAGGATAAAGCCGTCGTAGGAATCCATCAGCTCGTAGAGGCCCTGGCAGAAGGTCATGTTGGTCATCCGGTACTACCCTTTTATTCAAGATTGCTCAGGCCTGTATTTTACCAAAGCAATTCTTAAATTTCTCTATTTCCGTTTCTTTTTCCAAATCAGTATAGGGAATTTCGCCATGCTGTACAGCCCAGACGGGCTTCGGCCAGGCCCGGTCGGTCTTGAAACGCGCAAAGACATGGATATGCAATTGCGGCACCATATTGCCGTAGGCGGCAATGTTGATTTTATCGGCGTTATAAAGGGTTTTCAGCGTTTGTGCAGTGCGGGAAATCTCGCGTGTGAGTTGCATCTGGTCGTCCGCCGCGAGATCATAAATTTCCCGAATGTTATCGCGGCGCGGCACCAGCACAAGCCACGGCCAGGTTTTGTCGTTCTTCAGCAGGACGCGGCAGAGGTCGACATCGGCAATAAAAAAACAGCTGTCCGCCAGACGCGAGTCGAGCGCGAAACCCGCCGCCATTATTCGGTATCGACCGGCACGCCCGGCTTGTATTTGGCGATGCGCACGCCGAGGGCCGACTTGATGTGGCTGACATTCGGCGCGGCGGACAGGTGTTGCGTCAGGAACGCCTGATAGGCGCCCCAATCCTCGGCAACGATCTTGAGAATGTAATCCGCCTCGCCGGAAACGAGGTAACATTCGCGCACCTGCGGCCAGGTTTTGACGAGATCCTCGAACTGCCGCTGGTCCTGCTCGCCCTGCTTGGCAAGCCCGACCTGCGCGAACACGGATACGCCGTACCCCAGAGAGACGGGGTCGATGTCGGCGTGATACCCCTTGATCACGCCCGCCTCTTCAAGCGCGCGCACGCGTCTGAGACACGGCGGCGCGGAAATGCCCGCGCGCTCCGCCAGCTCGACGTTGGTCATGCGCCCGTTTTCCTGCAGGTCGTTGAGAATTTTGCGGTCGATACGATCCAGTTTCACTTTCGCCATTTTTTGTCACACTCTTGAAAATTGATAGGGTTAGAAACAAGGAATGTAATAATATTATACTATTTTATATTCAAGAGAAATAATCACTTCCCAAAACTTTCATTATATTTCTCACCCGGCATATGGTATTGCCGCATAGCGGCATTGGCAACAGCCCCATAATACCCTACAATCCTGCTACTTTATGGAGTTAGATATTTGACAGAATCTAAAAAGTCCTGCTGGATCATCACCGGCGGCGACACAGGCACGGAAAACCAATGCATCGGCCTCGCCGAAGCGCTGGGTCTGACGCCCGAGGTCAAACGGCTGAAACTGAGGGCCCCGTGGCGGCAACTGAGCCCGTGGTTGCGGCTGGGATTCGGCTGCGCGCTGGACACGGACAGCGCACGACTCGATCCACCCTATCCCGATCTGCTCATCGCCAGCGGGCGCAAAAGCATCGCCGCCGCTCTCCATGTCAAAAAGAAAACCGGCGGCAAAACATTTCTGGTGCAGCTGCAGGATCCGCGCTTTTCACCCCAAAGCTTCGACCTGATCGTCGCGCCGCAGCACGACCCCGCGCGCGGGCCGAACGTCGTCGTCACCACCGGCGCGACGCACCGCGTGACGGAAGAAAAAATAAAATCCGAAATGGAAAAGTTCAAAGACACGCTGGAACAACTGCCGCATCCCCGCGTCGCCGTGCTGATCGGCGGCGCCAGCAAGGGCCACCGCATGACGCAGGCCATCACGGAAAAACTGACCGCGCAGCTTCTTGCGCTGGCGAAAGAGCAAAACGCGTCGCTGATGATCACCGCCTCGCGCCGCACGGGCGCGGAGAACGCGAAGCTTTTGCGCGCAACGCTCGCAGGCGACAACATCTATTTCTGGAACGGCGAGGGCGACAATCCCTATTTCGCCCTGCTCGGCTACGCCGACCATATCGTCGTCACGGAAGACAGCGTCTCGATGGTCTCGGAAGCGCTCTCGACCGGAAAGCCCGTTCACATCGCGCCGCTGGAGCATGCCCCGGGCGGCGCGGCACGGCACGACCTTTTTCACAAAATGCTGCACGATCAAGGGTATACCAGGCCGTTCACCGGCACGCTGGAAGCGTGGTCATATGCGCCCCTGCGTGATACACTGAACGTAGCAAACGAGATTCGCAATCGCCTCCACATGAAGGGATAACCCATGTCCAAAACGCACAAAACGAAAGTCCTCATCATCGGCTCCGGCCCCGCCGGCTACACCGCCGCAATTTATACTTCCCGCGCCGGCCTGAAACCCACGCTGGTCGCCGGCATGCAGGAGGGCGGACAAATGACCGTCACCTCCGACGTCGAGAACTTTCCCGGCTTCGAAGATCCCGTGCAGGGGCCGTGGCTCATGGAGCAAATGAAAAAGCAGGCGGAAAAAGTCGGCACGGAAATGATCTCCGACATCATCGTTTCCATCGACCTCAAATCCAACCCGAAGAAGGCCGTCGGCGACGACGGCACCGTTTATCTCGCCGACGCCGTGATCATCGCCACCGGCGCGCAGGCGAAATGGCTCGGCCTGCCGTCCGAAGACAAATACAAAGGCAAAGGCGTCTCGGCCTGCGCCACCTGCGACGGATTTTTCTACAAAGGCAAGGAAGTCATCGTGGTCGGCGGCGGCAACAGCGCGGTCGAAGAAGCGATCTTCCTCACCAACTTCGCCTCGAAAGTCACCGTCGTCCACCGCCGCGACGAGTTCCGCGCCGAGAAGATCATGCAGGACAGGCTCTTCGCCAATCCGAAGATCAGCGTCATCTGGGACAGCGCGCTGGAAGAAGTGACCGGCAGCGCAAACGGCGTCACCGGCGCGAAAATCAAGAACCTCAAGACCGGTGCGGAAACCGACCTCAAGGCCGACGGCGTCTTCATCGCCATCGGCCACAAGCCCGCGACGGAACTTTTCAAAGGTCAGGTCGATCTTGATAACGAGGGGTATATTGTCACCAAGCCCGATTCGACGGAAACCAACATTCCCGGGGTTTTCGCCGCGGGCGACGTGAAGGACAAAAAATTCCGTCAGGCCGTCACGGCGGCGGGGATGGGCTGCATGGCCGCGCTCGAAGCCGACAAATACATCGCCAAGCTCGAGCACGCGCACAACAACAATCACAAGAAAACGCCGCCCACCCAGCAAAAACCGCCGAAAGCCGGCTGACGCAGACGCGCGGCCGGATGATCCCATGATGATTTAAAGGTCTGCCTGCAGGCACAGGCGCTTTACGCGCCGTTACTGCAGCGCCGCCTCAGCGTCTGAAACCGCGCCGCTCTTCGCGGTCTTCATGACCGCCGCGCGCAAGACGGCATTTGCCGCCATCCCGACATTTATGATCCCTGCCGAAGCGGCCACGGCGGTCATGTTGATCCCGTTGACCGTCTTGCTGGCCTTGCTGCCCGGCCTGCCGCGGGTGCGCGCTCTGCCACTCCTGCCAGCGTTTGTTCTGGTCTTGCGCAAACGGGCTGCGCTGCTGCATGTTCCGCGTGGCGTTCTGCTTCTGCCAGGCCTGCCAGCGCTGACGCCAGGCCTGCGTATTCGCGTTATGCTCGTTCGAATCCAAGCGGGCTTGCGCCTGTTCGAAGCCTCGCCGTGCGCGTCCGTCCTGATTATCGCCGCTGCGTTGCCGCTCAAACCTGTCACGGCCGGAGCGGCCAAATCCGCGGCTGTCAGACCCGTTGTCTCCCGAGCGCCGGTCGCGCCGGCCGTCCCGCCCGCGGCGGTTTTGGCGGTGATCCTGTCTGTTGTCCTGACGACGGTCCTGATGGCGGTCATGGTCGACGTGATGCCACCAGTGCGGATGCGACTGGCGGACGTAGCTGGTGTAGCGCTGGCGGAATTCAGGCTGACGGCTCTGTATCGCGCGCAGATTGCGGATGGCGGACTGATAATGCTGCAGCCGCACGGTCGCGGCCAGCCGCTGGAAGCGCTGTTGACTCCACCGCTGCGCCATCGCGGGGCGGGAGAACCTGCTGCGCACAGTGGTGCCCTCGCCTTTGTCGACGAGCTGTTCGCCGCCGTCCGTTTTGAGAGACACCTGCCCCTCGTTCACCGCCACGCTGTATTGGCCGCTGTCCGGACCCGCCCAGAAATCCGTGCCGCGGATGCCGATCGCGCCGACCGGCGTCTCCACATGCACGTCGGGATTCGCGCGGTGGCCGATCAGGCCGCTGACGTATTCGAACGCGCCCTGAATGGAGTAGGTGGCGTTGTTGTTGGCGCTGGTGTCATCGTCGGGATCGTAGACGTATTTGTCGATCTTGAGATTGGTGTCGGCCGAAAGAACGATGTTGGTATTGTCGATAAAAAGGACGAAGGCGCGCGCGTTATCGCCCGTGTTCACGGTGTCGTTCAGATAAATCGGCATGTTGTTTGCGGCGGCCTGCGCCTGGCCGCCCGCGGGCGTGACGGTCACGGGGCCTTCCACATCCAGCAGGGTGCCGATCCGCGTCTCTTTTGCCGGCGTCTGCGTGGCCGCTGCTGTCGTCTGCGGCGCGGCGGCCGGAACGACTTGCGCAACCCCCTGCGCCGGTGCCGCCAAAGCGCACAATGCGACAACCCCAAAACCAAAACGCTTCAACATTCGCCCCTCCGTTATAAGCTATCTCTTCAACACCGCCGATATCCACTCCGGTTTGTGCGCCGCCAGCGCCGCAACGGCCACGCAGACGACGGCGGCCGCGGGAAACGCCAGCAGCCCCTGGGTTCCCGCCGAAGGCAAGCCCCCCTTGTCTTCCGCATGCACCGACGACGGCAGCATTTTCCCCAGTGCGCGCGCAACCGTCAGGCGGACCACAAAAACGGCGGCGACCGCGCCGATCAGCCAGTCGCCGGCATCGGCAATATTAATATATCTTTCAAAGCCTTTTTCCGCCAGCGTCGCGTAGAGAGAAAAACGCAAGGGTGTCATATAATAGACGGCCGCCAGCGCTCCCGCCAGGATGGTGCCCAACGCCAGCCCCTGCGTGCGCGGACCGCGGCTGATCGCCTGCAGCGCGCTGGCGGCGGAGCTGACCGCGGCGCGGGCGTATTTGTCCGAGAGGGTGACGCCGTAATCGCGCACAATATCCTGATAAACCTCTTTTTTCGGACGCTTCGCCACCTCGCCGAGCACGCGGCGCACCAGTTTGAATTTGCACGCCGTGCCCATCAGGGCGTCCGCCGCCAGAGGCCCTTTGGAAAGTTTGGACAGCGCGGAGATGCCCGGCTTGACATGCGGGTCGAGAACCGGATCCATTTCGACGATGCGGCCCTGCAGGCCCGCGACCTTGGCGGGGAAGCTCTTGCCGGCGACGGAGAAGACCGCATCGGCGACAGGAAAACAGGCGAGGCCTTCGATCACCAGACTTTTCTCCCGCGCCTCGGGCAACTGCCAGTAAATCTCGGCATGTTTTCTGGCGACGATCTGCGCGCCGCCCAGTTTTTCGGCGATGTCTTTCACCTCCGGCGGCACTTTGCGCCAGTCGATCTCGAACGCGAACGACGCCTTGGCCGACATCTGGTACACATTCGTCTGCGCGCCGCTCTGCGCGCAGGCGGAACAGCCCGTCCGCCCCTGCCCGCCGCAACTCTGGCAGGCCATTTCTTTCAGGCCGTTGCATGTATGGCAGATGATATTTCCTCCGCGCTGGCAGCGCGTGCACGGAACGCTGTTGCCGGAAGGGTCCTGCATCAGGCCGGTGCCGAAACAGGTGACGCATTTGGTCACGCCCAGGCCGCGGCAGGTCTGGCACGGAATGCGCCCCCTGCCCTGACAGGGCGGACAGGGCACGACGGCTTCGCCGCGGCACTGCGGGCAGGGCGTAATGACGGAAAAAACCCTGCGCACGGATTTGAGGGTGATCGTCTTCGGCTTCATGCCGAAGCCCTCGCCCGGCTGCTGGCGCAAGGTCTCGAGAATATCCTGCCGCACGGCCTCGCCTTTGAGAAACTCCGGCAGCAGCGCCGCCGAGGCGGACATGACTTCCCCCTCGCTGCCGAGAACGTCGCCTTGCGGGTTCTGCCCGTTCAATAGGGTTTTGGCCATCTCCGGCGTCAGCGTGATCGTGATCGTGGCAGGAATGAGGTAGATCACCGTCTCGCCGCTGACGAGGCGCACTTCGTCGGCGCGCATGCCGTTGCCGTCGGCGATGGCGGCCAGCACCGTCCCGCCTTTTTCCGGGATGGCGCGGTAGGCGGTCTCGACTTCGCGCGGCAGTTCGAAGTTTTCGGTCATTTTTGCGCGCCCGTCATGCGGCGCAGCGCCAGATAGAGAACGAAGGCGATGGCAAAGCCGGTGAACCACGCATAGTTGTAAAGATGGACGACCGCGGCGGGCGCCGCCGTCGCCGACATGAGCTTCACGTTGACGAGAAAGCCGGGGATGCTCGGCAAAACGCCCGCGACCAGCGCGATGACGGCGGTCAAACTGACCCCGCCCGTAAAACTATACGCGCCGTCCGTGACGTAAAGCTGTTTGAGATCGAAGGTGCGGCGGCGGTAGACGAAGTAATCGGCAATCAGAATGCCGCCGACCGGCCCCAACAGCGCGCTGTAGGCGATCAGCCAGGTGAAGATATAGCCGTTGGGGTCGGCGATCAGCTTCCACGGCATCATCAAAATACCGATGATGCCGGTGATCAGCCCGCCCATGCGGAAGGAGATTTTCTGCGGCGCGAGATGCGCGAAATCGTTGGCGGGCGAAACGACGTTGGCCGCGATGTTGGTCGCCAGCGTGGCAATGACCAGCGCCAGCATGGCGACGATCAGCACGCCGGGGTTCTTGAAGCGCGTCAGCACATCCACCGGATTCCACAGCGTTTCATGATAGATGACCGTGGTGGCCGAGGTGACCGCGACGCCGATGAACGAATAAAGCGCCATGGTCAGCGGCAGGCCCAGCGCCTGCCCGAGCGCCTGATCTTTCTGGCTGACGGCATAGCGCGAGAAATCGGGAATGTTGAGCGACAGCGTCGCCCAGAAACCGACCATGCCGGTGAGCGCGGGGAAAAAATAACTCCAGAACTGCCCCGCCTTGGGCTGCCCCGCCGCGAAGGCCGAGGGCTGCGAGAGCATCGGCCCGAAGCCGCCCGCCTGCACGTAAGCCCAGCCGAGCAGCGCGAGGCCGAGGGCGATCAGCAGCGGCGCCTTGATGTTGAGCAGGAAGCGGATCGTATCGATGCCCTTGTAGATCACGAACATGTTGATGCCCCAGAAGAACATGAAGCACAGGAACTGCCCGGGCGTGATGCCGAAGAAGTTGTGCGCCGGCGCGAGATGGATGTGGAAGATCACCGCGCAGATGCGGTATATCGCATCGCCGCCGATCCACGCCTGAATGCCGAACCAGCCGCAGGCGACCAATGCGCGCAGGACGGCGGGGATGTTCGCGCCTTTCGTGCCGAACGACGCGCGGCAATAAACCGGAAACGGAATGCCGTATTTCGTGCCCGCGTGGGCGTTGAGCACCATGGGCACGAGAACGATGAGATTGCCGAGGAAGATCGTCAGCACCGCCTGCCACCAGTTCATGCCGCCGCCGATCAGGCTCGAGGCCAGCATGTAGGTCGGGATGCAAGCCGACATCGAAATCCACAGCGCGGCAAAGCTGAACGCCCGCCATTTGCGCTCGGCCGCGGCGACGGGCGCGAGGTCGGCGTTGTAAAGGCCGCTTCCCTGCAGCTCCTTGTGTTCGAGTTCGGAAAGTTCCGCGATGATCGACGTCATGAAAGCATTATCCTTCTTCCGGCCTTCGAGTTCAAGAAGCTTTCCCTTAATCCGCGCCCGTTAATCGACAACCGCCGCTCCCTTTTTCGGGAAGGTGCCGGGCATGAGGAGGGCCAACGGCACCAGCAGCAACATGATAACGGTCATCAGCCGGAAAGAATCGACATAACTCATGAAGCCGGCCTGTTGCCGCAGCTGATGATAAAGCAGGGCCTGCGCGGCGGCGGGCGCGGCGGCGGGCGCGACACCGGCGGCTTTCAGCACGGCGGCGTTGCGCAGCAGGGCCTGTTGCGCGCCGATGCTCGTCGCCGTCAGGTGCGCGCCGAGATGCGTTTGCCAGATCTGCGCATGGCGGTAAAGATAGGTCATGACCAGAGAAATGCCAAAGCTGCCGCCAAGGTTGCGGCTGAGCGAATAGAGCGCCGACGCCTTGTTGTTCATCTGGCGCGATACCTTGCTATAAGCCATCGTGCTGATGGGGATGAACAGGAGCGGCAGGCCGATCACCGTCATGACGCGCATCGAGATGAACGTCCAGATGTCGGTCGCGGGCGAAAAGTGCGAGGTGTAAAAAACGCCCATGGCGCAAAACGTGAACCCCGCGGCAATCAGGTACTTCGGCCTGTAGCTATGGATCAGCCTGGTCGTCAGCGGCATCATCATGATCACCACCAGCGCGCCCGGCGACAAAATCAGCCCCGCCCAGGTGGCATCGTAGCCGAAGAAATTCTGGACCAGCAGCGGCAGGAGGATGCTGCTGCTGTAAAGCACGAAACCCATGAAAAAGATCAATATGCACGAGAGCCGGAAGGTCGGGATCTTGAACAGGCGCAGCTCGACCAGCGGGTTTGGTTGTCGCAGCACCCACCAGACCGCGAACACGAGCGCGGCGACAGCCAGAACCGTGAGGCTGACGATGAAATGGCTGCCGAACCAGTCGTACTGCGTGCCCTTGTCGAGCACGATTTGCACCGCGCCGATGCCGAGCGCGATCATCAAAAAGCCGATATAGTCGACATCGACTTTTTTCTTCGCCGCTTCGGCATGCTCGTGGTACAGGCGGCTCACGAGAAAAATCGCCAGCAACCCCACCGGCACGTTGATGAAGAAGATCCACCGCCAGCTGACATTGTCGGTGATGAAGCCGCCGAGCGTCGGCCCGATGACCGGCGCGACAATCATCGTCACCGCCGAGAGCGCGAAGGCCTTCGGCCTGTCCTCGACCGGAAAGACGTCGAGCAAAATGGCGCTCTGCGTCGGCTGCAGGCCGCCGCCCGCCATGCCCTGCAGCAGGCGGAAGACGATCATCATCCACAAGGCCGAGGCAGCGCCGCAAAAGAACGACGCGAGCGTGAATCCGGCGATCGACAATATAAAATATTTCTTGCGGCCAATCGCGTCGGCCAGCCAGCCGGAAATCGGCAGGATGATGGCGTTGGAAACGAGATAGGACGTCATCACCCACGTGCTCTGCTCCTGCGAGGCGGCGAGACTGCCGCCGATGTGCGGCAGGGAGACGTTGGTGATCGTCGTGTCCAGCACCTCCATGAAGGTGGCGAGGCTGACGGCGAACATCACAAGCCAGGGATTGTTACGCACGTCGCCGGTCATTTTTGATCATTCACATGCACCGTGACTTCGACCGACATGCCGGGCACGACGGCCATATTTTCCGGCGGCTGGCGGTCGAGGACAATCTTGACCGGCACGCGCTGCACGACCTTGACGAAGTTGCCCGTGGCGTTCTCCGGCGGAAACAGCGACATGCGCGCGCCCGTGGCGGCCTGCACGCTGTCGACTTTGCCGGTCAGATGCAGGTCGGGATAGGCGTCGACATGAATATCGGCGCGCTGGCCGACGCGCATGCCGGTGAGCTGCGTTTCCTTGAAATCGGCGGTGACCCAGAGATGCGGGTGGGAAATCGCCATCAGCGCCTGCCCCGGCTGCACCAGCGCGCCGGCGACGACCGTGCGGGCGGTGACCTTGCCCGCCATCGGCGCGGTGACCGTGGTGTAGGACAGATTGCGCTCCGCCGCTTCCAGCGCGGCCTTGCGCTCAGTAACTTCGGCGAGCAGCATGCGCGTCGCGGCGCTGGAGGCGGCGATCGCCTCGGGCGAGGTTTCGGCGGTGCGCAGGCGCGCCTCCGCGGCCTCGAGATTGGCGGCGGCGACTTTTTCCTCCATGTTCGTCCGGTCGATCTCGCGCGCGGTGGCGGAGACGTTTTTCAGGCGGCGGTTGCGCGCCGCGTCCTTGATGGCGCGGGCGAGATCCGCCTTCGCCGCGGTCACGGTGGCCTCGGCGGCGGTGACGCTCGAGGGCGCGGTGACCTTTGTCACGGCGAGCCTTTGCGCGGCCTGGTCATATTGCGCTTCGGCGGCGGCCAGCGCGGCCTTGGCGCTGTCAACGGCGATCCGGTAATCCGTCGGGTCGATGATCAGCAGCGTCTGCCCCGTTTTGACGCCCGCGTTGTCGCGCACGGCAAGCTGCTTGACGTAGCCCGTCACATGCGCGCTGATCGGCACGATGTAGGCGTCGAGACGCGCGTCGTCGGTCTCTTCCTTGCCCTGTACATATTGCGTGTAATAAAGACTTCCGGCCGCGACGAGGACGAGCAGGGCCAGAGCAATGCGCAAGTGTTTCGTTTTCAAAGGGGCGCCTTTCTTGTTTATTTTTTAGGTGCGCAAAGCTTTAGGCGGCGCGGGCATTCTTCCACTTGATGTTGCAGCCCATCGACGGCGTCTGCCGTTCAGGGCCTTTGCCGGTCGCGGCGATGTGCAGCAGGGCCTCGACGAGTTCCTTCTTCGTCTCCGCCGTGACGGGTTTCGCGGGGTTGCCTTCGTCGAGCCGGCCGCGGTATTGCAACGCGCCCACGGCGTTGTAGCCGAAAAAGTCCGGCGTGCAGACCGCGCCGTAGGCTTTTGCCACCGCCTGCGTTCCGTCGATGACGTAAGGAAAGGTGAAGCCGTGCTGCGCCGCAAACTTTTTCATGTTGTCGAAGCTGTCGGCGGGATGCGTGGACGTGTCATTCGACATGACGGCGATGACGCCGATGCCGTTGTCCTGCAGCGTCTTCATGTCCGCAGCCAGCCGGCCGGCGATCGCCCGCACGTAGGGGCAGTGGTTGCAGATGAACATCACCAGCGTGCCTTTTTCGCCTCGGACGCCTTTCAGCGTATAGGTCTTGCCGTCGATGCCCGTGAGAGAAAAATCGGGGGCGGGAGCGCCGAATTCCGGCCTAGGGGTGTGGGTCAGGGCCATGTGTCGTCCCTCCTTTGTCCTGTTTTCGGTTTTCGCCGCGATTCTACCGCCTTCGCGGCAATAAATAAAGCGCGGGTCTTGTTCTCGGCGATGTTGCATATTATACAGGGTACAAACCAAACTGGTATTCTTATGACTACTCAAGTAGAAAAAACGGATGTCACGATCATCGGCGCGGGGCCCGTGGGCCTGTTCGCGGTGTTCGAGCTCGGCCTGCTCGACATCAGGGCGCAGCTCATCGACGTGCTCGACCGTCCGGGCGGCCAATGCGCCGAGCTTTACCCTGAAAAGCCGATCTATGACATTCCCGCGCTGCCGGTGGTGACGGGGCAGGAACTGACGGAACAGCTGATGGAGCAGATCAAGCCCTTCAACCCTGTTTTCCACCTGAACCAGATGGCGGAAAAACTCGAAAAGACGGAGCACGGCTGGCGCATCACCACCGACGCCGGCACGGTGATCGAGTCGAAAGCCGTGGTGGTCGCTTCCGGCGGGGGGAGTTTTTCGCCCAAAAAGCCGCCGATCAAAAATATCGCCGATTTCGAGGGCACATCGGTCTTCTACGCCGTGCGGGACAAAAACTTCTATAAAGGAAAAGATCTCGTTATCGCGGGCGGCGGCGATAGCGCGCTCGACTGGTCGCTGGCGCTGCAGCCGCTGGCCAAATCACTGACCTTGGTGCATCGCCGCGACGAATTCCGCGCCGCGCCGCACACCGTCGCCCAAATGCGCAATCTCGTCTCGGCGGGAAAAATGAGCGTCATGATCGGCAACCTCACGGATTTAAAAGGGCGAGACGGGCAGATCACCGCGGCGGTCTTGTCCACCGGCGAGATCACCTGCGATGCACTGCTGGCTTTTTACGGCCTGACCATGAAGCCCGGCCCTGTCGCCGGTTTTGGCATCGAGATGAAAGACGGACTGATCCCCGTCAATACCGAGAACTTCGAAACCTCGACGCACGGCATTTTCGCCATCGGCGATATCAACTGGTATCCGGGGAAACTGAAACTTATTTTGTCGGGCTTCCATGAAGCGGCCTTGATGGCGCAAAAGGCCTTCGCCTACGTCTATCCCGACAAAAAGCTGCGCTTCCAATACACGACCTCCAGCACGGACCTGCAAACCAAACTCGGCGTGAAATAATTCTTAAAGAGCGGGTGTCTTAACCTTCCCCGTGGCGGTGCCCGCGGGCACCTGCTCCGGCCGCCAGCACGAATCGGGGGGCGTGACGTTGTCCCGGCCGGCCTTGAAGCCGTCTTTGCGGCTGGCGGCGACGGCCGTGTCGAACCCGGCGTTGAAAACATCGCGCGCTTTTTGCCCCAGTGCGGGAGAAAATGCGTCGATGGCGGCGTGGAGCGGCGCAACGACGCTATCGGGGAACAGATCATCTTTCTTCACCGCATTCCCGCCCTCGGGCCTGTATTGCGCGGCCGCAGAAATTTCGATTCCATTTTATCCTAACAGATTGATGGCTCCTGAAAATCTCTATTATTATAGTAAATGCATACTAATTTTGTCTTCAGGGAGATTACATCCCGCCCATGCGCGGGGCGACCGGCGGGGCGACTTTGAGCTCCGGCTTGGCCTTCATGCGGCGGCTGTCGGAATTGCCGTTCGCCGCCTCGTTGAACTCCTCGTTCACGAACATTTCCGCCAGGCGGCGGTTGGTCTCGGCCAGCGCCTGAAAGATATAGGCGCGCATCTGCAGGGGCGGCGCGGCTTCGGCCTTTCTGGTGAGGCGCGCATGGACGAAGCCGCCCAAAAGCCCGCCGGTCAGGGTGGCGCTGAAAAGAAACGGCAGAACGGCGACGGGCGGCAACACGAAATGGGAGTGGGCGAAAAGCGGCAGCGCCTTGAGCGCGAGCGCGAAGAAGGCGACCTGCCCCGTGACCATGCCCAAAAGCCAGCGCCCTTGCGCCTTCTGTACCGGTTGTTTTGCGCCTGTTTTCTCGGCCGGAATCGCCTGCGCACCGTCCTGGCGGATAACGGACGGCAAGCCTGTTTTCATGGCATGGCGGGTCTTTTTCAGCATACTAGAAGCCATTCTCCGAACAACGCGCGTCTCAAGTGACGACATCCTGTTGCTACACGGCCTTTATCTGGCACGTTTATAGCGCAAAGCACAATACACGACTGCACCTTCACCTATACGCCTGTTTATGTACTATGTCAAATAGATTCCATGTAAATCTCGTAAATTCCGTATGAAAACCTTGGCGGCGCGGCCTAAAGCCGTCAAAATAAGGCCGCCGGAACAAGGGACTTCCGGCTGATCCCCGGGAGCGATAATGAGTAATAACAGCAGCTTCAACATATTCGCGTCCGTCAAGAGCGCCTACCTCTTCGTCGCGCGGGAGAAGAACTATCTGCTCCAGATCAGCCTCTTGCCGATCGGCGCGCAAATCGCCTGCTTGCTGTTCGTCCAGTTTCAACGGCCGCATGCCTCGCAGATCGAGACATACCTCTGGAGCCTTCCCGCGGAAGGGCTGTTCGGATGGTATCTGTTTTTGCAAACGCGCCTGCTGCTGCTGGGCGAAAAACAGGCCCCGCCGCCTGCCGGCACGCCGGCCTATGCACGGCGGCGCAGGAACATGGAAGCCTCCATCATCGCGTTCGTATTGTTCAACATGGCCTTCATCGCGGCGACGGACGCATGGCTGACCATACAGGAACATCTGCAAGACAAGGGGCAGGCCGATTCCACCTCCATTATGATCCAGCTGCTGATCGTCGGCGCGATTTTCTGGGGCGCGCGGTTCGGCATCGTCCCCATCCTCGCCGCCGTCGGCCACCCGATCGGGGCCGTCCTCAAAAAGACCTGGGGCGCGATGTTTTCGCTCCGGCTGATCGGCCTGCTCTTTCTGAGCGTGCTGCCGGTCACGCTCCTGTCAAATATCATCCTGATAGCCATCCTCCCCCACGCTCTTTTGCCGGACGGCAGCATTCATCTGACCACGCAGCAGCAAACATTTCTCAGCGTCATCGACGCGCCCATATCGCTCCTTTCCTGGACCCTGATGAGCGCGTCGATGGCCTACGCGCTCAAGCAGATTCTCGGCAAAGGCCGGCGGGATAGAATAGTATGAAAGTCCGTGTCATAGACAAAGACGGGGTGGAACACGCGCTCGAGGGTCTCGCGGGCTGGCGGCTGATGGAGGTCATCCGCGATTACAAGCTGCCGATCAAGGCGGAATGCGGCGGCGCCTGCTGCTGCGCCACCTGCCACGTCTATGTGGACGAAAACTGGCGAAAAAAACTGCCCCCGCCGACCGGAGAGGAGGCCGGGCAACTGGACAACGCCTTTGAAGTCGGGGATAATTCACGCTTGTCGTGCCAGATCATATTAAACGAGGACATGGACGGGCTGCAGGTGACGCTCGCGCCCGGGTCCGAACCTTAAAAACGCTGGAGCAAAAGAGTAACGGAGCATGACCGCTATGAGCAACATCGAAGCCTTAAAAAAAGAACTGGTAGACACCGTCAAAGCCGCCAACGACATCGCCGCGCTGGAAGAAGTGCGGGTGAGCGCGCTCGGCAAAAAGGGCAAGGTCACCGACATGATGAAGACGCTGGGCAGCCTCGCGCCCGACGAGCGCAAGCAGATGGGCCAGGCCCTCAACCTGCTGAAAGACGAGATTTCCGCCGAGATCGAGGCGCGCGCAGCCCTGTTGCGCCAGAAAGAAATGGCCGCGCGCCTGCAAAACGAGACGGTCGACGTCACGCTCTCTCCCCGCCCCTTCGCGCAAGGCACGCTGCACCCGATCACGCGCACGCTGGAAGACCTTACCGCCATTTTCGCCGACATGGGCTTTGCGGTCAAAGAGGGGCCGGAGATCGAGGACGACTTTCACAACTTCACCGCGCTCAACTTCCCCGCCGGCCATCCGGCGCGACAGATGCACGATACGTTTTATTTACCGGACGTCGCAGGCGGGGAAGGCGACGCAGCGAAACGCCTTTTGCGCACCCACACCTCGACCGTGCAGGTGCATGTGATGCAAAACCAGAAGCCGCCGATCCGCGTGGTCATTCCCGGCCGCACCTACCGCTCGGACTACGACCAGACCCACACGCCGATGTTCCACCAGCTCGAAGGGCTGATGATCGACAAGACCACGCACATGGGGCATCTCAAAGGCTGCCTGATCGAACTGTGCAAACGCTTTTTCGAAGTCGACACGCTGGCGACGCGCTTTCGCCCGAGCTTCTTTCCCTTCACCGAGCCCTCGGCGGAAATGGACATCGGCTGTTCGCGCGGCAAGGACGAGTTGAAAATCGGCGAAGGCGGAGACTGGCTCGAAATCCTCGGCTGCGGCATGGTGCACCCGAACGTGCTGAAAAACTGCGGCATCGATGCGGAGGAATATCAGGGCTTCGCCTTCGGCATGGGTGTCGAGCGCATGGCGATGCTGAAATACGGCATTCCGGATTTACGCACCTTCTTCGAGTCCGATTTGCGCTGGTTGAAACATTACGGCTTCGGGCCGCAAGAAACAGTTTGAGAAAGAACATCCGATGAAATTCACGCTCTCCTGGCTCAAAGACCATCTCGCGACCGCCGCGGCGCTCGAGGAAATTTCCGCCAAACTGACCGCCATCGGCCTCGAGGTCGAGAAGATCGAGGACCCCGCCGCGATGCTCGCGGGCTTCGTCGTCGGGCATGTCGTCTCGGCGGAAAAACACCCCGACGCGGATAAATTGCAATGCCTCGTCGTCGATACCGGCACAGAGCAGCTGAAAGTCGTCTGCGGCGCGCCGAATGCGCGCGCGGGCCTCAAGGGCGTGTTCGCGCCGGCGGGCAGCTACATTCCGGGTCTCGACGTCACGCTCAAAAAGGCCAACATCCGCGGACAGGAATCGAACGGCATGATGTGCTCGGAGCGCGAACTGCTGCTTTCCGACGAGCACAAAGGCATCATCGAACTGCCGCAAGACGCCGAAACCGGCAGCCCTGCCGTGTTGGCGCTGAACCTCGGCGATCCGGTGATCGAGATCAATCTCACCCCCAACCGCGGCGACTGCGCGGGCGTGCTGGGCATCGCGCGCGATCTTGCCGCGGCGGGCCTCGGCACCCTGAAGCCGCTGCAGGCGGACGCCGTCGCCGGCATGTTCAAAAGCCCCGTTTCCGTCGCGCTGAAAGACATGAAAGCCTGCCCGCTCTTTTTAGGCCGCGCCATCAAGGGCGTCGCCAACGGCGCTTCGCCCGAATGGCTGCAAAAACGTCTCAAGGCCGTCGGGCAAAAACCGATTTCCGCGCTGGTGGACATCACCAATTATTTTTCCACCGGCCTGTGCCGCCCGTTGCACGTCTACGATGCCGACAAGCTCTCCGGCAATATCCATGTGCGGCTCTCGAAGAAGGGCGAGAAAGTCGCGGCGCTGAACGACAACACCTACGAACTCGACGACGGCATGGTCGTCATCTGCGACGAGTCCGGCGTGATCGGCCTCGGCGGCGTCATGGGCGGCACTTCGACCGCCGTCGACGCAAACACCAAAAACGTCTACATCGAATGCGCCTACTTCGATCCCGCGGCGATTGCCAAAACGGGGCAAAAGCTGCAAATCGACAGCGATGCGCGCTACCGCTTCGAGCGCGGCGTCGACCCCGCCTTCACCGCGGGCGGCATGGAACTGGCGACGCGCATGGTGCTCGACATATGCGGCGGCAATCCGGGCGAGGTGTTCGTCGCCGGCACCGCGCCGGACAACATGCGCACCATCGCCTACAGGCCGGAAAAACTCGCCGCCCTCGGCGGGCGCGATCTGGCGGAAGCGCGGCAAAAGGAAATTCTCTCCAGCCTCGGCTTCAAGCTTGTCGGCTGGAACGCGCGTACGCCCAGCTGGCGGCATGACGTCACGGGCGTGGCCGACCTCGTCGAGGAAATTTTACGCATCGACGGCTACGACAATATTCCCGCCGTTCCGGTCGTGCGTGCCGCGGGCGAAAAAATGCCCGAACCCGCGCCTTTGCAAAAACGCGCCGCGGCGGCGAAGCGCGCTCTGGCCACGCGCGGTCTTTATGAAACAGTCACGTGGTCGTTCATGGAGAGCGTAAAGTCCGATCTCTTCGGCGCCCGCGCCAACCAGAACAAGGCCGCGCTGACGCTGGTCAACCCGATCAGCGCAGAGCTGTCGCAAATGCGCCCCTCGATCCTGCCCAACCTGATCGACGCGGCCGGTAAAAACGCCGACCGCGGCATTCCCGACGCCGCGCTGTTTGAGATCGGGCGGATTTACGTCTCGCCGGAAAACGACGGCCAGCCGGTTGTCGCCGCGGGTTTGCGCTCCGGCAATGCCGCCCGCCGCCACTGGTCGCAAAAAGCGCGCGCGGCGGACGCGTTTGACGCGAAGGCGGATGCGCTCGATGCGCTGCGCTGCTGCGGAGTCAACACGGCCAGCCTGCAGATCACCCGCGACGCGCCCGACTGGTATCATCCCGGCCGCTCCGGTTCCTTGCGCCTCGGGCAAAACGTTCTCGCGCACTTCGGCGAAATTCATCCGGGCGTGCTGGAAAGCCTGAAACGCGACGAAGCTTTCGCCGGATTCGAAATCTTTCTCGAAAACATTCCCGCGCCGAAAAAGAAAGGCCCGCAAAAATCCCTGTTGAAACCGTCGCCGTTCCAGCCCGTCAGCCGCGACTTCGCCTTTATCGTCGACGAGACGCTGGAGGCGGAAAAGCTGGTGCGGGCTGTGGCCGAGGCCGACAAAAAGCTCATTACGGACGTGGAGATTTTCGACATTTACGCCGGCAAGGGCGTCGAGGACGGCAAAAAGTCCGTCGCCGTCGCCGTGACGCTGCAGCCGGTCGAAAAAACCCTCACCGACGAGGAAATCACCGCCATGGGGACGAAAATCGTCGCCGCAGTGAAAAACATCGGCGGCGTTTTGCGCACTTAAAAGCCGGCACCCATAATAAAAAACGGCGCGCTCCTGATGAGCGGCGCCGTTTTTTTAACACAAGGAAATAGACTTACTTGTCTTTGCCGAGGTAGATCTGCATGACTTGGTCAAGCAATTTCAGCGCCTCTTCGCGCGGACGCTGGAAGGCGTTGCGGCCCATGATCGAGCCGTTGCCGCCGCCCTCGTAAATCGCGCGCGCGTCTTCCAGCACCGCCTTGTCGCCCTTGGCCGCGCCGCCGGAGAAGACGACGATGCGGCGGCCCGCAAAGCTCGACTGCATGATGTGGCGCACGCGCTCGGCCTGCGTTTTGATGGGAATTTTCTGCTCGAGATAAACTTTTTTCGCTTCCGGCAGCTCAAGGAAATCTGTGGGCAGCTTCACCTTGATGATATGCGCGCCGAGCTGCGCCGCCATGTGCGCGCCGTAGGCGATGTTGTCGATGGCGGTTTCGCCGTCCTTGGAAATGGTCGGGCCGCGCACGTACGACCAGATGACGGTGGCGATGCCGACGGACTTCGCCTCTTCGGACAGCTGGGTGATTTCTTCCTGCAATTCGAGCATATGCTCGGAGCCGGGATAGATGGTGAAGCCGATGGCCGCGCAGCCGAGACGCAAGGCATCGGCGACCGAGCCGGTGACCGACTGGTCTTTCGCCGTGATCAGGCTGTTGGAGCTGTTGATTTTCAAAATCAGCGGGATCGCGCCCGCGAAGGTGTCGGCGCCCGCTTCGAGCGCGCCCAGCGGCGCGGCATAGGCGTTGCAGCCGGAATCGATCGCCAACTGATAGTGGTAGTGCGGATCGTAGCCCGCGGGATTGACGGCGCAGCTGCACGCGGGGCCGTGCTCGAAGCCCTGATCGACCGGCAGGATGACCATTTTGCCAGAACCGCCGAGCTTGCCGTGCATCAGCATGCGGCAGAGATTGGCTTTCGTCCCCGGATTGTCGCTTTCGTAGTATGAGAGGATTTTTTTGACTTTTTGCGTGACGCGCATGGGGATTCTCCTGAGTGCGGCTTAAAATAAAGATGCGGCGTGAACACCGTCCACGCCGCATCGTAAAGCCTTATCCTGGCGAATCAAGAGATATTAGATTGTATAACCGCCCTGTTTTGGTCCGGGACCCTTCGGCTGGACCGAGACCTTTTGGCCGTCATGCGCCTTTTTGAAGGGGTGACGCAGCTTCTGCGCCGTCCATTTCAGCGGGCGGGTGGTTTCGTAAACCACACGGCGTGCCGCATCAGCGGGAGACGGCAGACCCAGCTTATGGCGCGCCGCGCTCAGAAGACCGAGGCCGAAAGCCCCGCTCATCACATTCAGCGTGCCGAAAACGAGCGTCGTCGCCGCCACCGTAAGAATTGTCGGGACAGTCACTGCTGCGCCTGCGGCGATACCCGCGACAAGACCGGCCACAGCAAGCGCATTACTCACAAGGCCGGCGCCGCTGAAATATGTCAGAACGCCGCCGCCGACGGCGTCGACCACGCGGCCGATATTGCGCGCTTTGACCGGATCGATGTTGCGGGACAGAGAATCGGTAAAATACTGGCCGCCGCGATAGAAAGATTGCACCATGTTCTTAAAAAACTGACCTACTGCCATAATTATGACTCCTTTTTCTCCAGATCGTTTCATTTAACGAAACAAATACCGGCCGATGCTAGCACCTTTTCAGCCGGTCTTGTAAAGATTATTTTGAATTTGCCATAACCAATGCCGTATCCGTCATCCGGTTGGAGAAGCCCCACTCGTTGTCGTACCAGCTCATCACCCGCACCAGCGTACCTTCTATCACCTTGGTTTCCTTGAGGGCAAAGATGCTGGAGCGCGGATCGTGGTTGAAGTCGTGGGAGACCAGCGGCTCGTCGTAAAAACCGAGAATGCCCTTGAGCGGGCCGTTGTTCGCGGCGGCGATGATCGCCTGATTGACCTCTTCCACCGTGGTCGGCTTGGCGGCGTTGAATTTGAAGTCGATAACCGAAACGTTCGGCGTCGGCACGCGGATGGAGGTGCCATCAAGCTTGCCCTTCAGTTCCGGCAGCACCTTGCCGACGGCCTTGGCGGCGCCGGTCGAGGTGGGGACCATGTTAGCGGCGGCGGCGCGGGCGCGGTGCAGGTCCTTGTGCATCGTGTCAAGCGTCGGCTGGTCGCCGGTATAGCTGTGGATGGTGGTCATGAAGCCGTTCCGGATGCCGATCGCCTTGTGCAGCACGGAGGCCACGGGCGCAAGGCAATTGGTGGTGCAGGAGGCGTTGGATACGACGACGTGCTTGTTTTCCAGCTTGTCGTGGTTGACGCCGAAGACGACGGTGATGTCTTCGTCCGTCGCGGGCGCGGAGATCAGCACCTTGCGCGCGCCTGCGGCAACGTGCTTTTCGGCATCGGCCTTTTTGGTGAACAGTCCGGTGCATTCCATCGCGACATCGACGCCGAGAGCCTTCCACGGCAGCGCCGCGGGGTCGCGTTCCTGGGTCATTAAAATTTCATGGCCGTTGACGATCAGTTTGTTGCCGCTGACTTTCACGTCGCCGCCGAAGCGGCCGTGAACGGAATCGTATTTGAGCAGATGGGCGTTGGCCTCGGCGGTGGCGAGGTCGTTGATGCCGACGACGGACACGTCGTTGCGCCCGCTTTCCATGATCGCGCGCAGGACGAGGCGGCCGATGCGGCCAAAACCGTTGATGGAAATTTTAGCTGTCATGATGACTCTCCTTGATATGATCTTGTAGGGGGAAAAACTTTCTTCTTTGTTTTACGACACAAAATCCCCGCCGCCAAAGCGTTTGTTGCAGGACAGCAATTTATTCTCGGGAAAACAGACGTCTTCTATTTTCCAGAACCATAAAAACCGCTGTCAGAGCGTTATCCAGTAGCGGCGCTCCGCCAGCGGCAGGCCCTCGATTTCCACCTTGTCCTGCAAGACACCGCCCGCGCCCTCGATGATGCGGATCGAGCCTTCGTTTTCATCGTGGCAGGTGATCAGCACCTTTGCGAGTCCCTCGGCGCGCGCCTTGTCGAGCAGCAGGCCGAGCATCAACCGCCCGTAACCCTTGCGGCGTGCGGATTTCCGCACCGCATAGCCAATGTTGCCGCCGCGTTTCAAAAGATGTTCGTTCAACTGCGGACGCAGCGAGATGGTGCCGAGAAAATTTTCCCCTTCGACCAGCCAGAAATCCCGCTGCGGCAGTTTTTTGACGCGCTCGCCGCTCGGCAGCACGACCAGGCGCGTGAGGTCGTTGCGTCTGGCAAGCCAGCCGTCGAAATCCCGCGCGGCGAGCTGAATATCCTCTTCCGGCAAAGGATCGAGATGCAGCCCTTCGCGCAAGGCCGCGACGAACGAGTCCCTGTAGCGGATATCGGGGTCGGTCAGCTGCGGCGGCATGGGTTTAGAGTTTCTTTTTGACGGCGGCGGCCGCGTCCTCCGCGGTGATGCCGAAGTGCTTGTAAAGCTCCTCCGCCGGCGCGGATTCGCCGAAGCTCTTCATGCCGATGAAAATGCCGTCCTGACCGATGTAGCGGTCCCAGCCGAAACGCACCGCCGCCTCGATGGTGGCCGTGACTTTGCCGCCGGCGAGAGATTTTTTGTACGCCGCGTCCTGCTGATCGTAAAGCTCGAGGCACGGCGCGGAAATGACCCGCGTGCCGATCTTGTCCGCCTGCAGCAGGTCGCGCGCCTTGAGGGCGATCTCGACTTCCGAGCCCGTCGCCCACAGCGTGACGGCATGCTCGCCTTGCGCTTCGGCGAGGATATAGGCGCCGCGGCGCGTCAGGTTTTCATCGCCGCTTTCTTTGCGCACCAGCGGCAGGTTCTGCCGCGTCAGCACGAGGATGCTCGGGGCATCCTGTTTTTCGAGCGCGATCTGCCAGCATTCCGCGGTCTCGACCACGTCCGCGGGGCGCATGACTAATACATTGGGTATGGCGCGCAAGGCGGCCACATGCTCGACCGGCTGGTGCGTCGGGCCGTCTTCGCCAAGACCGATGCTGTCGTGCGTCATCACATAGACCACGCGCTGCTTCATCAGCGCGGACAGGCGGATCGACGGACGGCAGTAATCCGTGAAGCTCAAAAACGTGCCGCCGTAGGGAATCAGCCCGCGGTGCAGCGCGAGGCCGTTCATCATCGCCGCCATGGCGTGTTCGCGCACGCCATAGTAAACATAGTGGCCTTTAAAATTGTCTTTCGCGGCAAAGCCCATATCCTTAGCCAGCGTCAGGTTCGAGCCGGTGAGGTCGGCGGAGCCGCCGATCAGTTCGGGCATGTGCGGCACCAGCGCATCCAGCACCATGCCCGAGGCCTTGCGCGTCGCGACTTTGGGCGCTTCGGCCTTCACTTTCTTTTTAAAGTCCCTGATCAGCCCTTCCACCTGCGGCGCGACGTCGCCGTGCTGCCCGTGGGTGAAGGCGTCGCGCTTGTCGCTGCCGTCGAGGCGCACCTGCCAGTTCTTGCGCAGGGCCGCGCCGCGTTTGCCGGCATCGCGCCATGCGGCGGCGATATGCCCGGGCACTTCGAACGGCGCATAGGGCCAGTGAAGATTTTTGCGCGCGCCCTCGATTTCTTCCGCGCCGAGCGGCGCGCCGTGGCTGGAGGACTTGCCTTCCTTGGTCGGCGCGCCGAAGCCGATCTTCGTCTTGCAGCAGATCAGGCTCGGCTGCCGCTGGTTGAGCTGCGCCTTGGCGATCGCCTCCGCGACGGCGCTCTGGTCGTGCCCGTCGACCGCGAACGTCTCCCAGCCGTAGGCCTCGAAACGTTTTCTGGTGTCGTCGGAAAAAGACAGCGCCGTCGGGCCGTCGATGGAAATGCCGTTGTCGTCGTACAGCATGATCAGGCGGCCGAGGCCGAGATGTCCCGCGAGCGAGCAAGCTTCGTGGCTGATGCCCTCCATCAAATCGCCGTCGCCGCACATCGCGTAAGTATAGTGGTTGACGAGATCGTCGCCGAAGCGCGCGTTCATCAGCCGCTCGCCGAGCGCGAACCCGACGGCGTTGCCGATGCCCTGCCCGAGCGGCCCCGTCGTCGTCTCGATGCCGCAATCGGGCATGACTTCGGGATGCCCCGGCGTCAGGCTGCCGAGCTGGCGGAAGTTCTTGATCTGATCGAGCGTCATCTGCTCGTAGCCGGTGAGATGCAAAAGGGAATAGAGCAGCATCGAGCCGTGCCCGCCGGACAAAATAAAACGGTCGCGGTCCGGCCACGCCGGCAGCGCGGGATCGAACTTCATGAAGCGCGTGAACAGCACCGTCGCCACATCGGCCATGCCCATCGGCATGCCGGGATGGCCGGAATTCGCCTTTTGCACCGCGTCCATGGAGAGCGCGCGCAAGGCATTGGCCATCTCTTGCGGCGTCGCCGCTTGCAGTTTCTGGTTTACGGCGGTATTGACGGGCATGGTATTTCCTCTCGTTTAGGTTTCAAGCGGCATGTTGCCGGCTGCCTTCAGGCAGCGTTCTGATAATCCTCGATCGGCGGACAGGTGCAGACCAGATGGCGGTCGCCCGCGACATTGTCGATGCGGTTGACCGGCGGCCAGAACTTGTCGGCGGCGACAAACGCGGCGGGGAACACGGCCTCGCTGCGCGTATAGGGATGCGCCCAGTCGCCCGCCGTCATGTCGGCCTGCGTGTGCGGCGCGTTATGCAGCGGATTGTCGTCTTGCGGCCAGGCGCCGCGCTCGATGCGCGCGATCTCGCCGCGGATGGAGACCAGCGCGGAAATAAAGCGCTCGATTTCATGCGCGGATTCGCTCTCCGTCGGCTCGATCATCAGCGTGCCCGGCACGGGGAACGACATGGTCGGCGCATGAAAGCCGTAGTCCATCAATCTTTTTGCGATATCGTCGACGCTCACGCCCGCGCTGTCCTTGAACGGGCGCGTATCGATGATGCACTCGTGCGCGACGTATCCGGTCTTTCCGGTATAGAGCGTATCGTAGTGCTTCGCGAGCCGCTTCGAAATATAGTTGGCGTTGAGGATGGCGATTTGCGAAGCGCGCTTCAATCCTTGCGCGCCCATCAGCGAGATATACATCCATGAAATCGGCAAAATCGACGCCGAGCCCCAGGGCGCGGCGGAAACGGAACCGATCGCCTCTTCGCCGCCCGTTTGCACCAGCGGGTTGCTGGGCAAAAACTTCGCGAGATGCTCGCCAACGCCGATCGGCCCCATGCCGGGGCCACCGCCGCCGTGCGGGATGCAAAAGGTCTTGTGCAAATTCATGTGCATGACGTCGGCGCCGAATTTTCCGGGGCAGGCAAGGCCGACCAGCGCGTTGAAGTTCGCGCCGTCCATATAAACCTGCCCGCCGTTTTCATGGATCACGGCGCAGATCTCGCGGATCTCCTGTTCGAAGACGCCGTGCGTGGACGGATAGGTCACCATCAGCGCGGCGAGATTATTTTTGTGTTCTGCGGCCTTGGCCTTGAGGTCCTCCGTATCGATGTTGCCATGCGCGTCGCAGGCGACGACGACGACCTTCATCCCCGCCATCACCGCCGACGCGGGATTGGTGCCGTGCGCCGAAGAGGGAATGAGGCAGATGTCGCGGTGCGTATCGCCGCGGCTCTCGTGATAGGCGCGGATGACCAGCAGCCCCGCATATTCGCCCTGCGCGCCGGCATTGGGCTGCAGCGACACGGCGGCAAAGCCGGTGAGCGTGGCGAGCTTGTCCTCCAGATCGCGCAGCAACAGACGATAGCCTTCGGTCTGCCCGGCGGGCGCGAAGGGGTGCATGTCGCAAAATTCCGGCCATGAAATCGGCATCATCTCGGCGGTCGCGTTCAATTTCATCGTGCAGGAGCCGAGCGGGATCATCGAACGGTTGAGGGAAATGTCCCTGCGTTCCAGCGTGGCCAGATAGCGCAGCATCTCCGTTTCCGAGCGGTAAAGATGGAAAGTCGGATGCGTCAGATAGGCCGAGGTGCGCTTGAGTTTTTCCGGTATCAGGTCCGGCGCGGTGGCGTCGAGACTTTCCACGCTGAACGCGAAGGCGCTCTGGCCGGAGAAAATCTGCCACAGCGTCACGACTTCATCACGCGCGGATTTTTCGTCCAGAGAGACGCCGATGCAGCCGTCGCCGAAGTCGCGCAGATTGATGCCGCGCGCCGCCGCACGGGAGAGAATGTCCTCGGAGTTCGAGCCGACATCGACCGTCAGCGTGTCGAAACAGTGATCGTTCTCGATCTCGAAGCCGAGCTTCACCAGCCCCGCCGCGAGAATGGCGGTCAGGCGGTGGATGCGCGCCGCGATGGTTTTCAACCCCTCCGGCCCGTGCCAGACGGCGTAAAAACCCGCGATATTGGCAAGCAGCACCTGCGCGGTGCAGATGTTGCTGGTGGCTTTTTCGCGGCGGATATGCTGTTCGCGCGTTTGCAGCGCGAGGCGGTAGCCCGCCTTTCCTTTTGTGTCGACCGACACGCCGACGATGCGCCCCGGCATGGTGCGCTTGAACTCGTCCTTTACGGCGAAGTACGCCGCATGCGGCCCGCCGAAGCCGAGCGGCACGCCGAACCGCTGCGCGGAACCGCACACGATGTCCGCGCCCCATTCGCCCGGCGGCGTCAGCAGCGTGAGCGACAGCAAATCGGCCGCGACGGCAACAATCATGCCTTTGTCATGCGCGGCTTTGACGACCTCGGCATAATCGCCGACAGCGCCGTTGGTCGCGGGATATTGCAGCAGCAGGCCGAAACCCTCCTGCTTGACCAGCTCTTCCGGCGCGCCCGTGACGACTTTGAGCCCGAGCGGCGCGGCGCGGGTTTCGATCACCGCGATGGTTTGCGGGTGGCAATCCGCGGCGACAAGAAAAACATCACTGCCGGTTTTACCGGCGCGGTGCGCAAGGGTCATCGCCTCGGCGGCGGCCGTGCCTTCGTCGAGCATCGAGGCGTTGGCGAGCGCCATGCCCGTCAGATCCATGATCATCTGCTGGAAATTGACCAGCGCTTCGAGCCGGCCCTGGCTGATCTCCGGCTGATAGGGCGTATAGGCCGTGTACCAGCCGGGATTTTGCAGCACGTTGCGCAAAATGACGTTGGGCGTGATGGTGTCGTAATAGCCGAGGCCGATCAGCGAGCGGCAAACTTTATTCTGCCGCGCCATATCCCGCAAATCCGCCAGCGCTTCCGTCTCGGTCATCGGCTCACCCGTGGCGGGCGGCGCCTTTTCGAGGATCGACGCCGGCACGGCCCTGGCCGTCAGGTCATCGAGCGAGCTTGCGCCGACGACGCGCAGCATTTCGTCCACGCGTTCCGGCCGCGGGCCGATGTGGCGGCGGATGAAATCGTCTTTCTGCTCAAGATCGGATATCATTACAGCCCCTGCACATATGCCCCGTAAGCCGCTTCGTCCTTCAGCTCCTCCAGCTCGTTCTGGTTGCTGATCTTCACTTTATAAAACCAGCCTTGCCCAAGCGGATCCTGATTGACTACGGCGGGGTCGCCTTCCAGCGCGGCGTTGACGGCGACGATTTCGCCGGAAACGGGGGCGTAGACCTCGCTGGCCGACTTGACCGATTCAACCACGCCCGCCTGTTCGCCCTTGGCCACTTTCGCGCCGATTTTGGGCAGCTCGACGTAAACGACGTCGCCGAGCGCGTTTTGCGCGTAATCGGTGATGCCGACGGTGGCGGTATCGCCGTCGCCCCCATTACCTTCTATTTTGACGTATTCGTGATCATCGCTAAACAGTGTCTTGCTCATGGCCGGTCTTCTCTCCTGTTGCTCAGTCTCTTTTATAATTCGGGGCGATAAACGGCAGGGCCGCGACAGTGCAGGGGCGTGCGGTGCCGCGCAGCATCACCTGCAATTCCGCGCCTTCGCCTGCGAAAGCGCTTTCGACATAGCCCATCGCCACCGGATGGTCGACGCTGGGGCCGAAGCCGCCGGAGGTGATGACGCCGATCTTCTTGCCGGCGGGCGAAAAAATCTCCGTGCCCTCGCGCACCGGCGCCTTGCCCTCCGGCTTGATGCCGACGCGCAGTTTCGAAGGCCCGTCTTTCAGTTGCGCGAGAATTTTCTCCGCGCCGCAGAAGCCGCCCTGTTCGCGGCGGCGTTTCTGGATGACCCATTTCAGGTTCGCCTCGACCGGCGTGATGGTTTCGTCGAGCTCGTGGCCGTAAAGGCAGAGGCCCGCCTCGAGACGCAGACTGTCGCGCGCGCCAAGGCCGATGGGCTTGACTTCTTCAAAGGCCAGCAGTTGCTTTGCAAAGCGTTCGGCCATCGGCGCGGGCACGGAAATTTCGAAGCCGTCCTCGCCGGTGTAGCCCGAGCGGCTGAGATAAAGCTCCGCGCCTTCGTACACGACCTTGGCAGAGGTCATAAATTTCATCGCCGCGGCGAGCGGGAAGAGGCGCGACAAGACTTTCTCCGCCGCCGGCCCCTGCAGCGCGAGCAGCGCACGGTCGGCGAGGTATTCCAGCTGGACGTCCTTGCCGATGGTTTTTTGGATATAGGCGAAGTCGTTGTCCTTGCAGGCGGCGTTGACGACGAGGAACAGCGTCTTGTCGTCCCAGCGCGTCACCATCAGATCGTCGATAATGCCGCCCTTGTCGTTGAGCAGCAGCGTGTAGCGCATTTTTTCCGGCTCGAGGCCGGTCATCGAGCCCGGCACGATTGTTTCCAGCGCCAGCGCGGGATCTTCCGCGCCGGTCAGAACGGCCTGACCCATGTGCGAGACATCGAACAAGCCGGCATGCTTGCGCGTATGCAGGTGCTCTTTCAAAACGCCCATGCCGTCGTATTGCACCGGCATGTCGTAGCCCGCGAACGGCACCATCTTGCCGCCCAGCTGCTTGTGCAATTCCCACAGCGGCGTTTTCAGGAGCGGCGGTTCTGCGGCGGGCCTATGGTGTGCGGCATTGGGCATAAGAAAATCTCCGGACAAATGTCCCTAAATCGTTTACAGAATGACAGTCATTTTTCTATTCTGATTGACAGTAATCCGCTAAAAACTAAAGTCAATGTATTGGTTGGGACGTTTTTGACCCGCAGCAACCACTTTTTGAAAGTTTTAAAATTATGTCACAAGATGCGGCTGAAAAAACCATTCTGACGGGGGTCAAGCCGACCGGCGCGCCGCATATCGGAAACTACATCGGCGCGATCCGCCCGGCGCTGGCGCTTGCTGCGGCGCACAAGGAATCGTTCCTGTTCATCGCCGACTATCACGCGCTCAACGCCGTGCGCGACCCGAAGGCCCTGAAGCATGATTCCTACGAAGTCGCCGCCTGCTGGCTGGCGCTGGGGCTCGACCCCGCCAAGACGGTTTTTTACCGCCAGTCGGACGTGCCGGAGATTTTCGAGCTGACGCAACTGCTCGCCGCCGTCACGCCCAAGGGGCTGATGGACCGCGCCCATTCCTACAAGGCCGCCGTCGATAAAAACCGCGAAGCGGGGCGCGACCCCGATGCCGACGTCAACATGGGGCTTTACACCTATCCGATTTTGATGGCGGCGGACATTCTCGCCATGGATACCGGCATCGTGCCGGTGGGCAGGGATCAGGTGCAGCATATCGAGTTCGCCCGCGATATGGCGGGCTATTTCAACAACACATTTAAAGACGTGTTCAGGCTGCCGGAGCACGCGCTCGGCGCGGAGACGGCGGCGACGCTGCCCGGCCTTGACGGCCGCAAGATGAGCAAGTCCTACAACAACCACATCCCCGTTTTCATGGAGAGCAAAGCGCGGCGCAAACTGGTCATGAAGATCGTCACCGACTCCAAACTGCCCGAGGAGCCGAAAGACCCCGACACCAACACCGTCTTTCAAATCTACGCGCATGTCGCGGGCGAAACCGAAGTGCGGGCGATGCGCGATGCCTTCGAGAAAGGCGGCATGGGCTACGGCGACGCCAAACAGCGCCTCTACGCGGCGCTGGAGCTGGCCTTCGAAAAACCGACGCAGCTTTATAACGACTACATGGCCGACCCCCAAAAGATCGATGCGCTGTTAGCCGCCGGCGCGGACAAGGCCCGCGCCGTCGCCCGCAAAACCCTCACCCGCGCGCGCGCGGCGGTGGGATTAAACCCCTTGCGCTAACGGAAAAAGTATTATATACATAATGCAAATTTGAGGGGCCTAAAGATGCAAAAAATAGCTACTTTATTGATTTTCATGACGTTTCTGGCGGGCAGCGCCACCGTCGCCCGCGCCGAAACCGCGCCTCAGCCCCACAAGACAGTGCGCATTTTTATCGGCAAGCATCACCCCGCGAACCGCCGCGCCACGCGCGCCGTCCATACCCGTCTGGCGAGTTTCATCGCGGGGCAGATCGCGCCGATGCTCGGCACCACCGACGCGCACAACGTCAAAAGCTGCCCCACCTGCGCCGTCGTCGTGCAGTAATCTTAAGAATTCTGGCTTATCTCACACCCGCATCGGCATCAGCACGTAGAGCGACGATGTGTCGGCCACGTCCTGAATGATGGTCGGCGAGGCGGGATCGGACAACGAAATGCGGCAGCCCTCGCCCTCGATCTGTTTGGCCACGTCCATCAGATAAGCGGAGTTGAAGCCGATCTCCATCGCGTCGGCGCTGAAGCGCACTTCGATTTCTTCCGACGCGGAGCCGCTGTCCGGCGAATTGGCGGAGAGCGTCATGGTCTTGCCGCCGAGGGTGAGCTTCACGGCACGGGATTTTTCGCTCGAAATCGTCGAAACGCGGTCGACCGCCGAGGCGAAGACCGCGGGATTGACTTCCAGCACCTTGTCGTTGTTCTTGGGGATCACGCGGTCGTAATCGGGGAAAGTGCCGTCGATCAGCTTGGTGGTGAGCGCGATGTGGTCGAAGCTGAAGCGCAGTCGGTTATCCGACAGGCCGATCTCGATGGCATCGCCCGCTTCGTCAATCAGCTTGCGGATTTCGTTGATCGCCTTGCGCGGGATGATCACGCCCGGAATGTCCTTCGCGCCGTCGGGCAGCGGCATCTCGAAGCGCGCCAGACGGTGACCGTCGGTCGCGACCGCGCGCAAAACGGCGACGCCGTCGCTCTCGGCGGCATGCAGATAGATGCCGTTGAGATAGTAGCGCGTCTCTTCGTTCGAGATCGCGAAGCGCGTGCGGTCGACCAGCATGCGCAAGTCCGCCGCGGGGATCGAAAAGGTGTAGGCGAATTTCTCGTCCGACCCCATGCGCGGGAAATCTTCCACCGCAAGGCAGCCGAGGCGGAAGGTGGATTTGCCGGACTTCAGCTGCAGCGTGGTGTCGTTGGCCGTGCCGGACAGCTCGACCGTGCTGCCGTCGGGAAGTTTGCGGATGATGTCATAGAGCGTATGCGCCGGAACGGTGGTCGCGCCGGGGGCGGAAACCTGCGCCGCGACGGATTCGATGATTTCGAGGTCCATGTCGGTGGTGGTGAGCGCGAGCGCGTCCCGCTCGGCCTTCAGGCATACGTTGGCGAGAATGGGGATGGTGTTGCGCCGCTCGACGACGCTATGCACGTGATTGAGGGCACGCAACAGGTCCGCGCGATCAATGGTGAATTTCATGGGGCCGATCCTTCCCTGCAGAAAATACCGCCAAAAAGACAGTCAGACTTTAAATAATGAGGGATTATATCAATCACCCCGAAAAAACCAAGTGTTAAAAAGCTGTCCGGTTGGAGCGGTAGTTTTAACATTATGTCTAATTCTTGCCGGATTTTATTTTCCGGTCCGCAAACGTTTCGGGGTCCCGGAGAACGGGACGCACCGCATCGATGAAAATCTCCGCCCATTCGATCGCCTTCTCCTGCGTATCGACGAGATCCTGACGGAACTCGACCAGCACGTAAGGCAGGTTGCGGTCCTCGGCATGGCGCCAGACGCTTGACCCCGCGAACCGCTCGCCGGACAGCGCATAAGGATTGTTTTCCCCGATCAGAAGGCCGGGATGCGCCGCGCGGAGGGTCTGCACCACCTTTTTGGCGATTTTTTCTTCCTTTTTCCACAGGACGGAGATGTGCCACGGACGCAGCTCGCCGTCCATGTGCGGGGTAAAGCTGTGGACAAACAGCAAAAGCGGCGGCTTTTTCGCGGCAACCTGCCTGTCGATCAGGCGCGTGACGGCTTTATGATACGGCCAGTAAATTTCGTTCAGCCTTTTCTCTTTGTCTTTTTTCGACAAACCGGCATTGGCGGGGATTTTGATGTTGTCGCTTACCTCCGGCATGCACTCGCAATAATCCGGCGCGCGGTTGAGATCGACCACCAGCCGCGAATACTGCGCCACCACGGCGGGCATGTCGAAAACGCTGCTGATATGCAGCGCCGCCTCTTCCGCGCCGATGTCCCAACCGATATGTCTTTTGAGGAAGGTCTTTTTCAGCCCCAGGTCTTTCAGCTTGCGCGGCACGCGGAAGCTCGCATGATCGCAAATCACCAGCCCCGCCGCTTTGCCGTTCCGGTTTTCGACACGGTAGGGCGCGGGCTCGGCGGCGAGAAGCTTGCCGCGCATTGGCGCCGCGGGGGTTGTTTTGACTTTTGCCGCCGGCTTCTTTTGCTGCGCCGCGGCATTTTTTGAAGCCGGTTTTTTCGGAGCGGCTTTTTTTTGTCCTGTTTTTTTCGCAACGGTCTTTTTTGCAGCGGTCTTTTTGGTCTTCATCATTTTTCCGTCGTCCCGGTCAGGCCATATCGAGGCCGCGGCGGGTAAATTTTACATCGCGGTGCACATGCGCCGACATCAGCAGCCCGAACCCGAACAGGACCGAGAGCATCGCCGTGCCGCCGTATGAAACAAGAGGCAAGGGAACTCCTACCACAGGGAGCAGGCCCATGACCATCCCTATATTGATGAAGATATAGACAAAAAAATTGACGATCACCCCCAGCCCCAGCAGGCGGGCGTACTGATTCTGGCAGTTGAGGGAAATAAAATAACCGTAGGCGGTGGTGAGCATGAAGAGGCTCATCAGCGTCAGGCCGCCGATCAGCCCCCATTCCTCGGCGAAGAGCGTGAAAATAAAGTCCGTCTGCTTTTCGGGCAGAAAGTCGAGGTGGCTCTGGCTGCCGTGCAGAAATCCCTTACCGAAAATCCCGCCGGAGCCGAGCGCGATTTTCGACTGCATGATGTGATAGCCCGCGCCGAGCGGGTCAAGCTCGGGATGCATGAAAACGAGGATGCGTTTTTTCTGGTAGCCGTGCATGAAGTGCCACAGCACCGGCAGGGCGGCGAGGGCAAGGGCGATGACGGTGCCGAACATCCAGTACGGCACGCCGGCGAGAAAAAAGATTCCGCCCGCCACCAGCATGATCGTCATTGCCGTGCCGAGGTCGGGCTGCACGGCCACCAGCCCCGCGGGGATCATCACCAGCGCGAGCGGAAACAGCAAAAAGAACGGGTTTTTCACATCTTCGCCGGTCGCGGCATGGAAGCAGCGCGCCAGCGCCATCACCGTCGTGACCTTCACCACCTCCGACGGCTGCAGTTCGAGGAAGCCGAGGCTGATCCAGCGCTGCGCGCCCATGCCGATGTGTCCGCGGATATCGACGAAGATCAGAAGCAAAATGCCCAGCACGTACATGGGATAAGACATCTTCATCCAGAAACGGATGTCGATGAGCGCGACGATGATCAGGCCGGCCATGCCGAAGCAAAAACGCGCCGCCTGCTTGCCCGCCCACGGCGCCATATGCCCGCCCGCGGCGGAATAGAGCGACGCGAAGCCGATGCAGGCCGTCAGCGTCAGCAGCAGCAGCAGCGGCCAGCTGATCAACTTAAGCTTTTCGGGCAAGCTCAAATGGTCCTGCCCGATGCCCCTTCCCGTGCTCATAAACCGTCCTCCCCGCCGTCTTTTTTGTGCCGGCGCGCCTCATGCGCGGACTCGGCCTCGTCGATCGTGCGGATGAGGCGCGGGTCGCGCTTCATCGCCGCCAGCAGAACATCGCGCACCACCGGCGCGGCGGAGAGCGCGCCCTCGATGCCGTGCTCGACGATCGCCGCCGCGGCATAGGCGGGCTTGTGAACCGGCCCGTAGCCGACGAACAGAGCGTGGTCGCGGAACTTCCACGGCAGATGGAAGACGTCGATGCCCTCGGCGCGCATTTTCGCCGTGGTGCGCCGCACCTGCGCCGTGCCGGTCTTGCCCGCCATCGAATAGGGCGGCGTGGTGATGCGCACGTTATAGGCCGTGCCGTGCGGATTGTTGACGACCTGTTCCATGCCTTTGCGCACCAGCGCAAGATGATTCGGGTCGAGGCCGATCGATGCCGGCGGCAGAGGCGTTTCTTCCGTGTCGCCGATCTCGCGGAGCAGCGTCGGCATGACGGCGAGGCCGCCATTGGCAACACGCGCCGCCATCGTCGCCAGCTGCAGCGGCGTCGCCAGGACATACCCCTGCCCGATGGCGGCGATCAGCGTTTCGCCTTTTTCCCAGCGCTGGTTGTAGCGCTTCCTTTTCCACGCCTTGGTGGGGATGAGGCCGCGCGCGACGTCCGGCAGGTCGAAGTTCAGCCTTTGCCCGAGGCCCATGCGGTGCGCCATTTGGGCGATGGCATCGATGCCGACGCGCTGCGCCGTCTCGTAGAAAAACACGTCGCAGGATTCGCGGATCGCCTGCACGACGTCGACGCTGCCATGGCCTCCGCGCTTCCAGCAGTGGAAGATGCTGTTGCCGAGTTTGTAATAGCCGGGACAGTGGATATGCGTCGCGGCGTTGATCTTGCCGCTCTCGAGGCCCGCGAGCGCCGTCACGATTTTGAAGGTCGAGCCGGGCGGATACTGCCCCGCCGCCGCCTTGTTGCTCAGCGGATCGGCGGGATCGGAGAGCAGCCCCTCCCACAAATCCGCCGGAATGCCGGCGGAAAAAACATTGGGATCGAAACTCGGGTGCGAGGCGAGCGCATAAACCTCGCCGTTATGCACGTCCATCGCGACGACGGCCGCGCTGCGGTGTTTGGTGATAAACTGGTGACACTGCATTTGCAGGTCGGAATCGAGCGTCAGCGTCAGGCGTTTGCCGGGTATGCCTTCCGTGCGCTTCAGTTCGCGGATCTCGCGGCCGACGCTGTTGACCTCGCCCTGCACTTCGCCGACCGTGCCGCGGAGGATTTCGTCGTACTCTTTCTCGATGCCGGTCTTGCCGATGCGAAAGCCCGGCAAACTCATCGCCGGATCGTTGGTCATCTCCGCCTTGTTGACGCGGCCGACATAACCGATGACGTGCGCGGCGCTGCGGCCCAGCGGATAGGAGCGCATTTCACCCTCCTCCACCGACACGCCGGCGAGGTGGGGCAGGTTGACCTCGACCTTCGCCATATCCTTCCAGCTCAGGTTCTCCTTGACCAGCACCGGCGCGAAACGGCGGTGACGGCGGACGGCGGCCATGATGTCCTCTTTTTCCTCCTCGCTCAGCGGGATCAGCCGCGCGAAGTCGTCGATCGTCTCCTCCACGTCGTCCGTCTGCTCCGGCACCAGCACGGCGCGGAAGTCCGGTTTGTTGACCGCGATCGGCGCGCCGAAACGGTCGATGATCACGCCGCGCTGCGCCGGCAGCAGGCGGATACCGACGCTGTTTTCGTTGGAAAGCGTTTCATACTTGCGGTGCTCGGCAATCTCGAGATACGCCAGGCGCAGCGCCAGCGTGCCGAACAGCAGGATTTTCCCCGAGCCGAGCATCATCGCCCGGCGGGAAAACTCTTTATGTCTCTCCATATCGCGGTTCATGACGGTATCTTAAGTCCAAACGGCAGCGAATGTAAGCGGAACCTAAGGCGTTTCCGGCCTGTCCGCCACTACTCTGTAAACGGCCGCCAGCGGCAACACGCACAGCGGAAACATCAGCGCCGACAGGGCGACGGCGATCAAGACCGGCAGCACCGCCATGACGGTCAGATTGAGCAGGGAAAACAGGACCCATTGCACGGACCCCGCGCAAAAGGCCACCACGGCGAAGCCCGCCCAGATCACCAGAAACGACTGGCCGAGCAGAAACTTGCGCTGGTGCGCCGTCATGGCCTGCGCCGCCACCAGCACCAGCGCGTTCATGCCCGGCGGGTAGCCGGACAGCAAGTCAAGCACAAGGCCGAACGCGAAGACGCCGACCGGCGGCGCGGAAGCAAGGATGCTCCAGTAGTAAACCGCCATCAGCGCGAAGAACGGGCGCACGTCGCCGAAGCCGGTGATGGAAAACGGCACGGCGCTGAGCAAAAGCAGCGCCAGCACCAGCGCCAGCACCAGCGACCAGCGTCCGACCGTTCCTAAAAGTTGCGTCCGAAATTCGGAGTCCATCTCTGATAAATCCGTTCTTTACGCCCGCGCGCAAGCCTGCCCGGTCACTGGCCGTCAGATTGCGATGCGGGCGCGATGTCGCCCGTTGCCAGCGCAGGATTGAGGGCGGCATTGACCACCTGCACGTAAACCAGCCGGTTGAGGTTCGACAAAGGCTTCACCCAGACGCCTTTCGCCGAGACGGAAACGATCGTCCCGACCGGCAGGCCCGCCGGCAACTGCCCGCCGTCGCCGGAGGTCACGACCTGCGTGCCGACGGTCATGCCGCTGTCCGGCGGCAGGCGTTCAAGCCGCATCAGGTCGCCGTTTTCGCCCGCGAGGATCGCGCGGATGCGCGTGCCTTGCACGATCACCGGAATATCCGAGTTGAGGTCGGTAATCAAAAGGACGCGCGAAGCGGCGGCGCCGACTTCGACGACGCGGCCGATAAGGCCCTGCCCCGACATGACCGCGCTGTCCATTTGCACATGGTCGCGCGCGCCGACGGGGAGCAAAACGCTTTTGACGAACGCGCCGCCCGCATCGGACACCACCCGCGCCGTCACGAAAGACATCGCCGGATCGGCCTTGACGTTGAGAAGCTGGCGGAAGCTTTCGTTTTCCGCTTTCAATTCCAGCGCCGCCTCGTACCATTTTTGCAGCCGGGCGTTATCGGCCTTGAGACGGACGTTCTCCGCCTTGAGATTCTGCAAGGACGCCACGCCGGAAATATTGCTGACAAAACTCTGGATCGGCGCCGCCACCGCCGAGAGCGCCGGCGCCGTCACATCCATCACCGCCGTGCGCAGCCTTTGCACGGGCAGCGTATGGGCGCGGTATAAGATCATCAGCGAGAGAGAGAGAAAAACCAGCACCGCCGGAGTCGCGCGGACCGTGACCGTCTTGAGCGGCATGGACTTTATGACAGGTTTTTGCGAACGCGGTGACGGCACGAGGAAATCCCCAAAAATGTTCCTTCCTAAAATTATAGCAAGAAAGTCTTAACAAAGACAAATGGAAATTTACTCAAGTCCCTGAAAAGACTTATTAATAAAAGGCTTGGCAAAAATTATTTTTAATAGCGGGAAATCAGCACGCGCTGGAGCGACTTCATGTTTTCCAGCGCCTGACCGGAGCCCATCACCACACAGGAGAGCGGATCGTCGGCCACCGTCACCGCAAGGCCCGTCGCATAGCGGAGCACGTAATCGAGGTTGGAGAGCAGCGAGCCGCCGCCCGACATCACGATGCCGCGGTCGACGATGTCCGCCGCCAGTTCCGGCGCGGTATGTTCGAGCGCGCCTTTGACGGCGTCGATGATCGACCCGACCGGCTCGGCCAGCGCTTCGGCGATCTGCCGCTCGCTGATCACCAGCTCTTTCGGCACGCCGTTCATCAAGTCGCGGCCCTTGATCTCCATCATGCGGCCCTCGCCCTCTTCGGGCGGGCAGGCGGAGCCGATTTCCTTTTTGATGCGTTCGGCGGTGGTCTCGCCGATGAGAAGATTATGCGTGCGGCGGATGTAGTTGACGATGGCGTCATCCATTTTGTCGCCGCCGACGCGCACCGAACGCGCATAGACGATGCCGCCCAGAGAGATAAC
>JAJZFS010000097.1:0-3440 GCA_021805245.1 Pseudomonadota bacterium | reverse complement strand
CCGTCGTGCCGCCGCCGATATCGACGATCATCGAGCCCATCGCCTCCGTCACCGGCAAACCGGCGCCGATCGCGGCGGCCATCGGCTCTTCAATGAGGTCGACGCGGCGCGCGCCCGCCGATTCCGCCGCTTCCTGAATGGCGCGGCGCTCGACGGCGGTCGAGCCGGTCGGCACGCAAATCACCATTTGCGGCGAGGCGAACGAACGGCGGTTGTGAACTTTGCGGATGAAGTGCTTGATCATTTCCTCGGCGACCTCGAAGTCGGCGATGACGCCGTCGCGCAGGGGGCGGATGGCCTGAATGTCGCCGGGGGTGCGGCCGAGCATCTGCTTGGCCTCCTCGCCGACACGCAAGACCTGCTTGCGCCCGTTGATGGTGGTGATGGCGACAACCGAGGGCTCGTTCAAAACCACGCCCTGCCCGCGCACGTAGACCAGCGTATTGGCCGTGCCAAGGTCGATCGCCATATCGGCGGACATCAATCCCAATAATTTCGCGAACATGCTTTAAACACCCTTTCCCGTGAGTGTACACGGGAATCGCCCCGAAAGCCCAGCTTGTTAGAAGCCTATTGTTTCGCTTTCATGCGCGGTTTTTCTTTATTGATCACATAAAGACGGATCTTGCCCTTGCCGTCGCGGCGGCGGACAACTTTGTTTTTTTTGTCACGTGATTTCAGTGACTTGATGGATGAGGTCTTTTTCATGGTCTTTTCCGATCTACTTTTTCCGCGCAATCCTCAAGGGCGGCGCGGAGCACGCCTTGCTCATAATTTTTGTCAACAGGGGTGCAACCTACTGATTGTTTTCGTTTCCGTCAATAAACTTCTGGGGGTCTCCTGCAATTACTTTTCGTAAGCTGATTAAAACGGGGTTTTTTGCCGCCGTGGGTACAGGGCTGGGCCTTGTCCGCTGTTTCACACCGCTACAGTCAAATGTATTTATTATGAATAAAAACTTTCTTTTTACTCCATTCCCGAAAGCCCTGCGGTATATACATGCCTGTTGACTTTGATCAAAACCATGACCATATAGGCGTGTCCTATTGTTTCATTATTAATTGGAGATATATTATGAAATCATCAGTTTCCCGCTTGTTACTTGGTTTTGCCGTCGCCGCCGTTTCCCTGCAATTGAGCGGATGCGCCGACCAGCCTACACAACTGCACGCCGCCGAATCCCTGCAATACGGCAATCCCATGAAAAAAGTCGCCCTGCTCGGGACGGGACATGTTTTTCTGATGGGAAAGAGCAACGACAAAAAAACCTTCATCGGTCTGCAAGACAGCAAGACGGCTCTCGAAAGCCAGGTGCATGGCGTAAAAGACGAACTGAAACAGCTGGGCTACAAGGTCACCTATGCCGCGCCGGCAGGCATCGGATACGGCGACTGGGAAGCGGACGGCGCGGAAAGATGGGTTGATGCCAACGGCAAGGACCGCCAGCTGACCGGCGACACCCCCGCGTATGTGTATCCGTCTCTGGCCGCGAACGCCAAATACCGCAGCGCCGTCGGGCGGGAATTTATAAAGATCGCCACCCTGCTGGGTAAGGACAAAATTGGCGAGTATGCGCCGGAAAAGGCCGACCTCAAGGTCATTCAGCAGGCAACCGGCGCCGACACGATATGCTTCATGACAGTCTACGGCTACAAGTACTCGTCGGGTCAAAAAACCGCCAGCACGGCGGAGAACGTGGGCGGAGCGATCTTCGGCCTCTTCAGCCCCATTACCATTCAAAGCAACCTTCCTGACGACTCCGTTCATACCAGCCTCGTTTGCAATGAAGCGAAAACGGGCCAGGTGATGTGGCAAAGCGTCGCGGGTCTCGACAGCCCGCCCGCTACCGGACCGGCCGCCGGCTACTATCAAGCCTTCCTGAACACCTTCCCCAAGAAGGGCGCCAAGATAACCTCGAAATGCACGTTTGCGGACAAGTCGTCGTCCGTTTACAACTGCACGGAAAATTCCTCGAACTAAAAGAGGCCGTTTCCTTTTTCAGGACAAAAACCCGCCGGAGGACGCTATCCTCCCGGCGGGTTTTTTATACGGGGGAGGAAAGCCCGCGTCAGTTTTTGATAACGAACGTCGTGCGCTTGGAGAGCTGCTTGAGACTCGATGCGCCGACGTAGGTGCAGGCCGAGCGGATGCCGCCGAGAATGTCCTGCACCGTGTGGGCGACGTCGCCGCGGTAGGGGATGCGCACCACCCGCCCCTCGGAGGCGCGGTGCTGGGCCACGCCGCCGGAATATTTGTTCATCGCCACTTCCGATGACATGCCGTAATACTCGACGATGTTGTCGTTCTTGTCGAGGCTGGCGAGCTGCGCGTCGGTCAGGCTTTCGGTGTGCCCCGCCAGCATGCCGCCGAGCATCACGAAATCCGCGCCCGCGCCGAAGGCCTTGGCGACGTCGCCCGGCATTTTGCAGCCGCCGTCGGCGCAAATCAGGCCGGAGAGGCCGTGCGCCGCGTCGGCGCACTCGATGATCGCCGAGATCTGCGGATAGCCGACGCCGGTCATGGCGCGCGTCATGCAGGCCGAGCCGGGGCCGATGCCCACTTTCACGATATCCGCGCCGGCGAGGATCAGCGCCTCGGTCATATCGGCGGTGGTGACGTTGCCCGCCATGATGATCTTGCCCGGGTGGTGTTTGCGCACTTCCGCGATCAGCTCGACGAAGGCCTCGGTATAGCCGTTGGCGACGTCGAGGCAGATTTTGTCGGCGTGATTGCTTTTCAGCGCGTCCATCAGCGCATCGATTTTTTTCAGGTCCTCGATGCCGAAGGTGATGAAGGTGAAATCGCCTTTCACCTGCGCCTTCAGCTCCTCGGTCGAGAAATGCTTGTCGAGCGCGGTGAACATGCGGTATTCGCTCAACGCCGCCGCCATCTTGAGCGTGCCGACGGTATCCATGTTCGCGGCGATCACCGGCACGCCGGAAATCTCCTTGCCCGCATGCGGCGTCATGAAGGTGCGGTTTAAATCCACCTCGGCGCGGGATTTCAGCCGCGAACGTTTGGGGCGGATCAGGACATCGTCGAAATCAAGTTTGCGGTCGGCTTCAATACGCATCGTTTTCTCCAAATCAACACACGAACAACCGCAAGGCGGTGTGCCTTGCGGTTTGTGAAACCATTATTTTCGGGAAGGTTTCATCTATATATAGACGGATTTCCCCGCAAATACAAGCCTCACTTGCCGATGCAGAAGTCCTTGAAAATACGGTCAAGCAGCGCCTCGACATGCACCCGTCCCGTGATCCGCCCGAGGGCGCGCAAGGCCAGGCGCAAATCTTCAGCCGCCAGCTCCGGCAGGCCGGCGGCGCGCGCGCGCTCCAGCGCTTCGACGGTCTCTTGCAGCGCGGCGCGGTGTCGCTCACGCGTCAGCTACGGACCGTTCCTGGCCCCGAACAGGCCGGAGCCTCTTTGCGTCAGGCTTT
>JAJZFS010000100.1 GCA_021805245.1 Pseudomonadota bacterium | reverse complement strand
CGTGACATGAGTCCTGTCGACATACTGCTGCAAATCATAGGGGGAGTCTGCCTCCTCCTCTGGGGCGTCGGCATGGTGAGCCGCGGCCTCAACAGGGCCTTCGGCACCGCGCTCCGCCGCATCATCTCCACCTCGACCAGCAACAGGTTCAAGGCCTCGGCCATCGGCCTGTTCGTCGCCGCGCTCCTGCAAAGCAGCACGGCGGCCGTTCTGGTCGTCAGTTCGTTTGCGGCGCGCAACGTCATCAGCGTCTCCGCCGCCATCGCCGTGGTGCTGGGCGCGGACGTCGGCACGACGCTGGCGGCGCAATTGATGTCGCTGAACCTCGCCTGGCTGACCCCCGTGCTGCTGATCTCCGGCTACATTATCTACAAGGCACTGTCGGACAGTATGTACAAACACATCGGTGGCGCGCTGATCGGTGTCGGTCTCGCCCTTACGGCTCTAAGCATGATCACCGCCGCCGCAGCGCCGCTCGAACAATCGCAGGCGCTGCAAGCCCTGATCGGCCCGATGAACGACCAGCCGATCCTCGCCGTGATGATCGTCGCGCTGATGACGTGGCTGGCGCATTCGAGCCTCGGCATGGTGCTGTTGGTGATGAGCTTCGTTTCCGCCAAAACCATCCCCGTGAAGCTCGGGCTTTACATGGTGATGGGCGCGAACCTCGGCGGCGCCGTCGCCCCCGTCATCATGACGCTGCGCGATATTCCCGCAGGACGCCGCATCCCGCTCGGCAACCTTTTCATCCGCGCCATCGGCGTGTTGTTCGCGATGCCGCTGCTGGGCACGCTGATCATACCCGTTCTGGCGATGATCCATTCCAGCGAGGCCCGCGAAATCGTCAACTTCCACACACTGTTCAACCTTGCGCTCGCCATCATCTTCCTGCCCTTTATCAGCCCGATGACGCGCCTCAGCGAAGCCGTCCTGCCCGACAAACCGCGCGAAGAGGATGAAAGTCTGCCCCGCTACCTCGATCCGGATGCGGTCGGCACACCCGCGGCGGCACTGGCCGGCGTTTCCCGCGAAACCTTGCGCCTCTCCGACATCATACAAAAAATGCTGCAGGACACGCTCGAGGCACTGCGCAGCAACAACCCGCGCCTCGTACAGGACATCTGCACCAAGGAAGAAGATGTGGACAGCCTTTACGATTCGATCAAAACCTATATCGCGCGGCTCGACGTGAAAAAGTTCGACGAAAAAGAAAACATGCGCTACCTGCAAATCCTGACGTTTTCGACGAATTTGGAGCATATCGGCGACATTATCGATAAAAACCTTATGGAACTGGCGCGCAAGAAGATCCGTCATCAGGATAATTTCTCGCGTCAGGGCTTCGCTGAAATCTCCGACCTGCATGCCCGCGTTATGGAGAGTCTGCAACTGGCGCAGAATATTTTCATGACCGGCGACGTCAAAATGGCGCGCATGCTTTTCGAGGAGAAGGAAACTTTACGTTCTTATGAAATGCACGCCGCCGAAAGCCACTTCCGGCGCTTGAGTGAAGGCGTGGCGGAAACGATTGCCACTTCCAGCCTGCACCTCGATATTTTGCGGGATTTACGCCGGATTAACAGTTATCTTACCTTGATCGCGTATCCTATACTTGAAAACGCGCATCAGTTGAAAGACACTCTTCTCAAATCGAAACGCGTGAACAGAAAGAAGAAAAAATCAACCAAGACTTCCAAACCGGCGCCGGCCGCGCCTCTGCCGGAGAAATACTAATCACGCTGAAACTTCACCCAAACCGGAGGTCAGTAAAATGAAAAAATCGTCTTTTAAATTCACCTTTCTCCCCGCGAGCGGGTTTGCCGCGGCGCTGGCCTGCCTTTGTGCCTTCCTGCCCGCGCGGGCAACGGCGGCACCGCAAACAATAGCGTCCCTGCCGGTCGCGCACCTGCCGGACTTCGCCGATCTTGCGCAACGGCTGCTGCCGTCGGTGGTCAACGTCTCCACGACGGCGAACATAGAAACAACGGCCCGCAACGGGCTGCCCCCGATGCCGCAGTTTCCGCCGGGATCGCCCTTCGAGGAGTTCTTCAAGAATTTCTACAATCACTACCAGAACGGCCAGCAGCCGCAGAAGAAAGAGAAAATCTACGCGCTCGGCTCGGGCTTCATCATCGACGCGCAGCGCGGCTACATCGTCACCAACAACCATGTCATCAAGAATGCCGAGAAGATCAAGGTCACGCTCAGCGACAACACGACCGTTCCCGCCAAACTGATCGGCAAGGACCCGAAGACGGATCTCGCCGTGCTGCAAATCAAGCCGCCGCATCCGCTGACAGCCGCCGTCTGGGGCGACAGTGACGCCGCACGCATCGGATCGTGGGTGCTGACCATCGGCAATCCGTTCGGCCTCGGCGGCACGGTGACGGCGGGCATCGTTTCCGCCCGCCAGCGCAACATTGACGAAGGCCCCTACGACGAGTTCATCCAGACCGATGCGCCGATCAACCGCGGCAACTCCGGCGGTCCGATGTTCAATCAGCAAGGCGAGGTCGTCGGCATCGACACGGCGATCTATTCGCCATCGGGCGGCTCGGTCGGCATCGGCTTTGCCATCCCGTCGAATCTCGCCCGCAATATCGTCGCGCAGCTGATCACCCACGGCAAGGTCAAGCGCGCGTGGCTCGGCGTGCGTATTCAGGAGATGACGCCGGAAATCGCCCAGAACCTCGGCCTGTCCAACGCGGAAGGCGCGCTTGTCTCCAGCGTCTTCCCCAAAGGGCCGGCTGAAAAAGCGGGGCTAAAATCCGGCGACGTGATTCTCAAGTTCAACGGCCGCGCCATCAAGGAAATGCGCCAGTTGCCGCTGATGGTCGCCGAAGCGCCGGTCGGCAAGGACGCCACCATAGACATCTGGCGCAAGGGCAAGAAGAAAACTTTTAGCGTCGATCTCGCCGAAATGAGTCCGTCCATGGAAAACAACAAGGCGCCCCAACCACAAGAAAAGACGCCTCCCAAACCAGAAGTGCTGAAGCTGCCGCACCTCGGCATCGGCCTCTCGGCGCTGACTTCCGCCCTGCGCGACACCTATAAGGTGCCGCAGGACGTCAAAGGCGCGGTCATCACATACGTCGACCCGAACAGCGACGCCGCCGAAAAAGACATTGAAGTCGGCGACGTGATCTCCGAAGTCGATCAGGTGAACGTCGACTCTCCCGCACAAGCCGCCAAAAATATAGCGGCAGCGGAAAAAGCCGGAGACAAGTCCGTTCTGCTCTTCGTTTCGCGCGGCGACGACGTACGCTTCGTCGCTCTGAAGTTCGCGAAAAAATGACGGCAGGAACCGTTCTTGTCATTGGGGGACCGACCGCCAGTGGCAAGTCCGGCCTCGCCCTTGCGGTGGCCGGAGCACGGACGGGCACGGTCATCAACGCCGATTCGATGCAGGTCTATGACGCCCTGCCCCGCCTGACGGCGCAACCGACGGCAGACGATACAACCAAAGCCCCGCACCGTCTTTATGCGACGCTGCCGCCAAAAGAGGTTTGCTCCGCCGCACGCTGGGCGGAGCTGGCGATCGCGGAAATCCGCACGGCGCAGGCGGATGGAAGGTTGCCCATTATCGCCGGCGGCACCGGTTTTTATATCAAGACGCTGCTCGAGGGCATCAGCCCCATTCCCGATGTGCCCGATTCTTTCCGGCAGGAGGCAATTGCGCTGCAGAAAAAACTCGGCAATCCCGCCTTCCATGCCGCACTCGCCAAACGCGACCCGGAAACCGCCGCCAAGCTCGATCCCCTCAACACGCAGCGGCTGGTGCGCGCCTGGGAAGTGCTGGAGGCGACGGGAAAAAGCCTCGCCGCATGGCAAGCCGCGCCGCGCATCAAACCGCCCGCCGAGTTTGCCTTTTTCACCGTCACGCTGCTGCCGCCGCGCGAAACGCTTTATGCCGCCTGTAACGGACGCTTCAGAAAAATGCTCGACATGGGCGCGCTGGAAGAGGCGAAAGACTTCATGACTCGGGAAACGGACGGCATGGCGCTCTCCAAAGCCCTCGGATATCCAGAATTAAAAGCCTATATCTCCGGAAAAACCACGCGCGAAGAGGCTATCCGTCTGGCGCAACAGTCCACCCGCAACTACGCCAAGCGGCAAATGACATGGTTTCGCAACCAGATCAGGGCGGATATGGTGCTGGAAAGCACTGATCCGGCAGCGCTTTTGGATAGATTGCCATAAACATAATTATAAATGCCCGAAGGGCGGGGTTTCACTTGACTCGCAGGGGCGGTTTTGGTCATCTAGGCACTTGAAATAACATATAAATTAATCACGCAGGAAAGAGCCATGGCAGATATTTTTGACGAAATCAGCGAAGATATGCGTCAGGAGAAACTGGCCCAGTTTTGGAAAGAGAACGGTTCGTGGATTATCGGCGGCGTGATCGGCGCGATCATGCTGACCGCAATCATGTCCTACGTCCGGCAGCGGAACTACACGCAGAACACCAAGGCCACGACGCAACTCGTCATGATTGCCGCCTCCACGAACACCCAACAGCTGGAGCAGTTCGCCGACAAGACCGACAAAAACCATGCCATGATGGCGCGCTTCATCGCCGCCAACAATTACGTGCAAAACAATCAAAACGACAAGGCCATCGCGCTCTACGAGAAAATCGCCGGTACCTCAGGCCTCGGCCAAGTCTGGCGCGATCTCGCCCGCGTCCACAGTATCAGCTTGCGTCTCAACACGGCGCCGCCGGCCGAACTCGCAGCCGAACTCGCGCCTCTGGTGCAGGATGACGATGTCTGGCGCTATACGGCGCGCGAACTGCAGGCGCTGCTCGAAGCAAGGCAAGGCCACATGCAAAAGGCCGCCGACCTGATGTCCGCCATCGCCGCCGACCCCAATGCGCCGGCCGACGAGCGCCACCGGGCCTTCAGCCTGCACGAGCTTTATATCGCCGACGCCAAAGCCAACCGGAAATCCTGATTAAAAAACGGGCCGAAAACGGGAGTATCCGATGAAAAAAAATATGATGAAAAAAACCCTTGTTCTTCTCGCCGTCCTGCCTGCCTTTCTCCTGCTTGGCGCCTGCGCGAAGATCGACAACATGTTCAACAGCAGCGACAACCAACCGCCCTTGCCCGGCAAGCGCATCTCGCTTCTGCAACTGCAGCAACAGCTTGTGCCCAACCCCGCGCTGCAGCAAACGCCCCTGAGCCTGCCACAGGCATGGACCAACGCGTACTGGCCGCAGGCCGGCGGCTATCCCAGCCATGTGATGGGACAGCTCACGCTCGGGCCGGATCTGAAACAGGCATGGAAATCATCCATCGGCAAAGGCGGCGGCAGCCGCGACCCGCTGATCACCCAGCCCGTCGTCGGTGACGGCTTGGTCTATACGCTCGACACGCGCGGCAAGCTGTCTGCCTTCGACATCGCCACCGGCGATAAAAAATGGCGTGTCAAGACCATCCCCAAAGGGGCCGAAGAGGAAGGCGGCGTCGGGGGCGGCATCGCCTATGACAGCGGCAAGCTCTATGTGACCAACGGCTACAGAACCCTCGGCTGCTTCGACGCCAAAACGGGCGCCGAACTGTGGCGCACGACCCTGCAGACGCCGTCGCAATCCGCGCCGACGGTCGTGAACAACAGCGTTTACGTCATCACCATCGACAACCGTCTGCTGGTCTTTTCCGCTATCGACGGCACCGGCGCCTGGAGCTACACAGGCGTTCCGCAGACCACCGGGCTGCTCAATTCCGTCTCGCCTGCCGCGGACCCATCCGAGATCATTCTGCCGCAATCTTCAGGTGAAATCCTCGGCCTGAACGCCGCAACCGGACAGGTTTTGTGGCAGGACAACATCTCCGCCGTCAACAGCAACGGCCTGCTTGCACCGATCGATAACATCAGCCAGCCGGTCATCAACAGCGGCGCCGTCTACGCCACCAGCTATAGCGGCCACATGGTCGCCTTCAGCGAAGCCACGGGGCAACGCCTCTGGCAAAACGACATCGGCAGCGCCGCCATGCCGTGGATCGCGGACAACAACATGTTCGTTATCACCACGGGCCAAAAACTCGTCGCCCTCTCGCTGGAGAATGGCGGCGTGCGCTGGGTCACGCAGCTGCCCGAGCATAAAAAAGACGACAGAAACAAAACCATCGTCTGGGCGGGCCCCGTTCTGGCGGGTGGCCGCCTGCTCGCCGTCAGTAGCGACGGACACCTCGTCGAGGTCGATCCGCAAAGCGGAAACATCATCCGCAGCATGGAACTGCCGGGCAATGTCTTTGTTCCGCCGGTCGTCGCCGACAACACGCTGCTCGTCCTGACGCAAGGCGGTGATCTTGCCGCTTACCGCTAAAGAAAGAACGCCATGACATTCACCGTTGCGATCATCGGACGCCCGAATGTCGGGAAATCCACGCTCTTCAACCGCCTTGTGGGGAAAAAGCTCGCCTTGGTGCACGACACGCCCGGCCTGACGCGCGACTGGCGCGAGGCCGATGGGCATCTCTCCGACCTCCACTTCAAGGTCATCGACACGGCGGGGCTGGAAGAATCCTTCGATGCCTCCATTCCCGCCCGCATGCGCCAGCAAACCGAGCGCGCGCTGGCCCGCGCCGACATGGCGCTGCTGGTCGTCGACGCACGCGCAGGCATTACGGCGATGGACCGGCACTTCGCCGACTGGCTGCGCAAACAGAACATGCCCACGGCGCTGATCGCCAACAAGTGCGAAAGCAAGACGGGCATCTCCGGCATGTATGAAGCCTATGAGCTCGGACTCGGCGAGCCGATCGCCATTTCCGCCGAGCACGGACAGGGGCTGGACGAGCTTTACACCCTGCTGCGCCCGCATATCGACGCGGACGACGCGGCGACGGCGGCGGACGTGGCGGAAAACGAAGACCTTGAAAAATATTTCGAGATGTACAAGGAAGGCGACGGCACCGGCTTCGGCGACCGTGAAAACGACGCGGAAGAAGACAAGAGCAACCCCATCAAAATTGCTATTGTCGGCCGCCCGAACGTCGGGAAATCCACACTTCTCAATGCGCTGCTCGGCGAAGAGCGTTCAATGACCGGCCCCGAAGCCGGCATCACCCGCGACGCCGTGCATGTGGATTGGGAATACGGCGGACGGAAACTGCGCCTTGTCGACACGGCAGGACTGCGGCGTAGATCGCGCATCGTCGATGCGATCGAAAAAATGTCCGTGGATGACACGCTCCGCGCCATCCGCCTCGCTCAGGTCGTCGTCATGGTACTGGACGCAGAAACAATGTTCGAACGGCAGGATCTCGCCATCCTCAACCACGCGATCGAGGAAGGCCGCGCCGTCGTCATCGCCGTCAACAAATGGGATGCCGTCAAGCACCGCGAAAAACTTCTGGAAGAGATTTCATACCAGCTCGACACCAGCCTTGCGCAGGTGCGCGACGTCAAAACCGTCACCATTTCAGCGCTCCATGGCACGCGGCTCGACCAGCTGATGCAGGCGGTGCTGGACACCTACGACCTCTGGAACAAACGCGTGCCGACCGGACGCCTCAACCGCTGGCTTGCCGCGATGGAAGAACAAAACCCCGCGCCGCTGGTGCATGGCCGCCCGAACCGTTTAAGATACATGACGCAGATCAAGGCGCGCCCGCCGACCTTCGCGCTGTGGGTCGGCCGCGCCGCGGACTATCCCGAAACGCACAAGCGCTTTCTCATCAACAACCTGCGCCGCGACTTCGACATTCCCGCGACGCCGGTGCGCTTTATCGTCAAAGCGAGCAAAAATCCTTATGCGGATTGAGTTTTGATGTTGTCATCGAGGCGGTGATCATCCAGCCCTGCGGGTTCTTGATGGATCAGCACTTCGGCCTTGGGAAAAACCTCGTAAAGCGCGCGCTCCAGATCTTCCGTCACGTCGTGCGCTTTTCTGAGCGGCAGATCACCATCCAGTTCCAGATGAAACTCGATAAACACCCGCTGCCCGCTCTGACGGGTGCGCAGATCGTGCATCGCCCGCACCAGCGGATGCGCCGCCACCAGCGTCTCTATTTTCACGCGGTCTTCGTCCGACAATTCCTGATCCATCAGGATGCCGTAGGATTCGCGGCTGATCTTCCATGCACCGCCGAGCAAGACGAGCGAGATCGACGCGGCAAACAGCGGGTCGTAATACGGCCAGCGGCTGACATATCCCAGACCCAGCGCCAGAAGCACCGCGCCATTCATGAAAAGGTCGCCCTTGTAGTGCAGATGATCGGCGCTGATCGCCACTGAAGCCGTGCGCCGGATCACGTATTTTTGAAAACGCACAAGGAACACCGTCAGGACGATCGAAAGCACCATCACGCCGATGCCGACGACCGCCTGCTTGACCGGCTGGGGATGGAAAAAACGGTGCATGGATTCGAACAGCAAATACCCTGCCGAGCCAAAAATAAACAGCGACTGACCCATCGCCGCCAGCGCCTCGACCTTGCCGTGGCCGAAACGGTGCTCTTCATCTGCGGGCGTCATGGCATGCAAGACGCTGACCATGGTCACTGTCGAAGCCAGCGCATCAAACGTCGAATCCAGCAGCGACGTCATGATGCTCACGGAATCAGTGATCATATAAGCGGCGAGCTTCGCCGCGATCAGCACCACGGCGACGGACAGGCTCGCCATCGTCACCTGCCGTCGCAGCGTCATATTTTGGCGCTCGGCGGCGGTCGTTCCCTGAATGTAGGGATTGGCGATACTCATGCGGCGGCACGAATAATTTTTCCGGTTTCCACCTGCTCCGGCGCGGCCAAGGCGATGAAGCTCTCGACGATGCTTTCCGGCGGCGGCAGTGTCGCGGGATCTTCACCCGGATAAGCCTCGGCGCGCATCGCGGTGCGCACAACGCCAGGATCAAGGATATTCACTTTCAGCTTACTGTACGCGACCTCATCGGCATAAACGGCGGCCATTTCCTCCACCGCAGCCTTGCTCGCGGCATAAGCGCCCCAGAAAGCCTTGTGCGCATGCGCCGCCGCCGATGTCACGAAGATGGCGCGGCCCGCATCGCTGCCGCGCAGCAGCGGATCGAGCGTACGGATCAGGTGATAATTCGCCATTACGTTGATCCTGAACACTTGTTCCCACATTTTGGGCTCCGACATGGCCACGGGGCTAAGCGCGCCCAGAATACCTGCGTTGGCCACGAGAATATCAAGACGCCTGAACTTGTTCGCCAGCGCAGGGCCAATCTCAGCGATCTGGTCGAACTTGCCAAGATCGAGTGGCAGGAGCGTCGCCGTGCCGCCCGCCGCCTGAATTTCGTCGTCCACAGCCTCCAGCCCGCCGACGGTGCGCGCCGCCAAAACCACATGCGCGCCTTCCACCGAGAACGCTTTGGCGACGGCGGCGCCGATGCCGCGGCTCGCGCCCGTGATCAGCGCCACGCGCCCTTCCAGACGCCGTTTTTTCGGACTATTGGTCATTTCTTGCCTCCTTGCTCGATCAGTTTATCCAGTTTTACCCTGTCCTGTGCCTTATACCCCACGCCTTGCCGCGTCGTGATCTGTGCAGGCGCAGCCTTTTTATAATATCGCACGTACCAGAACGCGCCCGCAGCCATAAGAACGACCGCCAAAAACGCATATGGCAGGTTGCTGCTGCGTTTTTTTTTCCTGCGCGCTGCCATCACGGCATCTGGTTGCTGTCAGACGCAGCGGGCGCTGTTTGCGGCTGTGGCTGTGGCTGTGGCTGCGGTTGCGACGGCGGCGGCGTCTGGGGCACTGGCGGCGTTGACGGCAGTGCTGTCTGTGGTGCAGTTTGGGGCGCAGGCGGCGGCGGGTTTTGGGGCGCGGGCGGCGGCGTTTGCTCTATCTTGTCCGTAGACTGCGACACGGCGGATTTCACTTTTTGCGCCGCCGAACCCGTCGCCTTGCCCAGCTTGTCAAGATCGACCTTATTGAACTTGACGGCAATGCTGCTGCCATGATCTTCAATGATATGGCTCAAGTTGAAGATATGTTTGTTCGTCCAGGCCAGCGTTTTGTTAAAGACCGGCATGCTGTAGGAATCCTTCACCCAGTTCGGAAACGCGCTCGGCGTGATCAGGTAGAAGCAGGCGACGTAGATCACGAACACGAACAGGAACCCGCGCAAAAATCCGAAAATGCCGCCCAGAATACGGTCGACGACGAGCAGCCCGGCATCCTGTATCGCGCGCGTGACGAGAATGCGCGCCACGATCATCAGGCCGAACACAAGCAGGAAAATACCGCCGAAAGACACGATATTCGCAGCCATGGAAGGCTTCAGCAGACCGATAATCGTGGCTTTCTCGTGCCCGCTGGTGGCCCCCAGCCACTTATCCAGCCCCGGCACAAGCAAATGCCCGCTCGCAGAGGATACCACAATAGCGATAAGAAAACCGGCAAGGATGAAAAACTCCCGGATGATCCCGCGAAAGTAAGCCGTTGCCGTCGAAAGCAGAATGACAAAGAGAATGGCGAGGTCGAAAGCATGTGGTGTCATTTTATTTTTGGTCCTCCGTGAATAAAGGCAGCATGTCCTTGAGGTGTTGCACTTGCGTCAGGCGCAAGTCCCCCTGCCTGTTTTTCATTTTCGCATGATGCGGGATGAGCGCATGTTTAAAGCCGAGCTTTGCGGCTTCCTTCAGTCGCGCATCGGCCTGGCCGACGTTGCGCGCCTCGCCCGAGAGTCCGATCTCGCCGAAAATCACCATGTCCTGCGGCACCGGCACGCCGGAGAGCGAACTTGCCAAGGCCGCCGCAACGGCAAGATCCGCCGCGGGCTCGGTCACGCGCAGGCCGCCCGCGACGTTGAGGTAAACGTCGTTCGGTCCGATCTGGATACCGCAACGCGCTTCCAGCACCGCCAGCACCATGGCCAGGCGCGCGCTGTCCCAGCCGATAACGGCGCGGCGCGGCGTACCGAGCGGCGACGGCGCCACCAGCGCCTGCACTTCGAC